>DATGIH010000524.1:0-25520 GCA_035295865.1 Bryobacteraceae bacterium
AGCGGCGGAGGGTTCGTTCAGCAGCCCAATCACATCGCAGCCCGCCGCGCGGAATGCTTCCACGGTGAGGAATCGCTGATTGCTGTTGGCATTCGCCGGGACGCCCAGCACTACTTCCAACCGCTCTTGCGGCAGGGCGGCGCGCACCGCAGCAGCCATTTCATTGAGCACCTGGAGAACGGGAACTTGTTGATCGCCGAGCTGCAGGATGGTATTCGGTCCTGCATCTTGCAGCACTCGCTTCAACGAGCGAACGATGGTCCAGTTGGAATATTGCTGGCAGGCCCAAGCTTGCCATCCATAGAGGCGCTGCCCGGCTCGCACCGCAACGAGCGAAGGAAACCAGTCTACTTTTGCGCCGTCCGGATCCTCAAACGGCAGGATGGGGTAATTTCCACGATCCACCGCAGCCACAACGGTACGAGTGGTTCCAAAATCAATCCCCAGCCTCATGCGCGCACCGCAATCGCCATGAAATCCGATTGTATCGCACGCTGCAGCGATATGCCTACCGGGTAGTGCGCTAAATACTTTTAGCGACTACCGCCTACCGAACCGCGACCGCAAGGGAGCGCTACCACGGCAGAAACAAGCGCTACGTTCCCTCGCGGTCGCGGTTCGGTAACGGCGTTTTACCGGCTGGCCGTCGATTGTCCCCCGGCATTTAGAAACTTGAGCAGCGCCGCATTGAACGGCGACGCGCATTCGAAATGCGGGACGTGTCCGCAATGATCCAACATCACTAATTCCGATCCCGCGATTTCCTTGGCCAGCATCTTTCCGCCGATCGGTAAGGTGAGTGCGTCATCCGCGCCCCACACAATCAAAGTCGGCACATGGATCGCGCCCAGCTTTCCATCCACCACGTCTTGACCGCGCTGGATGGAATCGATGAATCGTTCAATGGTATAGCCATCGCCGTTCTTCATGTGCGTGGCCAGCAGATGCTCCGCCGCTTGATCAGTCGCCAGGCTTTTGTTCGCCAGAATCATCGCCAGCACTGCTTTGCAGCCCGCGATTGTCGACGGATTTAAACCATCCAGCGTCTCGATCGACGGTTTGGCCGTGCCTAATTTCTCGAAGGAATAACCGGCGGAATCCACCAGCACCAGCCGCTCCACTTTCTCCGGATGCGCCAGCGTGAACGCCATCGCCACCCATCCTCCCAAAGAGTTGCCGACGATTGATGCTTTACCGATGCCAACTTGTTTGTAGAACCCGTCGAGAAAATCCACCAGCGTCCCAACGCGGTAATTGATCAGCGGTTTGTCAGACTCGCCAAATCCGATTTGATCCGGCACTAACACGTGGAAACTTTTCGCGAGCACGGAAGTGTTCATGGCCCAATTCGTCGAATCCGCGCCGAGTCCATGCAACAGAATTACGTTCGGACCGCTGCCCGCTTCGAGATAGTGAATCTTCTGGCCGAACACTTCCACTTGCTTCGATGCGGGCGCCTGCGCCCAAATCACCGAAGTGATTGCAAAACTCAGCGCAATGAGTTTCTTCATGTCCCAACTCCTTATGTGTAAGCTACCATGGGCTTGGATGTTCGTAAATTTCCATGGCAACGCCGCCACCGCGCAAGTGCTCGCCGGCATGGCGCGCGGGGGTCGCATCCCGCAAACCATCCTGTTGGATGGGGCGCAGGGATTGGGGAAAGCTACTCTTGCCCGCCGCTTTGCCGCCGTGGTGTTGGGCGACGCCGCGAAAATCGAGCAGGACGATCTCAGCCTGGAACCGAATCTCGAACTCATCGCCGAGCGTGAAAAATGGCCGGCCGATAAACGCAACGACGATCCGCTGCTGTTTGCCTCGCATCCGGATTTCATCACATTCCCGCCGGATGGTCCGCTGCGCCAGATCACCATCGAGCAGATGCGGCTGCTCAAGGAGCTTGCGCAGTTCAAACCATTGCACGGAAGCCGGCGCGTCTTTTTGATCGATCACATTGACCGCGCCAACGAACAAGCTGCCAATTCGTTGCTGAAAACGCTGGAAGAGCCGCCCGAGCATTTGATCATCCTGCTCACCGCCGAGAATCCGTACGACTTGCTGCCAACAATTCGGTCGCGCGCCGTGTTCTTCCATCTAGGCCCGTTAACTCTGGCGGAGATGCAAGCCTTCGCGCGGGAGCGTGGTCTCGCCGATGCCGAACGCCGCATTGCTTTGTCGGCCGGCAGCCCGGGACTCGCGCTCTCAATGGATCTCGAAGTGTACGAAGAGCGCCGTGCGGCAATGTTAAAGCTGTTGCAAGCCGCCGCCGGACGCGCGCCCTTCGCCGATTGGGTGAAATACGCCGAAGCCATGTCGAATCGCAAGCAGGAGAAACTCGACTACTTCCTGAATGTTCTGTACGTGCTTTTGGAAGACGTGCTGCTGGCGGCGAATGGCACGGGCGAGATCCGTAATGCGGATATTCAACGCGAGATCAAAGCGCTGGCGTCGCAGGTGTCGTTCGATTGGATTCGCGCGGCCGTGAAAAAGCTCGACGAACTCGGCGAGCTGCTGCGCAGAAACATCCAAAAGAACATTGCGCTGGATGCCTTAGTAGTGGAACTGCGCCGTTTCGCCTGACCGAACCGCGACCGCAAGGGAGCGCTACCACGACCGTAGATGCGTGCTAGTGTAGTGCGTCATAAATAGTAACGATTATAAAGCTCGACTCGTCTTTCACAATGAGAGGCGAGCGAATGCAAGTTGCACGAAAGATCGAACTCAGTTCGGAAGATCGGGCAGTGCTCGAAAAGCAGGCACGAGGACGGTCGCTTCCTGTTCGTTTGGTCGAGAGATCGCGCATCGTTCTACGTGCGGCTGACGGTCTTCAGGATCGAGGATTGCAGCGGAGCTTGGCATAACCGGAAAACGCAGCCCCTGGCGGAATCGATTTCTGGACGGTGGCCGGGAAGCCCTGGTGAGAGACGCGCCGCGGCCGGGGCGTACTCGTACAGTGTCGGACCGGAAGGTCGCGTGGATTATAAAGCTGACCACGTCAACCAAACCCGTGAACGCCACTCACTGGAGCACCCGAACCATGGCGCAGCGGGCCGGAGCGAGCGAAGCGACTGTGCGCCGCATCTGGCGCGCACACGGTTTCAAGCCCCTTTTGTCGCGCTGGTGAAGCGCTGGCTGAAACGTCACCCGGTTCCACGTGCACTTCACTCCCACCAGTTGCTCGTGGCTGAATATGGTCGAGCGCTTCTTCCGAGACCTGACGCAGAAGCAGTTGCGCCGAGGGTCTTCGTATCGTTAAGGAATTCCTGGAATCAATCGGAGAGTACATCGACAACCACAACCGTGAGCCGAAGCCCTTCATATGGACCGCCAAGGCGTCGGACATTCTCGAAAAGGTCAAGCGGGCACAAGCTGCGCTCCTTTGATTCCTCATTCTGCTCCACGCACATACCAGTGACCCCAGTAATAAAATAATTCCTATGCGGCGCAGTTGCTCGAAATCATTGTTGGCTTTGCTGCTGTTTTTTCCGTCGGTGTTGTTGCCGGCGGAACTGGACGACGCGATCAAGGCAATAGTGGCGACGTATCAGAGTGCGCTGGATGCGCTGGCGCGCGGGGATGCAGAGGCGGCGTTGCGCATGGACACCGATGACTGGACCACCCATGTCGTGGGTCAGCAGCCGCGGACAAAGCAGCAAAACGCGGTTTACGTCCGCCAGAATCCCAAGGGCCAGGCGCTTCCCGCGGGCTGGACCGTGTTCTGGAGACCCGATTACGAACACAACGGAACCGGAAACGGATTGCAGCTTTACGATGTGCAGTTAAAAGGTACCGAAGCGATCGTACTGGGGTTGATCGGCGGCACGCATATCGAGACGATCGATGGCACGGATCACCAGGTGTGGCAAGGGTCGCATATCAGGGACACGTGGGTGAAGACGTCTGCGGGCTGGCGACGACACATGCATGAAAAGCTGACGATCAATGAGCGGATGGTGGACGGCAAAACCGCCCCCGCGGGCCGCTGAAGAAATAAGGCGCTACCTTTTTAGTCGTTATTCTGCTTGACGCACTACACTGGCGCTCCCTCGCGGTCGCGATTCTGTAACTGCAAGCGCGTAGGTTGCAGCGGCCGGCGTATTCATGGTTCAATGATTCTTAGAGCATCGAGCAATCCTTCAAAAGGCCCCAAGTAGTTTCCAAAAAAGCGTGCGGGACCTGAGCGGATCATCTGGAATGAGGGAGTCGGCCGTGGAGTCTGTCAATCGGAAATTAATACGTCCTTCCTTGAACGAAATTAAAGATCAACGAGACCGCCGCGGCAATCATCAGAAGAAGTCGGCTCCGCCCGATCAGACCAACGCCGAAAATTTTTACTACATGAAGCAGATGCAGGCCAAGACGCCGATGATCTTCGTGCTGAAGGATGGCGAGAAGCTGGAAGGCATCATTGAGTGGTACGACAAAACTTGCCTGAAAATTAATCGGGAAGGCGCGCCAAATCTACTCATCTTCAAGCCCAACATCAAATACATGTACAAGGCGTCAGACGGGCACTAGCGCCGCTTTTGCAAAGCTTTCTCCCGCATCGCCAACCGATACTCCCTCCGTTCCCCAGCCTCTTCATAGCGCCGCTTCTCTTGCTCGGTTTCCGGAATCACGCATGGAATCGCGACCCGCTGCCCGTTCTTATCCAGCGCTACGAATGTCAAGTACGCCGACGACGTGTGTTTGATTTCGCCCGTGATCAGATTTTCCACTTCGACGCGCACCCCAACTTCCATCGAAGTTCGGAACACGCGATTCACGCTGGATTGCAGCACGATGAGCTGTCCAATGTGGATGGGATGTAGAAAATTCATGTGATCCACCGACGCCGTTACCACGGGACACCGCGAGTGCCGCACAGCCGCCAGAGCCGCAGCGATATCCACCAGGTGCATCACCTTGCCGCCCAGAACATTGCCCAGCGTATTGGCGTCGTTGGGCAGTGCAAACTCGGAATATTCCGAAACGGACTCTCGCACAAAGCGGCCCGGTGTGGTGGAATCCACGAACGCTCAGCCCTTTCTTCGCAGATAGCTTTCGACGAACGCGGCCGCCTGTCTGCGCAGAATGTGATCCTCGGATTCGCCGGTAAGATTTCCTGAAGATCCGCGCCATTCAAAGATGCCGTGCTCTTTCGGCCAGCACTCTTTCTCGAACACGAATTGGATGCGGATCAGTTCGCCGGATTCCGGGCCCAGGTTGAAGCGGACGGCATCGTTCGCCGATGTTTCCGGGAAACGATCGCAACGGCTTCTCCCATAGCCGAGATTGCAGACCTGCCGCAGGTGGTTTTCGTCGGGTTGAAACGATGCATCCGAAGCGCGGCATTCCCCGGAATAAGGATCGCCCAATGGCAGCCGCGGAAGCACCGCCCAGGTGTCGGTCTCGAATCGCGCCACCGGGTAGAAAAACGGACACGCCATCGCCCGGTATAGTAACACGTAGAGACATGCCCGCCAATCGAATGGAAGTGCTCAAGAGTATGTTGGACCAGAATCCTCGCGATAGCTTCGCGCGCTACGGTCTCGCGATGGAGTACGCCAATCAGGGAAACCTGGAACAGGCCGTTGCGGAATATCGCGCGCTGCTCGAATACAATCCGGATTACGCAGCGGCTTACTTCCACGGCGGCCAGGCGCTGGAAAAACTGGGCCGCGTGGAAGATGCGGCCGGGATGTATCGCAAAGGAATCGAAACCACCACTCGAACGGGCGATCTGCATACCAAGAGCGAGCTCGAAGCTGCGCTTGACATGCTGCCTATCTAGGCACGTTCTTCCAGTCGCGCGCCAACATGGCGTAAATATTCGCATCGAGATATTTGCCGCTGATCCGTTGGGACTTGCGCAGAACGCCTTCCAGCTCGAATCCAAGCCGCTTCGGGATGGCGCAGCTTTTCTTGTTGCTCGGCGCGCAGTGGATTTCCACCCGATTCAAATCCCATTCCTGGAATGCGTGATTCAGCAAAAGCCGGCACGATTCGGTCATGATTCCGCGTCCTTGAAATTTTGAACCCAGCCAGTAGCCGATTTCCACCCTTCGGTTCAGCCAATCGATTTTATGCGTTCCGATGACTCCCGCAAATTCGTCGCCGCGCCAGATACCGGCCGTCAAACCTTCGGTATTCGCGAATTGCGCCAGTGTCATTTTGACGAACTTGAGTGTGTCATCCACCTGGTTGGTCAGGTCAACCCAGGGCAGCCATTTGCGCAGGTATGTGCGCTCTCGATTCACCAGCGCAAAGATCGCGGGCGCGTGCCGTTCTTCCAGAAGCGCTAAGTAAAAGCCGCCGCGAAGTTCGCGCCGGAACATCAGGCGTTACCCCTCGTCTTCCTCGCCCTTATGCAACTGCTGCGCGAGATAATTCTCGAGTCCGATTTCGCCGATTGCATGGAGCTGGCCCTCGAGATAATCGACGTGCTCTTCTTCATCCTTCAGGATTTCTTCAAAGAGAGCGCGCGAGGCATTATCGCCGACTTCGGTAGCGTACCGGATGGCGCCGTTCAAGTGATGGACGGCGTCGAGCTCCAGTGCCAGATCGTTATCCAACTGGGCTTTGACGTTTTTGCCGATCTTAATGGGGCCGATGTCGGTCATGTTCGGAGTTCCATCCAGGAACAGGATCCGGTTCATCAGCTTTTCGGCGTGCACCATCTCCTCGATTGATTCTTTCCGATAATGCTGGGCGAGCCGGAAATAGCCCCAGTTTTCGTTCATTTTGGCATGCAAAAAATACTGGTTGATGGCCGTAAGCTCGGCCTTGAGCGCTATTCCCAGGTGTTCAATAACCTTGTCGTTTCCACGCATAGATCAGATCATAGCGCGAAACCGTCGTGCTAGCATGTCTTTGAAGAAAATGAAACGAGTGGTGTACGCAGTCACTATGCTAAGCCTCGCAGCTACCAATTCGCCCGATCTTGCACAGCTGGATAAGATGATCGCGCGCTTCGCACCCACCGAGCTGCGCGCCGATATTTCGAAACTTTCGGCCGGAGATCGCGTCGCGCTGGTCAAATTGATTGAAGCCTCGCGGATTCTGAATGCGATTTTTCTCAAGCAGATTTGGAGCGGGAACGAAGCTCTGTACGAAAAGTTGAAGGCCGACAAAACGCCGCTCGGCAAAGCGCGGCTGCACTATTTCTGGATCAACAAAGCGCCCTGGGGCGATATCGACGATCACGCAGCATTTCTACCCGATGTCCCGCCCAGGAAATTGTCGGGTGCGAACTTCTATCCGGAAAACATGACGCGCGCCGAGTTCGAAGCTTGGGTGAAGACTCTTTCGAAAGCGGACCGGGAACTGGCCGAAGGCTTTTTCAGCGTAATCCGTCGCGATACGAACGGGCACTTAAAGGCGATTCCGTACAGCATCGAATACAAGAACGATCTCGCGAAAGCCGCGCGGTTGATGGAAGAAGCTGCCGGTCTTACTCAGAACGCTTCGCTCAAGAAATTCCTGTTGTCGCGCGGCGCGGCGTTTCTTTCAAACGATTACTACGAGAGCGACTTGGCCTGGATGGATCTGGACGCGCCCATCGATATCACCATCGGTCCATATGAGACGTATAACGATGAAGTCTTCGGATACAAAGCCGGCTTTGAGGCCTACGTAAATCTCCGCGATGATGTGGAGACCGAGAAGCTCAAGTTTTTTGGCGGACACCTGCAGGAGATCGAAAACAATCTACCGATCAATCCGCAGTATCGCAATCCGAAACTCGGCAGCCAGGCGCCGATCCGGGTAGTGAACGAGGTTTTCGCGGCCGGTGATGGCGAGCATGGAGTACAAACGGCCGCCTACAACCTGCCGAACGATGATCGCGTGGTCGCGCAAAAGGGTAGCAAACGCGTGATGCTGAAGAACGTCCAGGAAGCAAAGTTTCGCAGTACGCTGACACCGATTTCTAAGCGGGTCCTGACGACGAAAGCGCAAATGGATCTGAGTTTCGATTCTTTCTTCACCCACATTTTGGCGCACGAGTTGAGTCACGGCATCGGACCGCACCAGATTACGATCGGCGGCCGCCAAACCACGCCGCGCCAGGAATTGAAAGAGCTGTACAGCGCGATTGAAGAAGCCAAGGCGGATGTGACCGGGCTCTTCATGCTGCATTATCTGTACGATCACAAGTTGATCGAAGGCAGCGATGGCGCCGTTCGGAAATTATATACGACCTATTTAGCCTCTACATTCCGAAGTCTGAGATTCGGTCTGAACGATGCGCACGGCAAGGGAATGGCGATGCAGGTAAATTATCTGATGGACAAAGGCGGAGTGGTGGTGCGTCCGGACGGCCGATTCGAAGTGAATTTCGAAAAGATCAAATCAACGGTTGAGAGCTTGGATCACGATTTGTTAACCCTGGAAGCCACGGGGGACTACGCGGGTGCCAAACGAATGCTCGACGAGCTTGGCGTAATCCGGCCCGCGATGCAAAAGGCGTTGGATGGGCTCGCGGATATTCCGGTAGACATCGAACCGGTGTTCGTTACGGCGAATGAAATCGCTAAGTAGGCGCGCTTAGCCTGCCAGTTTCGAGATGTCGTTGTAGAGCACGAATGCGACGACGGCCATCAAGAAAACAAATCCCAGTTTGAAGACGGCTTCTTTCACGCGCAGGCTCAGATCCCGGCGCATGAACATTTCCACCAGCAGCAGAAGAATGACGCCGCCGTCCAGAATTGGGATGGGCAGAAGATTAAAGATGGCGAGATTCAGGCTCACCATCGCAGTCAGGGCGAAGTAAGCAGTGGGGCCTTCGCGCGCCGCTTGGCCGGAGAGCCGCGCGATTCCGATAGGACCCTCAAGCGATTTTGGCGACATGCGCCGCTCGACAATCCCTTTTAGGAATTGATAAATCAGCGTGGCGTTCTTGGTGTTGTAGCGGAAGGATTCCACCAACGCTTCCGGGAACGACAGGCTGACGAACTGCACTTTTGGTCCAAGGTTCACACCGATCATCCAGCGAGCTTCGGCGCCATCCATGCTGGTCATCACGGGAGTGATGGTCACGCTGTTTTGCTTGCCGTTGCGCGAATAGACGACGACCACCGGTTTGCCGCCCGTATTGTTGATCACATCGTGAAGCTTCGGGGTGGAACGGATTGGCTGGCCGTTCACGCTGATCATAATGTCGCCGGGCTCCAATCCCGCCTTGGCGGCGGGTTTATCCAGAGGAACGCCGATGACTTCGATATCGCTTTCCTCGCCCCAACCCGCAAAACCGGTGCCACTTTTCGGATCGAGAACCGGAGTTACGGTCACATGCTTGCGTTCGCCATTGCGTAACAGCCAAACGGATAACTCGTGGCCGGCGCTGGCCACTTCTTTCATCCCGATGTCTTCCCAGGTTGGATTCACAGTGCCGTCGATTTGAACGATGCGATCGCCTTCCTGGACGCCGGCTTTGGCCGCCGCGCTATCGGGCATGACATAGCTCACCACGGGCGACGGCGAGGAAGGCAGCTTGGGATAGCGAACCATGAACAATCCCGTGAGAACTCCCACCGCGAGAATCAGATTCATGGCGGGGCCGGCGAACGAAATGATCAGACGCTGCCAGCGCGGCTTCGCGAGAAATCCGCGCGGATCGCCGGCGCTCTCTTCGCCGGGTTCCTGGCCTGCCATCTTGACATAGCCGCCGAAGAAGATCGCCGCGACGCGGAAATCCGTTTCGCCTTTCTTAAAACCAAACAACCGGGGTCCGAATCCGAAGCTGAAGGTGTCTACTTTGACGTCGAAGAATCGCGCGGCCCAGTAGTGGCCCAATTCGTGGATCAAAATCATGACCCCGATCAATACCAGCGCCCACCAGATATCGTGCAGAACTCCTAAAGGCATTTTCTATGCTCTGACGGACAGATGTCCGCGCTCCTCATGGGTGTTTTGTGATCGCTCTTCGACAATCTGCCGCGCCATGGAGCGAGACAACTGATCGATCTCCAATACTTCCTGAACGGATGCGGCTTCTCGCGCCGGAACTCGTGCCAGCGTCTCTTCGACCACCGCCGAAATGTCCGGAAAGCTGATTTTTTCTGCGAGAAAGGCCTCCACCGCGATTTCATCCGCCGCGTTGAGCGTGCACGTGGCGGATCCGCCTTGGCGCTGGGCTTGATACGCCAGCCGAAGGGCGGGGAATTTTTCAAAATCCGGAGCGCTGAAGTTCCAGGAGCGTGGCTCCGTCCAATCCAACCGCGGCACCGGCGCGGATTCTCGCTCCGGATAGGTGAGCGCGTATTGAATGGGCATGCGCATGTCCGTCGCCGAGATCTGCGCGATCACGCTGCCATCGGAATATTCCACCATGGCGTGAACGGTCGATTGCGGATGCACCACCACGTCTACTTCATCGGCTGAAAAGTCAAATAACCAACAGGCCTCGATCACTTCGAAGCCTTTGTTCATGAGCGTGGCGGAATCAATGGTGATGCGCTGGCCCATTTTCCAGGTTGGATGATTGAGCGCTTCGGCGGGTGTCACACGAGCCAGTTTCTCGATGGGAGTTTCGCGAAAGGGTCCGCCGGAGGCTGTCAGGATCAGGCGCGACACCTCGGACCGGCGGCCGGCCCGCAGGCATTGATGAGCGCCGTTGTGTTCGCTATCCACTGGAATCAATTCGGTTCCGGACTTTCGGGCGGCTTCGATTACCAGCTTACCGCTGGCTACTAGCACTTCCTTATTCGCTAGCCCTACGCGTTTGCCATGAAGAATAGCTTCGTACGTAGCTTCAAGGCCCGCCACGCCCACGATGGCCGACATGACAAAATCCACATCCCACTCGGTTGCGACCTCAATGCGTGCCTTTGCCCCCCACTTCAACTCGGGCCATTCGTCGTGAGCAAGCGAGCTATCCTTAAGCCTGCTTATTAGACTCTGGCGATCAGCATCCGTTGCCGTTGCCACGACGCGGGGCTTAAACCGCAGAATTTGTTGGGTTAGTAGATCAACATTGCGACCGGCAACCAGCGCATGAACGCGGTATTGATCCGGGTGACGGCCGACGACATCCAGGGTGCTGACGCCTATGGATCCGGTTGAGCCAAGAATCGTGAGAGTCTTCAACTGCCTCATTATAACGTCAACCGGTGGAATCTGATTCTGCGAAAGCTGCTTGGTTGACCCTTGATCCTCTTAGCGAGTTGGACCCTTGCGGGCGCCGGGGAGGATTGCTTCAGGGGTCTTTTTTATGAGGTTAGTCTCGCTTTGGTGGGAGTTGCCTCCCCGGCTTACTTCCAATACTAATATATGATTTCCTGGAACGCAACTGTTTTTTGTATTTTTTATTTGCCGTGGACCTCAACGCCTGCCCAATGTTCCAAGACCTGTATGGTGGAACACATATCAAGTTCCCCGTAACCCTCTGAAATTGCAGCCTGAAACATCTGGCGGGTCAAGCTGGTGAGGGGGAGCGGCACGCCTTTCTCTTGGGCCGAGTCGAGCGCGAGTCCGACGTCCTTGTGCATCCATTTTGTGGAAAAGTTGGTGGTGAAGTCCCGTTTGAAGATGAAGGGGGCCTTATAAGAGATCAATCCCGACTTGGCGGCGCTGTTGTTGAGGATCTCGATCATGAGTTCGGGGTCGACGCCGGCCTTGGTGCTCAGCACGATGCCTTCATTGAATGCTTGCAGGATGTTGGAAAGAATCAGGTTCTGCGTGAGTTTCGCTTCCAGCCCGGCTCCCGGGCCGCCGCAATAGTAAAACTGCTTACCCATGTTTTCCAAAAATGGCTTCGTTTTGAAAAATACGGATTCGTCGCCGCCGATCATAAAGGTCAACGTCCCGCCAGTTGCGCCAGGCGTGGATCCAGTGCAGGGGACATCCAGAAACTGGATATTTTTGGCAGCGAGCTTTTTGCCGATTTCGCGGCTGGCGGAGGGCGAGATAGTGCTGGCGTCCGCTACGACAGTGCCTGGTTTGGCGCCCTCGATGACGCCATTCGCGCCGAGGATGACGTCTTCAGACATTTTGGTATCGCCGACGCATAAGAAGATGAAGTCCGATTGCTCGGCGGCTTGTTTTGGGGAATCGCAGACCGCTGCGCCCTTTTCTTCGCTTGCGAGCTGCTTCGCTTTGCTTGCGGTGTTCGACCACAACGCCACTTGATGACCGGCGCGCAGAAGATTGCGCGCCATGGGATAACCCATCAGACCGAGACCAAGAAATCCAAGCTTCGCCATAAGAGAGAATGGTAGCAATGAAACCAAGCGTTCTGGTCACCAAACGGATTTTTCCGGAGGCAATTGCGTACCTGAAGGAACACTGCGAAATCGATTATGAAGAGACGGATGACGGCCTTCCGAACGAGCAGTTGCTGCCGAGGCTGCGCGGCAAGCAGGCGATTCTGGCGCAACTCACAAATAAATTTACTCCGGAAGTGATCGATACGCTGGACGGGCTAAAGATCATCGCGAATGTGGCGGTGGGTTTCGACAATATTGACGTTCCGGCCGCAACGCGCAAGGGCATTCTGGTAAGCAACACGCCGGATGTCCTGACCGACACGACGGCCGATTTCGCATTCGCGCTGTTGCTGGCTGCGGCTCGGCGGGTTGTGGAAGGGCATCAGTATTTGCACGCCGGGTTGTGGCGCAAGTGGGCCATCGATCTTTTGGTAGGACATGACGTGCATCATCGGACGCTCGGGATTCTCGGGATGGGACGCATTGGGCAGGCGGTGGCGCGGCGGGCGCGCGGATTTTCGATGCGCGTTTTGTATCACGATCCGGTGCGAGCGCCAGAGGCGATCACCAAAGAGTTAGGGCTTGAGTTGGTTTCGAAGGAACAGCTTTTGCGTGAGTCCGATTTCGTGAGTTTGCACGTTCCGCTCTCCGATTCCACGCGCAAGCTGATAGGCGAACCGGAGCTGAAGCTGATGAAGAAGACCGCAATTCTGGTGAACACATCGCGCGGTCCGGTGGCGGATGAAGCCGCGGTAGCGAAGGCGCTCGAGGAACGTTGGATCGCGGGCGCGGGTCTTGATGTATTCGAGAGCGAGCCGAAGGTGCATCCGGGATTGCTGCGGCTAACAAATGTTACACTTGCGCCGCACATCGCAAGCGCGTCTATCGATACGCGGCGCGAAATGTCGATGTTAGCGGCTCGCAACGCGGTAGAAGCGCTGGAGGGCCGGCGTCCGCCGACGCTGCTTAATCCTCAGTTGTGGGATTCGCTTTCGCACTCAAAAGGAGCTTGAGCACCAGAAGATCGGACGGGTGAAAGCTCGCCATCGGCACGTTGTTGAGATCGTCATCCGTTTCAACGATATGGCTGCGGATCAAGGTGCGCAGCTCCTCGAGCGACACTCCCAGTTCCTGGGCCGCTTCCCCCTCCGAGTACTGGGTCTTGAACGGTTTGACGGTGACAGATCCCTGATTCATAGCGGCTTAATTGAATACTAGGCGGGAATCGGTTTATGACCAATCGGGCAAAACTCTGTTCTTGGTGTACTTGCTTCCTTAGTTCGACGTAGTTCTTCGGTCCCGTCAACGTTACACTGGCTGCATGCGGAGCCTTAGGAAAAACCGCGGGTTTTCTCTCATTGTCATTTCGGTTTTGGCGCTGGGGATCGGCGCAAATACGGCACTCTTCAGCATCGTGGATCGCGTCCTGCTGCATCCGTTTCCTTTTCGCGGGCTGGACCGGTTGATGGAAATCCAGATGCTGGATGCGAAGGGCGAATCCACGAACGCGATTCCGGATGACATCCAGTTTCTGAGCGATCGGATCCATTCGATGGAACGGCCGGTGGAGTGGCGGTGGCAGAATCTGGTGCTCAACGGAGTGGATGAGACGGATTCAATTTTTGTTCTGGAAGTGGGACCGCGTCTGTTCGAAACGCTGGGTGTGAAGCCGGCGTTGGGGCGAACGTTTCTTCCGGGCGAATTCGAATCCTCGGCGTCTCCGGCGGTTGTCATCAGCGATAGTTTGTGGCGCAAGCATTTTCACGCTGACGCAGGGATCGTCGGAAAACAGATTCTGCTCGATTCGAAAGGCTACTCGGTGGTGGGCGTGATGGGGCCGGAGTTTGTTTTTACAAATGCTGCGCATCAGGCTTGGGTTCCTTTTAAGCCGAAGCAGGCGGTCCACGGCGAGTTGCACACTTTCGTGAGCACGATGGCACGGTTGAGGCCGGGCGTGTCGATGGCGCAAACGCAGAAGGAGCTGGATGCGGTCGCTCCGGCCTTGCCCGCCAATCCGGATCGTGAGAAAGGCGTTCATCCGCACATTCGTCCGTTCACCGAAGAGTACACAGGTCCATATAGACGGGCGTTACTGATGCTTTGGGGCGCGGTGGGGTTGGTGTTGTTGATCGCTTGCGCGAATGCGGCGAATTTGTTGTTGGCGCGTGCGTCCGAACGGCAGCGCGAATTTGCGATTCGAGCGGCGCTGGGCGCGGATCGCGTGCAGTTGGCGGGTCAACTTCTGTGGGAGACGTTGATTTTAGGAATTGCGGCCGGAATTGCGGGCGCGGGACTCGCTTTTGCCTTCCTTCGCTTGCTCGGGAAAATTTTCGCTGGGAAGCTGCCGGTTCCGGGGCTCGACACGATATCGATCAACGGATGGGCTCTAGCGGCTGCCGCAGGTCTGGTTCTACTGACAACGGCGCTTTGTGCGATTCCTTCGTGCGTTAGTTTGTGGCGTGAGGATTTGACGGCGGGCATTCACGCGACGGGGCGCAGCGTCTCGGCTGGACGCGGAGCGAATCGCACGCGATCCGTGCTATTGGCGTTTGAAGTGGCGCTTTCCGTTTTGCTGCTGATCGGCGCGGGTGTGATGCTGCACACGCTGGATCGGCTGATGCGAGTGCATCTTGGATTTGAACCGCAGCACGTGCTGGTTGCGAAAGTCTCGGCGCCTGCCGGGCTTGCTACCAAAGAAGCGAAGGCGAATCACTACCGCCGCCTGCTGGAGGAAACGCGATCGATTCCGGGTGTGATGCAAGCCGGTGTTTCGACAGTGCTGCCGTTTGGCGGGTTGATGATTACGTCATCCATAACGGTGGAAGGACTGGCCGATGCAAACTGGCATAACTACGGAATCTATCTGCGCGAGATCAGTCCAGGATATTTTTCATCGCTGGGTGTGAGGCTGCTGCGCGGGCGCGATTTCAATGCGGGCGATACGGCGAAATCGGAACCAGTGGTGATGATCAGCGACGAACTGGCGCGGCATTACTGGCCGGGTCAAGATCCGCTGGGGAAGCGCGTGTCGCGGTCGGATCATCCGAAGCCGGAAGATTGGGCGACCGTGATTGGCGTGGTGGAAAGCATCAAGCATCGCTCGCTGCGCACGGGCGCGGACGCAGAGCTGTATCTCCCCTATACGCAATCTTTGATCGGAGCGAAATATACGTACCTGGTTTTGCGGACGCAGGGCGATCCACTTTCGGTCGCGACGGCGCTGCGCAGGCGGATTCATGCGTTCGATCCGGGTCAGCCTGTTACTTCGATTGAAACGATGAAGACGGTGGTGGCGAACTCCGCGTCCGATGAACGGTTTCATGCGCTGCTGCTCGAAATTTTTGCGGGATTAGCGCTCGGGATGGCTGTGACGGGAATCTTCGCAGTGGTCTCTTATTCGGTGTCACGCCGGGCGCGCGAGATTGGGATTCGCGGAGCGCTCGGTGCCACGCCCGCGACCGTGATCCGATTCGTGATCGGGATTGCGAGGCGGCCGGTTTTGGTGGGCGCTGTGCTGGGGATTGGCGCGGCGTTCGTGGGGACGCGCGCGCTGGAAGCGGAGCTGTTCGAAACGGCTGCCGCGGATCCGCTGGTGTTCACCGCCGTGGTTGCGATTCTGATGGCGACGGCGTTGGCTGCGACATCCGTTCCGGCGTGGAGGGCGACGCGGATCGATCCGGCGAATGTTTTGCGGGCAGAATAGAAATCAATCCTGGCGCAAAGCGATCATTGGATCCACGCGAGCCGCGGTTCGGGCAGGCAGCGCGGCGGCGAGCATTGCGGCTGCGAGCAGCACGATGGATGCGGTGAAGAATGTGGCCGGATCGGTTGGTTTCACGCCGTAAAGCAGATTGGCGACGATTCGCGTCAGCGCGAGTGCGCCGATCACGCCGATTGCGATTCCTGCTAGAGCCAGGCGGACACCCTCCGCGACGACTCCACGAATCAGATCGCCAGGCTGCGCGCCGAGGGCCATCCGGACTCCGATCTCCTGGGTCCGCTGGGTCACCGATTGCGACATCACGCCGTAAATTCCGATGGCGGCGAGCAGGAGAGAGATCACTGCCAGCGAGGCAAGCAATCGGGTACGGATTCGCGGCTGCTGGACGGCGTCCGAGACAAAATCCGACAGAGGGCGGAATTGGCCCAGGCGCAAATCGGCGCCGGCGGATTTCAGGATTGCTCGAGCAGTGTCGGCGGTCATGGGACGGCCTCGGATGATCAAGATTATTTCGCGAGCGACGGGCGAGAGACGCTCGTCTTCGAGTTGGCGGGATGGCAGGAAGATGCGGGGTCCGTTGAGCCAATCTACTGTGTTGTAGAAAGTGTAAAGCGTATCTCCGGCGATTCCCACCACGGTGCGCCATGTCTTGTCGTTATGAAGCTGGATGTGCGCTCCTAGTGCGTTTCGCCCTCCGAACCAGCGTTCCGCCGCGGTGCGATTGAGAATTACGACTGGGTCGGAATCCTCCTTGTCCTGTTCCGTGAAAGCGCGGCCGGCGAGGAGCGGGACGTCGAGCGTGCGGAAATATTCGGGTGTAACAGACTGCGTGCTCGCCTTGGGAGCGGTTTCTTCTGTTGACGCTGGCTGGCCTTGGATGGCAAAGCGTTGTTCCGTGGCGCTATCAAGCGGGGTGAAGTTGCTGATTGCGGCGGATTCCACTCCGGGCGTGTTGTTGAATTTGTCCAATAGCCGTTGGCGTAGATCATTCGACCGCTCTTTCGGGACGCCCACCCGTGCCACGGTTATGTTGTTTACCCGGAATCCGAGCGGCTGCGATTGCAGTTTGATCAGCGTCTCGGTCATCAACGCAGCGCCGACTACCAGGACAAGCGAGAGCGCCACTTGTCCCGAGACGAGGAATCCATGCCAGCGGGATGCACTTGGGCTTCCGGCCGCGTTTCGGCCGCCCGATTTCATTGCGAGATTCAGATCGACGCGCGCGGCTTGGAGCGCGGGGGCCAATCCGAAGAGTAATGTACTGAGCAGGCCAGCGAGCAATGTGAAGGCGAGTGCACGCCAGTCAAGAGCGATCGCGTTCGGGGGCATCCTTCCGAATGGATTGACGCTAGCGAAGACACGGATCGCGGCATATGCGAGAGACACTCCGGCCCCTGCGCCCATCGCCGTGATGACTGCACCCTCGATCAAAAGCTGGCGGACGATGCGTCCGCGCCCGGATCCTAAAGCCGCGCGGATTGCCATCTCGCGGCTGCGGCGGAGCGTTCGTCCGAGTAGAAGACTGCCGACGTTGGCACAAACGATCAGCAGAATAAATCCGAGCGCGGCGGCAGAGAGAGAAATCGATGCGCGAACATTGCGCGTGTTGTCGGCTTGCAGATTGGAGACCAGGACGGCGTAGCCTTTTGGATTGTCCGGATGCAGACGATCTTGCGCGCGCTGAATGCTCGTGAGTTCGGCTTGGGCCGCCGCGATCGTCACGCCTGCTTTCAATCTGCCGATCGCCGCGAGGGGCGCGCCGCCGTCTCCGGTGTAGCCCGGTTCATTCTTTTGGATCAGCGCGTAGAATTGCGTGTCGGCATTCTGATCGATCATGCGTAAACCGAAGCCTTGCGGCATGACGCCCACGATCTGGTAGGTCGCGGAGGCGAGCTCGATTTGGCGGCCGAGAATATCCGGTGCGCCACGGAAGTGCGTCTGCCAAAAGTCGTGGCCAATCACCGCGACGGGTGGGCCGTTCAGATCGTCCGCACGGAAGGCTCGGCCGCGTTCGGGCTTCACTCCCAGGGTGTCGAAGAGATTTGCGGTCACGATCATACCGAAGATGTTTTCGTCCGCGCCGCGCGCTTCGAAACTTCGCCAGAAGACGCCCGCGAGATTCGAGAAGGAGCGAGACTCGCGGGCCCATGCTGCCCAATCACGGTAACCGTCGAAGAGCTTCGGTTCGCGAGGATTGGATAGTTCGCTTTTGAGGACGATGGCCAAGCGGCCGGCATCCGGAAAATGCAGCGGCTCAATCAGCCAGGCGTCGAGGATGCTGAACATCGCGGTGTTGGCGCCGATTCCGAGCGCCAGCATTCCAACTGCCATGAGTGTGAAGCCGGGGCTCTTGCGTAACACTCTCGCTGCGTATTTGAGATCCGCGATCATTTGGAGCTAGCTCCTTTGAAACATAATGACGCAATTCCGCACGCTTCGTAACGCGGCGAACAGTCACGGTAAATTTACGCATTTCCCATTGAAACCAGGCATTCGATGCAGTATACTTCTCCCACAATCCGGGAGGTGCGCGGTGCTTTATTTGGCGAAAGCGGCTCAATTGGTAACAATTTTTCTGCTTGCCGCCCTCGCGGTTGTTATCGGCTGCAAATTGATCGCGGGCGACATCCGCTGTTCCGGGCTCATGATGGTATCGAAGGATCCGAGGCGCCGTGATGCGCCTTCCGAATTCAGCCCGGCGCGAGCGCAGATGTTGATGGCAACACTGCTCGCTGCGATGTATTACCTGATTCAGGCGATTCACAATCCGAGCACCGATCGGCTTCCCGACGCTCCCGCGGCCTTAGTAGGCATTGTCGGTGGAAGCCAGGCGATTTATCTCGGGGGGAAGGTTCAAAGTGCGTGGGGTCTTTTGACAGGCCGCGGGAAAATCAAGCCAACTCGAAATGAAGGAGAGAATGATGAAGGCAAGCGACGATAAGGACAGGTCCATTCTGCCTCAAGTACTCATGGTGATTGGATCCCTGGTGGTAGCATTTTTGATCGGAATGTA
The DNA here is from genome assembly GCA_035295865.1 of Bryobacteraceae bacterium. Classification (GTDB taxonomy): domain Bacteria; phylum Acidobacteriota; class Terriglobia; order Bryobacterales; family Bryobacteraceae; genus Palsa-89. The sequence continues at coordinate 18,917 of DATGIH010000524.1, forward strand.
TGGGCCAGGAACCGCAACGGACAGATTGGCGATGACCACAGGATATGCGCTGCTGGTGTTGGTATTTCTTTTTGGGATGGTGATTCTGGTGGAGATCATCCGTGGGAATATCGATTTGAAAACCCTGCTGAGCGAGGACGGTAAAGCCAGCATGTCGCGTTTCCAGCTTCTGGTTTTCACCTTCGTGATAGCGATGAGTCTGTTTCTGATGGTGGTGGAGCAGAAGGGGACGAAGTTTCCAGAGATTCCAGCGAACGTTTTAACACTGTTGGGCATCAGCGCGAGCACGTACGCGGTGAGCAAAGGCATCCAGGCTGGCAGCAAGAACGGTAACGGAGACTCCGATGCCCGCAAGGAAGAGTAAAAAGGTCCCGACCGCAGCCTTGGGCGCCGCTGGTGCACTGCCCTTGGCTCTGGCGCTGACGGTGGGGAACTTACCCCCGAGCCGAAACGGCGCGACCGGAGTGACGGGCGATCCAAATGCGGCGGTGAAGTGCGAGGAAGGGATTGAGAACTTTCGGGGCTGCCATCCGGCTTATGCGACGGGCTGCAGCGGATCGGGAAACTACGACGGCTACTTGAATTTCCTCAAGAATCAGGAACCTGCGCGCGGTTCGACGCCCGTGAAGCTATTCACGAGCGCGGCGGATTATCAGGATCTCAATAACAGAACGCCGAAGGACCTTACCAAGTCGAATCACTTCGATTTCAAGGACGATTTGGCGAAGATGGGTGAAGGTCAGGAATTCGGGCTGGTCGGATACTTGTATTACGTGAAGCAGGAGGGGGCGGAGAGCAGCAACTGCGAACTGACGTCGCCCGACGACACGGATTTCCATATCGGCATCGGCTTCGACAAAAGCGTAGCAGCTTCGGTGCTCGCTCCTTCCAAGGAAACTGCGGCGGACAAGGTTGCGGTGAAAGAGACCGCCGTGGTGGTTGAGATGACGCCGCAATATCGAGCGGACTTTGCGCCTGAATGGACCATCGAAGCGCTGAAGAAGATTCTTGGAAAGCAAGTACGTGTATTGGGCCAGTTGATGGCTGACAACGAACACAACAATACAAAAGACAACTGTGGACTGGCTGGGCATGGCCCGTCGTGTTGGCGCGCTTCGATTTGGGAATTGCATCCCGTGACGAGCTTTCAATACTGCAAGGTAGACGATTGTACGAACGACGCCGCGAGTTGGGTCGATTTAGGGTCAGACACCGAGACGTCTGCGAAAAAATAAGGGCTAAACTCGGAAGTGGGGAGTTTAATCATGGCCGATAAAAATACTTCCGTTCTTCGTCCGGATACTCAGGTGATGACGCGAGGGTTCGATCCCAGTCTTTCCGTGGGATCGGCCAGGCCTGCTGTGTTCCGAAGTTCCACCTACGTTTTTTCCAGTCCCGAGGCGGCCGAGCGTGCGTTCGATCTCATGGCGGGCCGCGCGCAACCAACGGCCGACGAGCAGCCCGATCTGGTTTACTCACGCTTCAATCATCCGAATGCGGAGATGTTGGAAGACAAGCTGGTCCCTCTGGAAACCGGAGGACAGGCGGCCATCGTTTTCAACTCCGGGATGGCCGCGATCATGACGGCGCTTTTCACCTTCGTGCATCCGGGCGAGAGCATTGTCTACACGGTTCCGATTTATGGCGGGACGCAGCATTTAATTCAGGATTTTCTTTCGACGCTGGATATTACGGGCATTCCGGTGCCTGCGGGCGCGTCACACGAAATCGATGAAGCGATTCGCGGCGCGAAGAATCTCGCGGTGGTTTTGATTGAAACGCCGGCCAATCCGACCATCATCATGACGGGCATCAAGCAGGCAGCCACGACGGCGAAGGGGTTAGCGAAGAAACCGGTGGTGATGGTGGATAACACCCTGATGGGTCCCGCGTTCCAGCATCCGCTGGTGTTGGGCGCGGACATCTGTCTGTATTCGGCGACCAAATATCTTTCGGGGTTCAGCGACATGATCGGCGGCGCAGCGATTGCGGCGGATCCGGGACTGATCCGGCAAATGCGCTCCAAACGCAGTTTGTTCGGAAATATTTTGCAGCCGGATGAATGCTGGATGCTGGATGGACGGCTGCCAACGGTTGCGCTGCGAATGAACCGGTCGAGCAAGAACGCGGAGCGGATCGCCGAGCGGTTGTCGCGCAATTCGAAAGTGGCGCGGGTTTTGTATCCTACGCTGTTCAAAGATCCGGAGCAGATCCGGATTGTGAATGAGCAGTGCGATTTTCCAGGCGGGATGCTTTCGTTGGATCTCAAGGGCGGGAAGAAGGCGGCGTTCGAGTTCTTGCGCAATTTGCGGATCGCGCGGAACGCGGTGTCGCTGGGGAGCGCCGAGACGCTGGTGTGCCATCCGAAGACGACGACGCACTCCGGATTCACGGATGCGGAATTTGAACAAGCTGGGGTGACGGATGGGCTGGTGCGGATATCGATCGGGATCGAAGATTGGCGGGATTTGTTGGCGGATTTTGAGCAGGCGTTGGAGTTGGTTTAAGTCGTGAAGAAAACGTGTTCGCATGAGCGCGAACACGGCACCCAAAGTGCGTGCGCTACTTCGTGAACTTCAGGATTGCTTTGCCCAGGTGAATTTCGTCGCCTGGGAGCAGCTTAGTTCCGCGGGTGTCGCGATGGACTTCCTGGCCCATCCCGTCGCGCACGATCCATAGGCCGCAGTTCGATTCCTTCTTATCGCCACGTTTGTACCAGCGATCGTTGAACAGGCGATATTCACCGGATTTCTTCTCGAACAGGATGTGGGCGTGTTCGCGCGAGACAGTGCGATTGACGGCGTTGTCTTCGGCGAACGCGAGATCGTTGCGGCGCGACAGGCCTTCTGATTTGTAGACGTCCACCAGGCGTCCGATGTTGGTGCGGGCCTTTTGCAGCGGGAGTTCGGCTTTGTTGGCGGATCCGGCGACTACCAGTAAGCGCGGGGTGCGCCGGACGCGCGCGGGTTCCGCCACGGCCGGGATTTCTTCAGCCAAAGTTTCGATCTCGACCCAGTTTTGCTGATCGGCGTCCGAGACTTTGACCGCGACGTGCAGATCTTCTGGAAACCGGCAGGATTCCTTGGAGAGACATTTGCGCAGTTCTTCTTCGAAAAACTTACGAAAGAAATCGCGTTCGAAGATGCCCGCGTCCGGCCCGGACGCGCGAAGGATAATCCGAACGAGGTTGTAGGGGAAGAGAGATTTTCCGCCTGCGCGCTGGATTTTATTTCTTGCGTGGTCGAGTAACGCGATGCGGATTTCGGCCACCTCGGGAGACTCGCCAATGGTTTCGGTAAGAGCGCCGAAGGGGGCTTCAAACACGGCGCGTCCGAAGCGCTCGATAATTTCGGAGATCCTCATGGATTGCTCCCCACTAGACCGAGCGCGGCTGCGGCGTCTACGATGGCGCGCGCGATGGGGGCAGCCGTTGTGCCGCCATAGCCGCCATGTTCCACGACAACCGCGAAGGCGATGCTTTTCGAGCGGTCGCCATCGTACGGAGCGAATCCGGCGAACCAGGAGTGCGGCATGCCTTCATCGAGCTGCGCCGTGCCGGTTTTTCCGGCGACGCTGATCGTTTCCCCTTTCATTGCGCGGCGTCCGGTACCCTCAAGGACAACGGATCGCATGGCTCGCGCCAGGAAATCCGCGAGATTGGGCGCGACGATGGGACGCGGCGCGGCTGTTCGCGAATTGCTGCTATCGATCACCCAGCGGCCCTGCGGCATGTTGCCGGATGCGGCGATGGTCGCGGCCACGCGAGCCATTTTGAATGGCGTCACCAGCACCGGGCCTTGGCCGTAGGAAGCGAACGGCATTGCGGCTTTGAGATCCGCGACGCTTCCGGCGGGAATCTCGAGTTGCCCCGCGGTTTCGCTGAGGGCTTTCGGTCCCACGGAGAAAACTCCGAGCTGCGCGAAATAGGCATTGCAGGAAACCGTGATGGCGCGTTCCATGGAGAGCGTGCCGTGCGCGGAATCGCCGACATCGTCGCGGATTGGTTTATGCACGCCGGGGATGATCGCGCCGGCCCGGCCGTCGGGGAGACGCTGGCACTTGAAGGTTTGATCGGCGAGTTTCGGGTCGAGCCGAAGGGCGGCCATGGCGGTGACGAGCTTGAACGTGGACCCGGGCGGATACTGCGCGTATCGGGCGCGATCCAAGAGCTGGTCCGGCGTGGTTGCGCCCGCGATTGGTTCGGGCTCGCTCACGAGCGCGAGCAAGTCGCCGGTTTTCGGATCCATGACAACCGCCGCGCCGTGATCCTTGTGGGCTTTTGCGAGGCGATCGCGCAGGAGCTTGTCCACTTGAAGTTGAAGGCGAATGTCGAGCGATGTTTTGAGCGTGCGGTCGCGCGCCATGAGGCGAACGATGTCCGGATTTCCCGGATGATGGCGGTAGCGAACCAGCGGGACGAGCTCGCTGTAATCGGTGAAGCCCTGGAGCTTGCTGTTCGAATCGTGCTCGATCAGCGACGCGTTGGTGGCGTGGAAATTCTCGCCAGTGCGCCAATCGCCGAGAACGTGGGCCGTGGCGGGTCCGAAAGGATAGTGGCGGTTGTCGAGGCGCGAACATGCGATATCGATGTTGACGCCGAGCTTTGCATATTCGGCGCGGCGCTGTTCCAATTCGGACCAATCGCTGGTGGCGAGCAGGACTCCATTACGATCGAAAATGTCCCCGCGATGGATTTCGTGCGCGAGCGAGTTCAGACGCGGATTGTGCTGCGGACGCTTGACACCGTCGTCTTCGAAGACCTTGGTGTCGCGGGCGAGAAATTCCCGGTCGTGCGCGATTTGGTAATAACCGGCCAGGCAGAGCAGCGCAACGGTGCAGACGGCCAGCGCTCGTTCGAGCGAACGGACGGGACGGCGGAACGGTTCGTGATCCGCGGCGGTGCGAGTGTGATTTGAGATGGCGAGAAGAATCCCGAAGATCAGGAAATTGGCGAGCATCGCGGTGTTGCCTTCGCTCAAGAATGGCGAGACGACACCGGAAAGCGGGATTGCGCCCAGCACACCTCCAGAAATGAGAAGCATCTCGAAAGCGATGAGAGCGCCAAGGCCAAGTGCGAGGAACAGGCCGTATTCATTGGGCGCGCGTAATCCGATTCGAAATGCCCGGTGGACCAGAAATCCAAGCAATAAAAGGACGGCTGCCACGCCGGCGAATCCCCACTCTTCGCCGATTGCCGGTAGCACAAGATCCGTGTTGCCGGCTGGGATCATCGCGGGATCGCCCCAGCCGGGTCCCGAGCCAAATGTGCCGCCGGTGGCAAATGCCCACAAGGAATGCGCCAGTTGATTGCCGCCATGAATGTCGTTGTCCCAGGGCGAGAGCCACATCTCGATGCGCTCCACGACTGTTGTGGGCTTGCCGAGTTTATATCCGATGGTGACGCCGCCGACCAGGAGCGCGATGCCGAGCAGAGCCAATCCGGCGCGGCCGCGCGCGGCCCAGAACATGGCGAGGAAGAGAAATCCGGTGACTAGCGCAGGGCCGAGATCCTTCAAAAGGAAGAATAATCCAAGAGCGCAGACCACCGCACACATCACGGGCAGCACGTGCGAGAAACGCGGCAGATTGATGAAGCGCAGCGAGCGCGGGACGAGCCTTTTCTCGCGCAGGTCGCGCAGCCGCTCCCAATTTTGCGCAAAGTATCCCGCCAGGAAGAACACGAGCAAGATTTTGATGGCTTCGACCGGCTGGAAGGGTCCGAGATTCACTTTCGCATCATTGCCGCCGGGTCCGGAGCCGAAGCGGAGCAGCCCAAGGAACAAGAGAAAAGCCGCGAATAGAGGCGTGTAGCACCATTTGGAAAAGCGCTGATAGTTGAAGATGCGTAGGGACGGCAGCAGTAGCATGACGCATCCGAGCGCGACTCCCCAGGCGCATTTGCTGAACTCGAGCGTGTCGCGCAATGGATCGCGGAGGCTGACGGCGAGAATTAAGCCAAATCCGGTGAGCAGTTGAATAGCCGGAAGAATTGCGAAATCGCCTCGGAAGGCGCTCCAGCGCCAGATCAGGAACACGATATAGAATCCGGCGAAGTACGTGCCGGTCCAGATCAGGAATTGTGTTTGGTATTCGCGCGGCGTGCGGACAAGCAGAGCGGGCTTCACTTTGGCGAGAGGCAGTAGCGGGATTTGCAGTTCCGTGCGGCGTGGTTTGGTTTGCTGGCGCGCTAGAACAGACCACTCCGGATGCTCTTCGATTTCCGATTTATTGACGCGTAGGCGGGCCAGGGCGCCGACGTTCTTGATGGGCCGGTGAGTAGTGAGGAAATCGAAAATCTTGGTTGCCGCCGCAGTCCGCTCGGATTCGTTCGGGAAGATTTGGAGAAAGGGCAGCAATTGCTCGGGCTTGCTGACGGCGTTCAGGTCCAGCAATTCGCCGCGTGCGATCCGCGAGGAGAGATCGGGAAAACTGTGGGTTTTGGCCATGTAGACGAGCGCGAGGCCAATGGACACGAGCAAAGACGACGCGGCGAGCCAGGCAAATTGGCGCAACCCGATTCGGGCCGCGGCGCCTGGCTCGGTTCCGACAGCGAGAACCTTAGATTCCCAACTTTTGGTTACTGCCACCGCGTGGGTCTCCGGAC
>DATGIH010000525.1:0-15546 GCA_035295865.1 Bryobacteraceae bacterium
ATCGCGCGGCGGTGTATGCTACACTTTCGGGGTTTCTAAACGTTTTAGCACCTCAACGCAACACGGGAATGAGTGATGGGTCCACGATGCTTCTTTAGTGCACCCTGGCTTCTGCTGCTGATCGCCTGTTCCGGAGGTCCAACAGGCATGTTCGCCGCCCAGCCCGTCCCCCGAATCCTTACGAACGGGATTGTCAACGCGGCGGGAGCCCCGCTTCCGCCGGCTCCACTTGCTCCGGGCACGATCATCTCGATCTACGGAGCGAACTTCAATTCATCGCCGGGCACTGATGCGGGGGGCGTTTCTGCGGCTAGCATACCGCTTCCAACCAGCATTGGGGGGACGCGGGTGCTGATCAACAGCGTATTCGCACCTGTTTACTACGTCGATTCGAGCCAGGTCAACGCCCAAGTGCCGTGGGAAGCCAGCGGCGCATCGTATTTGACCGTGCAGGTTATTGTGAACGGGCTTCCATCCAATCTCGCCACGGTAGCGCTCGCGACCAGTGCTCCGGGAATTCTCGCGGTCGTACACGCGGTTGACGGCAGTCTTGTAAGCGGCGCCAATCCAGCGGCCGTGGGTGAGTATCTGACGATTTTTGGAGTTGGCCTCGGCCCTGTGACCAATCCCCCTTTGACCGGAGCCGCCGCACTGTCAAAGCCCCTTTCGCACACACTCTCGACAGTGGTACCAATGATCGGCGGCGTCGCAGCGAAAGTATCATTTTCAGGTTTGACTCCCGGTTTGGCGGGGTTATACCAGGTAAACGCGCAAGTTCCGCGGAACGTGCCCAACGGAAATGACGTGAGTCTTGTGCTGAGCACTGACGGCGCCATCTCCAACACCATCGTCACTTCGGTTCAGTCGGGCTCGCTCTCTGGCGTTCGCGTTTCCGTCTCTCCGATCTCGGCTGTCCTATCTGCTGGCGCAACTCAGCAGTTCACGGCCGCGGTTTCCGGAGCCAGTAATCCGTCAGTGACATGGAGCGTGAACGGCATGACGGGCGGGGATTCCACTGTCGGCACCATCTCTTCCAGTGGCTTGTACACGGCTCCTGTCAGCATATCGAGCACTCAGCTCTTTTTCGTAGCGGCCGTGAACGCCGCGGACCCAACCGTTGCGGGCACCGCGACCGTGGCCGTCAGCCCGCCCGCTCCAGCCGCTTCGCCTTTGGGACGCTTTCGCTCGCGCGGGCCAGGACTCTGGACTCAGTTTGAAGATCGCGGCGCAAGCGGCGGCTACTACCCCGGCCAGACACTGCATAGCTGGAACGATTTCGCGGTGGCAATTGGAAGTACCGTCGCGCAGGATGTATCCCTGCAACTGGACAGAATGAAGGCGATGGGCTTGAACGCCATTACGTTTGCCGTGCGCACCTCCAAAGCTACCGACACGGCAGACATGCCGTTCGTGCCACCCGAATGTTCTGAAAATCCGGCTTTGGGCCTGAATTGGCCCCACCCCACATCGATGGAACTGACCAACCTTAAGGCACTTTTCGATTTGGCACAGAGTAAAGGGATGCGAATCCGCCTCGGCCTGGTCAACACCCACATGGAGGAACAGCCGCCGGCGAATTCGACAACGTGGCTTGGAGCAATTGCCGGAGCGATAGGAAATCACTCGGCACTCGATGTCATTACTCTCGACGGAACACCGCTGCTGGTCCCGAGCACTGCCAGCGGGCCGCCGGACAAGTGCGGCACGCCGGCGGAGGCGGCGTTGTGGGACGGGCCCGGAACGGTGCAGACTCAATACATCGAGTGGGCGATGGGTTACCTGGAGTCGCTCGGTATTCCCGCTCAGAAACTATCGGCCGAGGCAATTGCAGGAAACTACCTCATTGACAGCATGTCATCGAACAGTTGCCCCAACTGCGCCACTGGCGGCCATTTCTGGAATCCTGTTTCGACTCTGAAGATTATGTTCGACCAGGTTGGAATAGCCTCCAGCCAGCGAACATACGCCCTCTCGTTTTACGAGCACACTCGCTGCTCAACAGTAATGAATGCGATACCCTGCACGAATCTCGATCAGCACTCGTGGGCCGAACAGACGATCCAGGCTATGTACGGGATCATCGGGGCAGGAAGCGGGGCTCGCGTGATCGCGACCGAAATGGGGAATAACACACCGGTGGATCCCGCGTGGAAAACAGAGTGGACCATGGAGAGCCTCGCCACGCTCATGGAAAAGTATGGGATCGAAGGTGGCTCTTTTTGGCGCTGGACGAGTTTCACGGACTCCGAAGATTCGGATCCAACTTTAGCGGATCCGGTGAAACGCAGAGGTTTGAACTATGTCTACAATCCCGTCCAGAAAGAAATTCTCGACTGGGGCGGTTTCCACCTGATCGGCATTCGAAACGGGTCGTTCGAGGATGACGTGGATTCGAACGGAATCCCGACGCATTGGGCAGTGTCGGGAAACGGCTCGGCGTCTGTGTACTACCTGCCGCAGGAGAGCAACCAGCCGCAAGTGCCTTCACGCGGCAGTTATTGTTTGCGGCTCACTGCTACTAATACGTCGCGCATCAGCGCCACGAGCGATCCGATCTCAGTCACGCCCGGAACCAGCTACACAACGACAGCCAACTTGCGATTTGCCTGGACCGGAGATCCTAATCCGTCAGGAAACGCTTCTACTCGGCCTCAGGTTTATGCGGTGATCCATTACCTGAACTCGAAGGGTCAGCCTGCGTCGACACCTTCGACAACTTTTCCGTATTTCCAGGAAGACAGCACGCAAGGATTTCAGACGTTCGTTTTTCAGTACACGACACCGAGCGACGCTACGACCGTGCAAATCGAATTGGGAGCTATCAGCAACGGTCTCTCGACGCCAATCGTGTTCGATGCCGATAACCTGAGGTAGCGCCACCACGCTGCGGCCGATCAGGAATGATAAGCCGGCTTCTCCAGGATTCTGGCGCCCGATCTGAAACGCAAGCTGTTTGAGACCCCCCGCGAGCCGATTTAATTGCCACGCCAACTAAGCAGGGCGGTCAATCAGGACGCAGCAACGCACGCGCCAGTTCGTGATCCGGCCTTTAAATGCGATAGACGCGAAACTTCTGGAAGCGTTTAGAGCGGCCAATCAGCGTCAGTCGCGGAGCACCGCAAATCGACTGATCGAATATCCTAAGAAGGCGCCTACGAAAACATCGGAGGTGTAGTGGGCCGAACGAGTCAATCGGGAAAGTCCAATCGCTGCCGACGCACCATAGGCGACGATCGGAACCCAGCGGTGCTGTTTTCCATATCGCCGGGACACCACGGTGGCCACCGCAAAGGCCGTGATGGCGTGTCCGGAAGGAAAGCTGTTCCGCGAGGACGAGAACCGGTTGCCGCCCTCCGCGAAGGTGTCGGCGAAATTTCCACCGGGCGCGAGCGAACTCGGCCGCCGGCGCGACACGGCGGGCTTCAAAATCTCGGTCAGGATTTCGGAATCGGCCAGTGCCTCCCCGGCCAGCAACGCGGTGCTTGTCATTTTAGAATCTTTGCGTAACATACCGGCGCCGTAGAGCGCGAAAGGCGCCGCCACTATGGCTGCGGAAGTACCGGTGCTCGGCATGCTGCGGTTGAATCCGTTGAATGCCGTGGTATTCCGAAAATAATGCGCGACCGGCGGATCCGCGCCGACTACCAATGCGGTGCCAATCAAGAGGAAAGCCGCGGTGGGAAGTAAAGCGCTGGGCTTGTCCAATTTGCGGGGGAACAACCAAATCGATTTCTGGTCGCGGAGAATGTTGGGGACCAGCGTTTTGATGGTAACGTCCCGGTCCGGATCGGTTGATGGCTGCTGGGCCAAGCAAAGTTTAGCCGCGAGGATAACTGGAAGTGCGAAACGAACACGCATGGAATATACCGCCGGAGCGCTATTTTTGTTTCAACAGCGGGCGAGACTCTTGGACTGATTATGTCGATGACTCCTGAAGATTCTCTGAATTCCAAGGCAGTTCGGGGTGAGGATGATGTTACACATTCCCCGTTCGGAGCCTTGGTTCGGCGATTCCCGCAACGCGTCGCCGAGGGCTCATCGGGTATGTCCGAAAGATAGGTAGCGTCCAGAGGCATTCCAGGGCATACTTGTCAGGCGAGTGTGGTTATGCCAACTCCCCAGGAAACTCAGCTCGCCTGGCGCGTGCTGAATTGGATTCAAGCCAACGGAGTGGTACCGTCGGAGGACGCCTCCGCGTTACGCAGGGCTTCATCCGGGAATCGATTGCGACCCCTGGATGAAATTGCCAAGGAGATCATTGAGTCATCTGGCTCCGGCGAGCGGGACTGCTAAGTTTCTGGCGACAGCAAATCCGTGGAATAATGATGCAGCGTGCATCTATTCCTCGCGAAGCGACATCGAGGGATCCACCGTTATAGCGCGCTTGACTGGCAGCCAGCATGCAAGGACCGTGGCCAGCAAGAGCACGCAAATAGCCGTACCGATTCCGCGCGGATCGAGGGGACTCGTTTGATAAAGCCAGGATTGCAAAAGCCGGCTCGTCACAACTGTGAGTGCAAGCCCCACTGTTATTCCGAGCGCTGACAGAGCGAGGCCTTCTTTTAATACCATTCCCGCTATCTCACTCGCACTGGATCCGAGTGCTAGCCGGATGCCGAATTCACGCCGCCGCAGATTCGTCGAGTAGCTCAGGACGCCAAAAAGCCCGAGCGCCGCGAGCAACAGAGCGCCGATCGCGAGTACGGCAAAGATCCACATCAGAAAACGCTGCGGGGCCGCGGAGATCAACAAATAATCTTCCAGCGTTCGTACTTTGTCTGCCGGCACCGCTGGATCTCTTCGCCGGATGGTTTCCATCAGCATTTGTTCAACGCCTTGCGCGCCCGGAGCCATGCGAATGACCAGCGCCATGTTGCTTACCGAAAATTGAGCGATCGGAACATAGGTTTCAGGCTGCGCTTCAGAACTTAGAGCGCCGTGAAGAACGTCTCCTACGACTCCTACAATCGTTTTCGGCGCCTCGCCTCCCCAGCCCAGCCGAATCACTGTACCCAGAGGATCGCGCCCGCCCAAGAACCTCCGAGCGAACGCGCGATTAATCATCACCACGGGCGTTCGGCCGGCGGAGTCCCGGCTTGAAAAGATTCTCCCTTCCAACAATGGGATTTCCAGCGTATGGAAGTAATCCGGATCCACGAATCGAAGATCGGTGGAATCGTTATTTCCGGATGCCCCGCCGGGCAACTCGAAGCGGGTGCTGTTATTGGCTCCGCTCAGCGGAAGACTCTGCGCTGCGCTGGCAGCCGTCACTCCCGGCACGCGTCGTACTTCCGCAAGCAGATCCTGATAGTAACGCGATACTCTGGGCGAATTTTCCGGATAACTCGCGGACGGCAACGCCAAGGACGCGGTGAGCACATCCTTCGCTGCAAAACCCCGCGGCACGTGAAGAACGCGCCAGAAACTTCCAATTAACAGCGCCGCCGAACAGCCGAGCATCAGGGTAAAGGCGACCTGTGCCGAAATGAGGAGAGCGCTCGGGCGGAAAAAATGGGCGCGCTTTCTATTGCCGAGCACACGCATTCCACCACTCAACGCTTCGCCAAAATCCTGACGGGCCGCGTGCAGGGCGGGCGCCAGCCCGAACAATAAGCCGGTGAGCACGGAAATTGCGAGCGTATAAAGCAACATCCAGCCGTCGATGCGGACCTCGTGGATTCTGGGTGTGTCCGCAGGCGCAAGTTTCACCAATAAGGAAGCCAGCATCCACGCCGCCGCTACACCGCCCAGACCTCCGAGCCACGCAATGGCTTGGCTTTCCACCAACAGTTGGCGTGCCAGCCTTAGCGGCCGCGCGCCTAACGCTACGCGCAAGGAAAATTCACGGTTACGAGCCGCTGCTTGAGCCATGAGCAAAGTCGCGACATTGGCGCAACCCACCGCCAGAACGCAAAAGACTGCTGCGTAGAGCGTCCAAAAGAACGGCCGTATTCCTCCGACGATGTCATCGATTGCCAGGCTCACACGAACGCCCTCGCGCAGATTGGCATGCGGGTGCCGTTTCTCGATGGCCGCGGCGATCACATTCATCTGCGCCTGCGCTCTGGAAACAGAGACGCCCGGTTTCAATCGGCCTAATGCCGCGTCGTAGCGCGGATATCCCCGGCTGCTCCGGATGCTCCCGCCCCAGGGGCTGGGTTCCGCGTCACCCGCCACTGTGACCCAATAGTCCACCGGGTCTTTCTGCACGGGAAAGGCGAGCTTCGCGTCAACCACCCCAAGGATTCGGTAACCTACGCCATCGAGGATCAGTGACCGGCCGACGATGTCTTCCCTGCCCCCATATTCGGACCTCCACAAGCGATCGCTGATCAGTGATGTTTTTTCGCTGTGAGGTGCATCTTCGGCTTCCGTGAACAAACTGCCACGAATCGGCTTCACGTCGAGAACTTTGAATAGGTTCGCCGAAACCACGGCTCCGGAAACCCGCCGCGCAACGCCCCCAGGCTTCGTCAGAGTCGCTTGATCCAACGCAAACACGGCCAAAGCTTCGAAGGAATTATTTCCCGCCCGGAAGTCCTCAAAATTCGGATAACTGACTCCCTCGCTGTGACCCTCGCTCACCTGATGAAGCACGACCAGCTGCGATGGATCCCGGAACGGCAACGGATCAAGAATCACTTCTTTGAGCACGCTGAACACGGCCACATTAATGCCGATCGCCAAGACCAACGTCAGAATGAGCGCCGCGGTCCTCCATGGGGTCTTCTTCAGAACGCGCAGCGCGAGCCGCAGATCGTTGCAGACATCGTCCAAAATACCGCCACCTCGAACATCGAACCCGATCTCGTGCCAGGAAAGTTCCGGCCCAAAACTGCGCCGCGCCGCGCGCTCGGCGGCACGCTGGTCCATTCCGCCGCGCTGCATTTCTTCTGCGCGCATCGCGATGTGAAACTCGCGCTCAGCTTCGATTTCGTCGTGAACTCGATCCCTTAAGAACAGCCCCTTGATCCGGCTTACCCAAGTGCGGAACATGCTACTGCGCTCCCAGAATCTTGGTGACTGCCAATGAAATGTAGTCCCAATGCTCTTGTTCCGCTTCGAGTTGCTTTCTCCCGGTAGCGGTCAGCGCGTAAAATCGGGCGCGGCGGCCGTTGTCGCTGATTCCCCATTTCGCCTTAATCCATCCGCGCTGCTCCATTCGGTAGAGAGAAGGATATAGAGTACCTTCTTCCACCGCCAGCATTTCATCCGCAAGCTGGCGGATGCGTTGGCCGATCCCGTATCCGTGCAGCGGCCGCAGCGAGAGAGTTTTAAGCACTAACAGATCCAGCGTGCCTTGCGGAAGGTCGGGTTTCTTTTTCTCCATACTATTTGCTTCTAAGCATCTCACGACGTTACCCAGAAGGTCAAGGGGAGCCTAACGCGCTCGTTCAACCCGGCTCTCCGCTTTGGCCCATCAAGTGTAGGCGAGACGACATGAAAGATTCCCGCGTTATTCGATTGCTGCTGGTGGAAGACAACCCAGCCTATGCTTATCTCGTCAGGAAAGCTTTCAGCTACAGACAAAATTTAACCCAGTGGGATTTAACCGTGGTCGAGGATGGCGAACAGGCAGTAAAGATACTGCTTGCCGAAGAGAAGGACGCCGCGCTTCCTCAGATCATTCTGCTGGATTGGAAACTGCCCAAATTGAGCGGAGTTGAGGTGCTGCAACGCCTGAAAGAGCATCGGTTGTTGCGGAGAATTCCCGTTCTTGTTTTCTCCGCGTCCGCCGAAGACGTAGACATCCACGCGGCGTATGACGGCCACGCCAACGGCTACATTACGAAGCCCAGCGACATCGATAAGCTTGCGGCGATTGCAGAATCCATCGAGCGGTTCTGGGCGGACTCCGCCCATCTCCCGCGGATATCGTGGTAGTGATTACATGCATCCGGAAGATTTGACGCGGCGCGGATCTCGCGCAGCGCTGCGTTACGCGGACTGGCGGCCGCGGAACACGTGTAAGAGCAACGATATTACGGCTACGATCAAAAGCAAGTGGATGAGCCCGCCCGCGACGTGAAAAGCGAGCCAGGCCGTCGCCCATACACCGAGCAACATAAAGAAGAGAATCAGAAATAGAAAGTCGCGCATGCGTTCCTCCTCGCGCACCTTCTGCAAGTGGAGGGCCACCCCTGCTCGTTTGCGTCCCGGTCCACGCGGCAGTACGATAGTTCTCACCCCAGCGGAGCAACATGGTGGAGCATTGGCAGCGGCTGCAGGAGATTTTCGACGAGGTTTGTTCGCTCGACGAAGACAGCCGGCGCGCGGCTCTCGATCTAAAATGCAACGGAGACGAAGCGCTACGCGCCGATGTTTTGCGGCTCCTCCGGTCCTACGATGAAGAGCGCGCCGCCAACGCGCAAGCGAACACCACGGAACCCGGCCGGCGATTCGGAGCCTGGGAGACGATCAGTCTCTTGGCGCGCGGGGGAATGGGAGAAGTTTGGCTGGCCAAGCGTGCCGATGGGCAACATGACCAGCGCGCGGCGTTGAAGATCCTGTCGCCGTATCTTGCGGCGCCGGATTCGCTGGACCGGTTCCGGCGCGAACGCCAGTTGCTCGCACGGCTGGAGCATCCGAATATCGCGCGCCTGCTCGACGGCGGCATGAGCCCGCGCGGCGAGCCATACCTTGTGATGGAGTACGTCGACGGCATCCGGCTCGATCGCTACTGCGACCAGCATCGGCTCAACATCCGGGAGCGTCTGGAACTAATGGTGAAGGTCTGCGCCGCGGTAAATTCCGCGCACCAGTTCCTGGTTGTGCATCGGGATTTGAAACCCAGTAACATCCTGGTGGCGGAAGATGGCGAACCGAAATTGCTGGATTTCGGCATCGCCAAAATGATCGATGCCGAAACCGGCCGGGAACAGACCGCGACCATCAATCTGTTTTTGACGCCGGCCTACGCGAGTCCCGAAACTCTGCGGGGGGAACCGGCGACAGTTGCCAGCGATGTGTTTTCGCTGGGAGTGGTTTTGTATGAATTGCTCACCGGGAATCGCCCGTTCGGCGGACCCGCGACTTTTCCGGCAGCCGAGCTGGAACGCGCGCTGCATCCGGCAACGCCTACGCGTCCCACACAATTTTCGGAAGCGGCGGCCGAACAGCGTTCGACGACACCGGCGCGTTTGCGCCAAACGCTGGAAGGCGATCTAACGACCATCCTGAATAAATCGTTGCAGCACGATCACAGCCAGCGCTATCAATCCGCAGAACGGCTGGCCGAGGATCTGAAGCTCTACCTGTCGAGCCGGCCGATTTTGGCACGTCCGCAAACGTACCGCTATCGAATGGGAAAATTCATTTCGCGGCATCGACTGACCGTTTCCCTTGCGGGCTTAACGCTACTCGGAATCGCCGTAGGCATTGCATTAACAATTACCGAAAAACGCGTGGCCGAGCGCCGTTTCGACGAAGTCCGCCGGCTGGCGCATTATGTTCTTTTCGATCTGTACGACGACGTCAGCAATTTACCTGGTTCCATCCGGGTGCGCGCTGAAATGGCCAACCGCGCTACGGAGTATTTGAACACCCTGTCGCGCGAGGCGAAAAGCGATCGCGGGCTGCGATTGGAATTGGCGGATGGCTATTTGCGCCTGGGCGACATCCAGGGAAACATGTTTCGTACGAACCTGGGTGACACAGGCAAAGCGCTCGCGACCTATCAGGAAGGTCTGGATCTACTCAGCCCGCTGGGAAACGATGCCGGCGCGGTGCGCCTGCGTACTTTGATCGAGCTGCATCGCGCCCAGGCCACGGATTTGCGTTCCGGCGGCAAGGATGCCTTCGACCGGCTGCGGCAAGCGGTGGAACGATTCGAGACTCTCGCGGGCTCGCCGCCCTCTCTAGCCGACGCTTATCAACTCGGGCTGGCGTACAGCATGCTGGGCGCTTTAGGGCAGCAGCGTGGCGGATGGGTGAAAATGTCCGGAGTCAGCGGGGCCGAATTCGATCGTGCGCAGCAATTTCTTAAAAGAGCCGTCGATTCGCAACCCTCGGATCCCAATTACGCGTACTCCTTCGCCGAGCTGCTCGATCGCCGCGCGCAAATTTACGCCGCGCTTCAGCCCCAACGAACGGTGGATTACGAACAACAAGCTCTGCAGGTTTTGAGCCGCGTGCGGGAACCAAATCGAAATTATCCTTCCTTCCGAATTCTGCTTGCCAGAGTCCGCACCGATATGGTTTTTGCTTACGGACAATTGAGCCAGTTTGATGCGGCGGATGAACAAGCGCGTATTGCCGAACAGGTCTACTTGCCGCTGGTGGCGGCCAATCCGGAAGATCACGAAGTGCGCTACCGGCTCGCTGTCCTGCGGCGTATTGCCGGGATCGTCAATGCGTACGCCAAGCGTTGGAGTGAATCTGCGGACAATTTCGCCAAAGGCATTGCCGATTACGATGTTCTCCTGGCGACCGGACCGAATGCGCAGTATCAGGGTTACCGCGCGGAGCTACGGATGCGGATGGCGGATGATTTGTGGGAACTGAATCGCCGTGCGGAGGCAGAAGCGGCGGCGCGCGCCGGGCTGGACGAGTTTCGCGGACTTGCGAGTGCGCCGGATGCGAAATTTCCTCTGTTGCGCGCCGTGGCCGGCTATCTTCTTTTCACCCAAGTGCCAAGCCTGCGGAATCCGAAGGAAGCGTTGGCGCTGGCGGAACGGGGACGGTCCACTTCCAGTGACCCGTTTCAGTTGTACGAACTTCTGGCGGCGGCGTACGCGGAAAATCGCCGTTATCGCGAAGCCGCCGATGCCGAACGCAAGGCGATCGAGCAACTGCCTCCGGTGAAAGCCGGGGAGGCTCCCAGCCGCGCCCGCATCACCAATGAAGCCACGCTCGCCAAGTACGAGCGGGCGGCGAAATCGGCCGGCCGGTAGGCGTTAGCATGAGATCGTGGATCTTCCTGTTAACCCGCCAGTGCCGCCTATGTTGTCGAAGCGCATCGACGAACTGCCGCCCGGCGATTCCTGGATTTTCGAACCGAAGTGGGATGGGTTTCGCGCGCTGGTATTCCGCGATGGCGGCGAGATTCTGATCCAAAGCCGCGATGAGAAGCCGCTGAATCGCTATTTTCCCGAATTGATCGATCCGCTGCGCGCGCAGTTGCCGGCGCGTTCCGTGCTGGATGGAGAGATTGTGCTGGCACGGGATGCAGGGTTGGATTTCGACGCGTTGCAGCTTCGCCTGCATCCGGCTGCCTCGCGCGTGAAGATGCTTTCCAAAGAGATTCCGGCCTCCATGGTGTTCTTCGATCTTCTCGCGGAAGGGGACCGCAATTTGTGCGGCGAGCCCTTCGAGCTTAGGCGCCGTCGATTGGAAGCGGTGCTGCGGAGTGCTGCGCCGCCCATCCATCTTACGCCCGCGACCCGCGATCTTGCGGTCGCAAAGGATTGGTTCCGCCGATTTGAGGGCGCGGGTTTGGATGGCGTGATGGCCAAACCGGTTGCGGGAAGTTATGAACCAGGCCAGCGCGTGATGCTCAAAGTGAAGCATGAGCGCGATTGCGATTGTGTGGTAGCGGGGTTCCGCTGGCACAAGAAGGGCGACGGGAAAGCCGTCGGGTCCCTGCTGCTGGGCCTTTTTGACGCCGCAGGCGCGCTGCAGCATGTCGGCGTGTGCGCCAGCTTCACGCTGCAGAAGCGGATTGAATTGGTGGAATTTCTCGCGCCCTATCGCAAGGACGCGTTGGAGCACCACCCGTGGCGAGCTTGGGCCGCGCACGGCTCCGGTGAAGAGCCGCATCGGATGCCAGGCGGTCAAAGCCGCTGGAGCCAAGGGAAGGATTTGTCGTGGGAGCCGTTGCGGCCTGAGCTGGTGCTGGAAGTTGCGTATGAACACATGCAGGGGAACCGGTTCCGGCACATGGCGCAATTCCGAAGGTGGCGCACCGATAAGCAACCGGGCGAATGTACTTATGCGCAGCTGGAAGTGGTTCCGCCGCAGGAGCTGATGGAGATTTTCGCGAGCGGCCGGTAATTGTGGGGCAGCCAATTTTGGCTGCAGCCGGCTTTCGAGCCGGCGCGCCGCGTAGAAACGCGTCGGCGGGCAGGATTGCCCGCCCCACAGCTACTTCCTGATATACCCGTGTTGCGCGCTGCGTTTGCCGCCCGCGCGGTGAGCCTCTTCCGATAGCGCGTGAACGCCCGATGCATCGATCCAGCGGTTGTAGAAGTTGAAGAGAGCGCAGACGGTAATAGCGAAGTAGATGGCATCGTCGGTCCAGCCTGCTGCATACAAGGGCTGCATGTCGGCTGGTGTTATCGCGGGCGAATCATGGTTGACTTTGTCAACGAATCGGAAGAGCGCCTTTTCTTTTTCCGGCAGCGCCGAGCTTTCCAGGTCTTTCAAGACCCCCCACACCAAGTCCTCGCTGCCCAAGAGTTCCGCCGCAACTGCGGCGTGCGATTTCAGTCAAAAAGGGCAATCATTGCGGTAGGACGTGTAAGCCGCGATCAACTCCCGGATGCCCGGCGAAAGCGGCGCCTCTTCCCGCATGATTTCCTGCGTAAACTTCGCCAGATGCTCGGTGGCGCGCGGCAGAAACGCGAACATGTGCCAGATTTGCGGATATTCGGCGCCGCTGTCTTTTAACATCCGGATGCTGTCGAGATAAGGCCCGGGCTGCGGATTCTGCTCCACGCCGGGTAAGAACATCGGTTTCATCGCCACAATGTTGTGATTCTAGCTACCCGATTGACGGGGCGCAATAACACGAAAGCAGTACTAGGCGCGTTACCAAAACGTCTAGGAGCTTTTTCATTTAATCTAGAAGCATGACAGCGGCCGCACAAGCCACCGGACGGCCTGAACTCCGGATCCAACTGCCGGACGGAACTTCGCGAACCGTCACCCTGGAGCGCGACAAATACGGGCTAGGCCGCACGCTCGCCAATGAACTCTGTTATCCGGAAGTGAGCGGGCTCTCGCGCGAGCATCTGGTTTTTGAAAAAACCGGAACGAACTGGACGCTGCGGGATTTGGGAAGCACCAACGGCACGCTGATCAACGGAACTCCGGTTACTGCTCCTCATGTTCTGCAATCGAACGACCGCGTCAACGCCGGCCAACTGACTCTGGTGTTCACGGAGCCTGCAGCCGCTCCCGCGAAACCCCCCGCTCCGCAAACGGTAGTCTTCATCGAGAAGCCGCCCACCCCCGCCGGTGGCACCACGCTGACTGCCACGCTCGACGGATTGCTCAGCGACGAAAAGGAGATGCAGGGCATCGGACACATGCAGGCCTTCATTCGCGCCGGACGCGAACTGGTGGGCCACATGCCCCTCGAAAAACTGTTCGAGCTGATCCTGGATCTTTCGGTGGAAGCGGTGAAGGCGTCGCGAGGCGTTTTGATGACATTGGAAGAAGGCGAGGAGCTTCGGGTCCGCGCGTCCAAGGGCGCAGGATTCCGAATCAGCTCGCGAGTGCGCGATCTGGTGCTCAAAGAGCGCCGTTCCCTGCTGGTCCGCGATGCATTACGGCATGAGGCCCTGGCGGCCAGCGAGAGTATTGTGGCGCAGCAGATCCGCAGCGTGTTGGCCGTGCCTTTGCAAGCGGAGAATCGCGTGAGCGGATTGATTTATCTCGATTCGCCCGGATTCATCCAAGAGTTCACTACAGAAGATCTCAACCTCCTCACCGTGATGGGCAACATGGCTGCGATCCGCATCGAGCATGCGCGGTTGATCGAAGTAGAGCAAGCCGAGAAACTGCGCGCGCAGGAGCTGGCGCATGCCACTCAGATTCAGCAGTCCATTTTGCCGCACAAGTTCCCGGCTTTCCCGGATCGCAAAGATTTTGAGCTGCACGCTGCGATGCAACCGGCCAAAGAAGTTGGCGGGGATTTCTTCGACTTCTTCTTGCTCGATCCGCAGCATCTCGGATTCGTGATTGGCGATGTGAGCGGTAAAGGCGTTCCGGCCGCGCTCTTTATGGCAGTGAGCCGGACGCTGCTGCGCGCCTTCGCGCAACATCGCGCGTCGCCGGGTGAATGCCTTGCATACATGAACAGCAATCTGGCGGCGCAGAGCGATTCGGCGATGTTCACCACAGTGTTCTACGGAATTCTGGATACCCAGACCGGAGAGTTGCAGTTCGCGAACGGCGGGCATAATCGTCCGTACGTAGTTGGAAAAGACGGCAAGCCCAAACCGTTATCCGATGAGAGTGGACCCATTGTTGGAATCATGGACGGGTTCGCCTACGACACTTATACGAGCAAGCTTGCCCCGGGAGAGGCGCTGGTTTTATACACAGACGGCGTGACCGAGGCGCGCGATAAGAACGACGGATTTTTCGGAGAAGAACGGTTGGAAGAACTTCTGGCGGAGCGTTGCTCAGAACCGGCCGAACAACTCGTAGCGAGTTTGCATGCGCGCGTGTCGGAATTTGCGATTGGCGAGCCGCAGGCGGACGATATTACGGTCTTGGCCCTGCGCTACGTCGGCTAAGCGGCCAGTTTTTCTTCGGCTTCCTCAACGGTCCGGAACGTCGAGAGAATTCCCGCCACGCCCGCCACTTCAAATAACGTCCGTAAACGTCCGGAGGCGCCGACCAATCCATATTTACGCTGCTGTCTTTGACACGAAACGTGCAAACCCATAACCGCGCCGAGGGCGGCGGAATCCATAAACGGCACGGCAGTTAGATCGATGATCGTTACGGGATCGGTCCCTGCGCGGGTGATCGACTGGAATTCGAACACGCCTTGAAGTACAAATGGTCCAGTCAGCTTAACTAGGCGGACGCCTGGACGCGACCCGGCACTCGATTCGATCTTAAGTTCTTCCATTCTCTCGCAAGTGTACAACAGTGGACGCTTCACAAGGTGACAGGTCTGTTACAGCCGAAAGCGGGATAATAAAGATGCTGTGCGTACCGCTCCATTTTTGGTGACCTGCGCGCTAGCCTTTGCGGCTGCGGCCCAAGCGCCGGCGCCACGGGTGCTCGCGGTGCCTGTGGATGGGATGGTACATCCCATCACGGTCGAAATCGTCAATCACGCGATTGAGCAGGCGCGGGAGCAGCATGCGGAAATACTGCTAGTTCGGCTCAGCACTCCGGGCGGATTGCTGGATGCGACGCGCAAATTGATCGAGGAGCTGGAGGCGTCGCCGGTACCGGTGGTTACGTACGTCACCCCGAGCGGCGCGCGTGCCGCATCGGCTGGCTTCTTTTTGTTGGAAGCGGGCGATATCGCGGCCATGACCCCCGGCACCAACACCGGAGCAGCGTCGCCTGTCCTGATGGGTCAGCAGATGGAAGACACGATGCGGAAGAAGGTGGAGAATGACGCCGCCGCGTTGCTGCGCAGCATGACCACGCGCCGGGGACGCAACAGCCAACTGGCTGAGGCAACCGTCCGCGAAGCGAAAGCGTTTACCGAAAAGGAAGCGCTCGACAACAAACTCATCGAGCTGATTGCATCCGATGAGCAGCAGCTTTTCAAAGAACTGGACGGGCGCGAAATCACGCGCTGGGACGGCCATAAGCAGGTTTTGCATCTGTCGGGCGCAACCGTGGTTGAAGCGAACC
>DATGIH010000526.1:0-84986 GCA_035295865.1 Bryobacteraceae bacterium
CCGTGGGATCGCACATCGAAAAAGGCGCGGTGATTGCCGAGATTGAATCGCGAGGCCTGGATGCCCGGATCGCACAGGCGCGGGCGCAGATCGAGGTGGATCGTGCGGCGCTCGACAAAATCGGACGCGAACTGCAGCGAACGCGCAAGCTGTTGGAGGAGCGTCTCATCCCACGCCAGCAGGCGGACGATCTGGAAGACGACTGGAAAAGCGCCGGGGCGCGGCTCGAAAAGTCGCGCAGCGATTTAGCAGTAGTGGAAAGCGATCTGCCATATCTCGTCATTCGATCGCCGATCTCGGGCACCGTAGCTTCTGTCTCCACATTGCAAGGCGAGACGGTGGCTGCTTCTTTCAACGCACCCACGTTCGTCACCATCATCGAAGACAACGCGCTGGAGCTCATCGCCATGGTGGACGAAACCGACATTGCGAATGTGCGGCCGTTGAACCCGGTGGTCTTTTCCACCGAGACTTATCCCACGCGCGAGTTTCGCGGAACGGTGGAACGCATCGCGCCCAAGGCCACGATTGTCTCGGGCGTTGTGAATTACGAAGTGGGAATAAGGATTCGCGGAGGCCAGGGCGAGCTGAAGCCGGATATGACCGCCAACGTGACCATCGAGACCAAGCCGCGCGGAAGGAAAAATCGATGATCGAAGTGGACGCGCTCTCAAAAACGCACCAACGCGCGGGCGCGGCGGAAGTGCACGCGCTGCGCGGCGTCTCGTTTCGCATTCGCGCCGGCGAGTTCGTCACGATTCGCGGCGCTTCCGGTTCCGGAAAATCCTCGCTGCTGAATATCCTGGGCTGCCTGGACCGGCCGACTTCCGGCGCCTACCGCCTGGCCGGCGAGGATATTTCCTCGAGCACGGACCGGGAACTGGCGCGGATCCGCAATCGGCGCATCGGGTTCGTTTTTCAATCGTTCAATCTCCTGGCGCGCACCACGGCGCTTGAGAACGTGGAAATTCCCATGATTTATCGCGACGGCCGGGTGGATCGCAAGAAAGCCCGCGCCGCGCTCGATCGCGTGGGATTAAGCGGCAGATACGGCCACTACAGCTCCGAGCTTTCCGGCGGCGAGCAGCAGCGAGTGGCATTAGCGCGCGCCTTGATCAACGATCCGGCGCTGATTCTGGCGGATGAGCCCACCGGGAACCTGGATGAGGCATCCGGCAGCGAGGTCATGGCAATCCTCAAGGAGCTGCATCGCGAAGGCCGAACCATTCTACTGGTCACGCACGACAATACAATCGCCGCGCATGCGCAACGCGAAATCCTGCTGCGCGGCGGACAAATGGTATCCGGAGAATGAAAGCTCTCGCTGAATTCGCACAGGCGTTACGCGGCACGATCCGCTTTCGGCGGCGCAGCTTTTTTATGATGTCGGGCATCGCGGTGGGCATCGCATCGCTCGCGATGTTGGACTCGGTCGGGGAAAACACGCGGCGAGAAACTATGAAGCGGGTAAAGAACATGCTGGGCACCTTCGACACGGTGATCGTCCGGCCGGGGGGCGGCCGCACGCGCGGCATGGTTTCACTCGCCAACGTGGAACCAGTTTTGAAATTCTCCGACGCGCAGGCCATCGCCGCGGAACTCGCTGGAATCAAGCAAGTGGGCCAGTTGCAGAACGCCTTCGATGTGGAGGTGAGCTACCGCGCGCAGGAACTCACGCCGGCGGTATTTGGAGTCTCGGCGAATTGGCTGGAGTTGCGAGGCGATGCAGTGGAGCAGGGCGCCTTCTGGAGCGTGGAACAGGAGCAATCGCTGGCTCGAGTTGCCGTACTCGGATCGGAAGCTCGCAAGAATTTGTTCGGTGAAGAGACGCCGCTTCAAAAAACCATCCGCATCGGAGGAGTGCCTTTTGCGGTGATCGGCACGCTCGCTTCGCGTGGCGCCGGACCCGCCGGAGGCAGCCTGGACAATCTGGTACTGATTCCGGTCACGACGGCCTCGAAGCGCCTCTTCAACCGCGATTTCCTGACCATGGTCATCGCTCAACTGCGCGACCCCTCCGATGCCGATCGCGCGGTTCAGCAGATCACAACGCTCCTGCGCGAGCGGCACCATCTGGCGGCCACGGCCCTCGACGATTTCACCATCACGAATCCTGCCGCCGTGATGAAGCAGATGACGAACGTGGCGTCCACGCTCTCGCGAATTCTCCGGGGCGTGGCCTGGCTCGCGATGCTGATCGGCGGCGTGGTGATTATGAGTTTGGCGCTGATCGGTGTTTCCGAGCGCCGGAAAGAGATCGGCGTCCGGCGATCGGTGGGCGCGGGGCGGGCCGACATCGTGTTCCAATTTCTGGCGGAGGCGGCGCTAGTTTCTGTCGCGGGCGGCGCGTTCGGAATCGCACTGGGATTGGGCGGCGCAAACGCGCTGGCGGCCTATCAAAAGCTGCCGCTGATCTTTTCGTTTCAAAGCGTGGCGCAATCGCTCGCACTGGCGGCGGCAATTGGGCTTCTGTTTGGAATCTACCCGGCGTGGCGCGCGTCGCGGGTGGATCCGATCGAAGCGCTGCGAGCTTAGAGGGAGACGAGTATGCCGGCTCGATGGTTGGCCATCGCCCTCCGTTCGCTCTCCGGTTTGCGGCGCTTTCCTCTGCGTTCCGGGCTTGCGATTCTCAGCGCCGCTCTCGGAGTTGCGGGCGCCGTTTCGTCCATGAATTATGCCTTGGGCGGCCGCCAGAGAGTGACCGATCAACTGGCGCGGCTGGGCACGAATGTTCTGATCGTCACGCCGAACGCCAGCCGCAGCGTTGGCGGACGGGCGCGCACGGGTGCCCTTGTGACGACGCTGACTCCTGGCGATTACGCTTCCATTCTGAAGGATGTGCCGTTGTTCGAGCGCAGCTCGGCATTTTCCACGCGCAGCTTTCCGCTAAAAGCCGGCGATCTCGCCAAAACCAACTGCCCGATCGTCGGCGTGGAGCCGGATTACATGGCGATCAAGAACTGGAGCGCGAGCGAGGGCTCTGTTTTTAACGCCGCGGATCTGCGGCGGGTGGCACGCGTCGCGGTGCTTGGATCGAGTGCCGCGAAGAATCTGTTTGGAACCGGATCACCCGTGGGAAAGCGCATCCAAATTAACCGCGTGCCGTTCGTCGTCACGGGAGTGCTGAGCGAACGCGGCCAGAGCCTGGACGCCGCCAATGAAGACGATCAGGTGTACATACCGTTGAGTACCGCCATGCGACGCCTGGCAAACGTGGATTACTACAGCGGCATTCTTTTCGCGGTTCAGGGCTGGGAGAACATGGATCGAGCCGCCGCAGCGACACGCTCGGTCTTATCGCGCCGGCATCGGACCATCGGAAAATTGCCGGAGGATTTCTCGGTACAAAACCAAAAGCAGTTGCTGGATACCCAGATCGCGGCCTCCGGCCAGTTGCTGTTTTTCGTGCGCTGGATCGGTTTCAGTGCGTTGTCCGTTTCGGGACTGGGCGTGCTGGCCATAGCCTGGATTGGCGTCCGCGAGCGTACCCGCGAGATCGGCACGCGGCGCGCGCTCGGAGCAACCAGCCGCGACATTTTCTGGCAAGTGGCTTTTGAGTCGGCCATGCTGAGCCTGCTCGGATGCATCGCCGGAATGGCCGCGGCCGCCGTCCTCGCCACGTTGCTGTCGCGTTGGTTAAATCAGCCGCGGGTCTTCGATCAGGCCTCGGCTCGTCTGGCCGTTGCCGTCGCCATGACGCTGAATCTGGGCTTCTCGGCGATTCCGGCGCGTACCGCTGCAAAACTCGATCCGATTCATGCGCTGCGCTTTGAATAGGGACGACGGTCGGCCATCACATTTGCCACTCCGGAGTGCGGTTTTTAGCGGAGCGACAAAGACCATGCGGTACAATAGAGTCGATAGCCCACCAGATGGCCGCTCAACCCGATCTTTCCAAACTGAGTGTCGGTCAGTTTGCGGAGCGTTTCCGCAGCGAGATGATTCCGCTCAGCAACACCTTCTCATACTTCTGCGCCTCCGTTCCGCTGAGTGAAGAGGATCTCAAGGAGTACCTCGAAGAGCCGATTGCATCGCTGCCCCCAGCCATTTCCAGCCTGCTTCCCAAAGTTTCCATCATGCTGGTGCCGTATCTGGAACGCGTGGACGGCAAGGAAAAAGGCAACGGGCATCGCGGCGAGTTTGTTTGCACCGAAAAGCCGCCGCAAAGCCGGTTATCGCTCGCAACGCAGGTGCAGCTCGACAACGAAGAAGTGCTCTTGTTCGCGCTCAAAGATCAGGACGTTTCCGAATACCACTACCGCTTCTATCACGTGCTGGCGGCGCTGGCCGGCAGTTTGTGGACCCAAGAGACGCAGATTCAGTACTGCACTCTGCTGCGCGAAGAGCTGAATGCGGGCGTGCACGGCGAGGTGGATGAAGAAAGCTGGCATCGGAAGCAGGGTTTGCTGCGGCGCCAAACCAACGTCCGCAAAGAGACCAAGCTGTTTCGTGAATACGCCCAACAATCGTTCATTGACACGCTGACTCTGTATTTGCATGGAATTTGCTGCGACATCGACGTGGAAACCGGCCCGCGGCAGCTGCCCAGCCGGCATCTGCGCAAGCGCCTGAACCTTCTGCATTCGTTGTTTCCGCCGCCCTCCGGATACGCCGTATTTCCGGAACACCAGAAGCCTGACCGAGGTTAACTGAACCACCGTTCGCTGGCTGTTTTGATTTATAATTTGTTGAGCGCCCCAGCACTTTACGAGTTTTTTACAACGGATCTCGTAACGGTGTGGCCTTTGGGGACGTTCAAAGGTTCATGGTGTCGGAGTACGCTCTAGATCGCGATACGGCGTTGATGCTCGACGTCGCCCAAGGCGATGTGTCGAGCTTCGATCTGTTGCTGGAGCGGCACCGGAGCGGTGTTGTGAATCACCTGAACCGGCTGGTTCACAATCGCGCGATCGCCGAAGAGTTAGCGCAGGACGTCTTCATCCGCGTGTATCGCTTCCGCAACCGATATCAAGCCGACGCGAAGTTCACCACTTGGTTATTTCGCATTACAACGAACATCGCGCTCAACTGGCGCCGCGATGCCCGGCGGGAATTGAACAACGTCCGGCTCGATCAGGAGATCCGGAATACGCGCAAACGCGAGCTGTGGGATCGCACTCCGCGCGCCGACGAAGTTCTATTGGAGGAGCACCGCGCGCGGGAAGTACGGGCTGCCATCGACTCGTTGCCGCCCAAACAGCTCGCGGCAGTGCTGATGCATAAATACGAGGGGATGGAATATGCGCAGATCGCCGCGGTGCTCAACTGCAGCATGCCTGCGCTCAAGTCGCTGCTCTTCCGTGCTTACGCGACGCTGCGCCAGCGGCTGGCCCACTTCGCTCCGCCGCCGGCGGAATAATCCGGTATTTCGCCTATAATCGATGTAATAAAGGAGTGCCTTGCGCAAACTCCTCACGTTATTCTCGATCGCGGTCGGCGTATGGGCGGCGGAGCCAAAGCTGCCGCGCGCTTTCCGCTGCCGATGATTGGCGCGACTCCGGCAGGCCACGATCTACGTCGAATTGGATGGGTTGACGAGTACGGTCCGGCGTTAACTCGCCGCGTGCTGCTTGCGGGCTTCCGCCAGAATCCCGCGCATGTATTCAGCCGCGAGCTTCGCGTTTTTGTCGACAAAATCCAAACCCACCGTTTGACCGTTCACCACCGGCAGCGGATGGCACAGTTCGAAACCCGCGTAACCTTTGTATCCGATGTCGAGCAGGCCGAGCATCTCAGCCAGCGCTTTTTCGTCGCCCTTCACCGCGATGCCGCCATCGGCGCCGCGATCGTACTCGCCGCCGTAATGCCACAGGATTTGCAGCGCGCCGATTTCATTCAGCGCCTTGCGCACCGCGGCTTCGTCCAAAGAATGTTCCAGCCGCGCGTCGAAGCACATTTTCAAGTGCGGCGAGGCAATTTCCTTCACCATGCGCAAACTGTCGACGTAACCTTTGTCGATCACGGGCTTGTGATTTTGCAGCGCGAGCACGATTCCGAAATCGGCGGCCATGCGCGCGGCTTCTTCCAAACTCTGGCGGCACCATGCCCAGGTTTGTTCGGGGCTGAAATCCTGATGCTCGGCCTTCCACACCGCTTGCGCGAAATCGTAGCGTCCGCCACCCTCTGGAAGCAACGTCACTCCTGGCCATGCGGCGAACACGCGCAGCACTTTCGCACCCAGGTCCGAGGTCATACGCATCAACTCGCGCGTGTAAAGCAATTGCGCTTCGCGATGCTCGGGGATCGGGCTGCTGAAATCGTTGTTCGCGGCCACCGCGTAAATTTCCAGTCCTTGATCGGCCGCGCGTTTGCGCAGATCCTGGCAGCGCGCCTTCGGAAGATCGAGCGGATTGCCATGCGGCCGTTTGCCATCGATCTCGACGCCCTGATATCCGAACTTCGCGGCGCGATCGATGACTTGTTCCGTGGTAAGCGCGTCCCCGCGATACCAAACGCCGCCGTAAGTAATGCTGTAGAGGCCGATCTTGACTTCGGCCGCAGACGCGGATGCGTGCGCAAGATCCGCCGCTACGCCCGCTAACGCCGCGGTTTGCACGAAAGTTCGGCGGCTCACGCCGTTCTGATCTTTGCTCATGACCGAATCCTTTCCTAACTGAATTTTCGCAGGAACGGGACGCTCGCGGCCAAATCGGCGCCTTCCAGCTCGACAAAATAGTTCTTGACGCCGGCTTTCTTGGCCGCTTGGAATGTTCGATTCCAATCGACGATGCCCGTTCCCAGCACGACGTCCTTCTTTTGTTCCGGCGACCAGTCTTGCAGATGCATGGAGATGAATCGGCCTGGATATTTTTCGAAATAATCCGCGGCTTTGTATCCGAGCGAGATCACATCCACCTGGAACTGCATCTTGATCAATTCCGGATCGAACTCGCTCATCAGCTTGTCGTAGATCAGCTCGCCGTCAATCTTATGGAATTCGAAATCGTGATTGTGGAATCCCAACTGGATTCCGGCGGCGCGCGTACGCTCGCCCAATTTGTTCGCCTGCTGCGCGGCCTTTTGATAATCCGAAATTTTGGCATCTTTAGGAAGCCAGAAGGTCGAGATGATCATTTGCTTCAGACCCAGTTCTTTGGCGAACGCCATGCGTTCATCCAGATGCGGCTTGAGTCCGGCGAACGGATAGTGGCAGCTCACGCAGTGGAGTCCGGCGGCTTCGATCTTTTGGCGCATCTCGGCGGCGGACAGGCTCATCAGCGGGCCGAAGCCGAGGTCTTTGTAATCGGGAGGCGAACACATCTCGATGTTATTGAAACCCGCCGCCGCAAGGCTTCGCAGCGTTCCTTCGAAATCCTTGCCGATGGTTTCGCGCACCGGCCAGGTCTGGCATCCGATGGGGATTCCGAGCGGCGTGGCGTTAAGCTGAGGCAAAAAACGCGAAGCGCCTGCCATCAGGCCCGCGATGGTGAGTTGTCGTCGGGAAAGCATGTTCAACAAGCCGCCAGAATATCACTTTGAGGCAGACTCGAAGTATTGCTTTCCCATAGGACATATGACATCCTGATATGGGAACCCAATATGAGCATGCGCAAAGTGCGAGCCTTCCTGATGCGTTTCGCTGGATTGTTCGGTGCAGCCGGCCGAGATCGCGAGCTATCGGAAGAGATGCACACGCACCTTGCGTTGCAGATCGAGGAGAACATCCGGCGCGGGATGACTCCCGAAGAAGCGCGCCGGCAAGCGTTAATCGATCTCGGCAACATCGCTCCCGCACGCGAAATTTATCGCGACCGGCGCGGCCTGCCCATGCTCGAAACCTCGCTACTGGACGTCCGGTACGCACTTCGGACCATGCGCCAGAATATCGGATTCACGATGGTGGCCGTGGCAACGCTCGCACTCGGCGTTGGAGCGAATGCAGCGATCTTCAGTGTGGTCAAGGCGGTGTTGCTGAACCAGCTCCCCTACGACCATCCGGAGCGTCTCGTGGCATTAGGCCAATCGGATGGACCCGACACGCGTCCGGAAACCATCGGGTACGCCACCGCGCACGATTGGCGGCGGCTGAGCCACTCGTTCCAGAGCATGTCGCTCTATCGCGACGCGAGCAGCGCCATAGCCGGCGCGGGCGAGGCCGAACTGCTGCAAGGGATGCGCGTGAATTACGATTTCTTCGACACGCTCGGCGTTCCTATGTATTTGGGCCGAGGTTTCACGCCAGAAGAGGATCGTCCGGATCGCAGGCACGTACTCATTCTGAGCCACGGGCTTTGGTTGCGGCGTTTCGGCGGCGACCGGAATATTCTAGGGCGCGTCGTTCGGTTGAATGAATCCTCATTCACCGTGGTCGGCGTGCTGCCCGCCGGATTTCGCGCGCTCGAGATTCCGGGCGCGGGCGCGCCTGGATCTGCGGAAATGTTCCAACCGCTCGGCTATGCGCTTTCCGATCCGTTCGCCTGCCGCGATTGCCAGCATCTGCACCTGCTCGGAAGGCTAAAGCCTGGCGTGACGCCGGCACAGGCCCAGTCCGATTTGCAATCCATCATGTCGGGACTGGTCAAACAATTTCCACAGTCCTATAGTTCTACGGCGCATGTAGCGTTGGAACCTCTGCAGTTGCACATCGTCGGCAAGGTCCGCACGGCGTTGTTGGTTTTGCTCGGAGCGGTCGGATGCGTTCTCTTAATCGCCTGTGCCAACATCGCGAACTTGACGCTGGCGCGCGCGACGCGGCGCGCTAAAGAAATCGCCTTGCGGGCTGCTTTGGGAGCCGGGCGCGGCCGCTTGATCCGCCAGTTACTCACCGAGAGCCTGGTGCTGGCCATCGCGGGAGGAGCTGCTGGAATTTTGCTGGCCTGGAGCGGAGCGACTGCGCTTTCCGCTCTCGGTCCGCAAGAGATTCCGCGCGTCCAGGAAGTGCGAGTGGACGCTACGGTGATGCTCTTCGGACTCGGCGCCAGCCTTC
Organism: Bryobacteraceae bacterium; assembly: GCA_035295865.1. GTDB lineage: Bacteria > Acidobacteriota > Terriglobia > Bryobacterales > Bryobacteraceae > Palsa-89. Next base: position 8,927 of record DATGIH010000526.1, read on the forward strand.
TCACCGTATTCTTTTTCGGACTGGCCCCGGCACTTCGGTTTTCGCGAGTCGATCTGAACGACGCTTTGAAGGATTTGGGCAAGACCACGGAAAGCGGCGCCCGCTTCGGTCTGCGCAATCTTCTAGTAGCAGGCGAACTGGCGCTGGCGTTCGTGCTGGTGACCGGCGCGGGACTTCTCGGCCGCAGTTTCCTCAACTTGCTGAACGTCGACCCGGGCTTCGACGCGCACAATGTCCTGACGCTCCGAACCTACGTCTACGGCGCGCGCTACCAGAAACCGGAAGTGGAGCTGGCTTATTACGAGCAGGCCATGGCACGCCTGCGCGCGATGCCCGGAATCGAAAGCGCAGCGATGGCAAGCAATCTCCCGCTGATCAGTTTCGATCGTGCCGGATTTCACATCCGCGATCGCCATCCGCGCACACCGGACGAGGTTCCGAGCGTCGATCGCTACTCGGTTTCACAGGAATTCTTCAAAGTGCTCAGGATTCCCTTGCGGCGCGGCCGGTTCTTTTTGAACGCCGATACACGCACCGCTCCGCACGTTGCGCTCATCAGCGAGAGTTGCGCCCGCACCGTGTTTCCGAACGAAGATCCGATTGGAAAGCAGATTCAACTGGGCGGACGAAACGATGATCGGCCGTGGGCGACCATTGTGGGCATCGTCGGCGACATCCGGCAGTACGGACTGGACGCGCCGCCGCGCATGGCCGCGTATATCGTGGACAGCCAGGAGCTGGATTACAGCTTCGTGATGGCGGCGCGAACCACCATGGACCCGGCGCGCCTGGAGCGAGCCGCGCGCGAAGCATTTCTCAGCGTCGACCCCACGCTGCCGGTTTTTCGCGTGGAGCCGCTCGAAAACTATGTGCAATCGTCCCTCGCCGAACGCAGTTTCACGCTGCTGCTGCTCGGCCTGTTCGGCGCGCTGGCTTTGGCGTTGGCCGCCGTCGGAATTTACGGCCTGATTTCGTATGCCGTTACCTTACGCACGCGCGAAATGGGAATCCGGATGGCCTTCGGCGCTGAGCGCAGCGATGTCCTCGGAATGGTCCTCCGGCAAGGGCTGCTCCTGGTGTTCGCCGGGCTCGCGGCCGGTTTCGTGGCTTCGCTCGCGCTCACGCGGTTCTTATCTAGCTTGCTGTTTGATGTGCGTCCCACCGATGTCGTGACGTCAACGGCCGTGGCCGTGCTGCTCACCATCATCGCGCTGCTTGCGAGTTACCTGCCTGCCCGTCGAGCGGCGAGTGTGGATCCGATGATCGCTTTGCGATACGAATAACATCCATTTCCTATTGCGGGCCCGTGTGCTAAGCTGGCAAAGAAAAGGCGAAGCTCATGAACCTGACACTCGGACTTGGAGTCGCGCCTCAGACCGGCGTTAAAACCTCCGTCGCACGATTCGAGCAGTGGGCCGCGATCCCGGATTCACCCATCCGCGCTATCCGCCACCAGCCCGCGCGCGAGGGTGAATTCGTCGATATTCCAGCATCCGCCGCGCCTGTTTTGCGAAAAGCGCTGGAAGCTCGCGGCATTCCGCGGCTTTACACGCATCAGGCGGAAGCCTTCGAACATTGCGCGGCTGGCCGGAATGTCGTCGTGGTCACGCCGACGGCCAGCGGCAAAACGCTGTGCTACAACCTGCCGGTGTTCCAGCGACTCATCGACGATCCGGGGGCGCGGGCGCTTTATCTTTTTCCGACCAAAGCGCTGGCCGAGGATCAGCTTCACGAATTTCAAGCGGCGTTGAACGCCATGGGTTCGGATATCCGCGCGTTCACCTACGATGGCGACACGCCGCAGGACGCTCGGCGCGCGATTCGCGAACGCGCCAACGTGGTGCTCACCAATCCGGACATGCTGCACAGCGGCATTCTGCCGCACCATACCAAGTGGGCGAAGTGTTTCGAGAACCTGCGCTACATCGTCATTGACGAGCTGCACTATTATCGCGGCGTTTATGGCAGCCATCTGGCGAACGTGCTGCGCCGGTTGAAGCGCATCTGCGAATTTTACGGCTCCAAGCCGCAATTCATCTGCTGTTCGGCAACCATTGCGAATCCGCGCGAGCTGGCGCAGGCGCTGGTGGAATCGCCGTTTGAGCTGGTGGATCGCAACGGCGCGCCCAGCGGCGAAAAGTATTTCGTCTTCTACAATCCGCCGGTGGTGAACAAACAGCTCGGCATCCGGCGCAGCTATCTGGGCGAGACGCGGCGCATTGCAACGGAGTTTATCGAGCGGCATCAGCAAACGTTGGTGTTTACCAACAGCCGTCTGGCGACGGAGATTTTGCTGAAATATCTGCGTGACGCCTGCGAACGCGGACCGCTACCCGGCGACATGATCCGCGGCTATCGCGGCGGTTATCTTCCCAAGGAACGGCGCGAAATCGAACGCAAGCTGCGCGAAGGCGAGATCCGTGCGGTGGTCGCGACCAATGCCTTGGAGCTAGGGATCGATATCGGATCGCTCGATGCAGTGGTGATGGCAGGATATCCCGGATCCATCGCATCCGCCTGGCAGCGCGCGGGACGCGCCGGACGCCGTCAAACCGCATCGTTAGCGGTGATGGTGGCATCGAGCGCCCCGCTCGATCAGTACATCGTCGAGCATCCGGAATATTTCTTCGACCGCTCGCCTGAACATGCACAGATCAATGCAGACAATCTCGAAATCCTGATTAGCCATCTGAAGTGCGCGGCTTTCGAGCTGCCCATTCGCGATGGAGAAAAGTTCGGGCCGCACGATCCCACCGAGCTTTGCCGATTCCTGGGCGACGACGCCGGATTGCTGCATCATTCGGCCGGATGTTGGCATTGGACGTCCGACACCTATCCCGCCGACACGGTCAGCCTGCGCGCGGTTTCGAGCGACAACTTCGTTGTGGTAGACATCACGGGCGAGCACAAGATTATCGCGGAAGTCTCCTACCCGATGGCCCTCGTGACGCTGCATGAAAAGGCGATTTATCTGCACGAAGCGCGGCAATATCAGGTGGAAAAATTCGATCACGACGGGCGCAAGGCGTACGTGCGCAGCGTGGACAGCGATTATTACACCGACGCCATCGATTACACGCAGGTGAAAGAGTTGGAAGAGTTCGAATCCGAGCCTCTGAACGGCGCGGGCGTGCTACACGGCGATGTTCGGGTGAATACGCAGGTGGTGGGCTTTAAAAAGATCAAGTTCTACACCATGGAAAACGTCGGCGCGGGCAATCTCAGCATGCCCGAGCGCGAAATGCACACGACATCCTTCTGGATCCACTTTCCTGCGGACTTCCTGGCGCGCTTCCCGGATTTGGCCCCGACCGAAAAGCAAAACGGATTGGGCGGACTCGCCAATGTACTAAGGACAGTAGGTGCTTTGCTGTTGATGTGCGATCCGCGCGATCTGGGCATCGCGATCACCGAGGATATTTCGAAGGGCACCCGCATTTACGAGCCCGATCTGTTCCTCTACGACAACTATCCCGGCGGAATCGGCCAAAGCCAGCCACTGTTCCGCCTGACGCCGAAACTTTTGGCGGGCGCGATGGACGTGCTGCGATCCTGCGGCTGCGATGCAGGCTGCCCGTCGTGTGTCGGACCAGTCGGCGAAGTCGGCGAGCGCGGCAAAGAAGCAGCGATGCGGATTCTCGCAGAACTCATCCCAACATAGCTGCAAAGCCTCTTCTCTGCGAACGAGAAAAGAGAAAACGGTTTAAACTCTTTCATATGCGCCGAATCCTCGCCCTGGCTCTTCTTATTGCCCCCCTCGCTCTTCCCAAAATGCCGCTGGACGAGTATCGAACCCGGCGCGCGAACTTGCGCAAGAATTTAGATGGCGTGGTGCTTCTGGCTTCGCGCACCGAAGGCCGCGACGAAGTTTTCCGCGCCGACCAGGAACCGAATTTCTACTACCTCACCGGCTGGACCGATCCTGGCTCGCGCTTAATCATCACGCCCTCGCGCGAAATTCTTTTCCTGCCGCATCACGATACGCGCCGCGAGGCGTTCATGGGCGTGCGATCCTCGGCTGAAGATAAAGACGCACACGCACTCACCGGATTCGACGAAGTGTTGCCCATCGAGAAGTTCGAAGAAGAGTTAGACAAGGCCCTGAGCGCGAACGAAAAGATCTACACGCTGCCCAACACCGCGTTCGCCGACAAGCTGAAAACACTATATCCCTTCCGCGACATTTCGGACGCGTCGCCGATGATCGCGAAGTTGCGGATGAAGAAGTCGGCGGCCGAGCTTGCGGCCATCCAGCGCGCCACCGACGTTAGTCTCGAAGGACATCGCGCGGCCTGGAAGAAGATGGCGGCGGGGATCTACGAATATAAGCTCGAAGCTGCGCTCGTGAACACGTTCATCGAAAACGGCTGCGAAGGTGTTTCGTACGCGCCGATCGTGGGCTCCGGGCCGAACTCCACGGTGCTGCATTATTCCTCGAACCATCGCCGCGCCGACCTGGGCGAAGTGGTTGTAATCGATTCGGCCGCGCAGTGCGATGGCTATGCGTCCGACATCACACGCACGTCGCCGGTCGGCGGAAAATTCAGCAAGCGGCAGCGCGAGATCTACGAGATCGTGCTCGGTGCGCAGAACGCGGCGATCGCCGCCGCCAAGCCGGGGATTCGGTTGTCCGGACCCACCAGCTTGACCCAAATCGCCAAGGATTACATGAACGCGCACGGCAAAGATCTGCATGGCGAGCCGCTCGGAAAATATTTCATCCACGGCATCGGTCACCAGGTGGGATTGCAGGTGCACGATGCAACGGTGGATGGTCCGCTTGAAGCCGGTATGGTGGTGACCATCGAGCCCGGCATCTACATTCCCGAAGAGAACATCGGCGTTCGGATCGAAGACGTCATACTGGTGACGGAGAACGGCGCGAAGCTGCTCAGCGGCGCGCTGCCCAGGGAGCCCGACGAGATTGAAAAGGCCGTCGCCAAGTAGGTGGACGCTGGGCTACGCCGGCATCATCGGCGCCAGCCTCGCGATCGCAATCGTAGCCGGATGGACGGGCCTCGCGCCACAGATCGACGATTCCGCTTACGATTGGATGTTTCGCCAATTTCCGCCGGCCGACGCACAGCCGCATTGCATCATCCTGGCGATTGACGACGCGACGCTGGGCGCAATGGGCAGCCAGCGTGAATACCGGACTATTCTCGCGACAGGACTGCGATTGTTGGCTGCGGCGCATCCCAAAGTAGTCGCGATCGACATGGTTTTGGAGGACCAGGCAGGAGCAGCCGAAGACGATCCGCTGGAGCGGGCAATGCAGGCGACGAAGAATCTCGTGCTGGTGGCGCATCTGGCTGGCGATCGTTGGGAGCATCCGCTGGCGAGGTTCGCCAAGTGGGCCGCTGCCGTGGGCCACGACAAAGCCGACGAGCTTTCGCACGATGGCGTGACGCGGCAGATCCCGCTTGAGCAGCGAACCGCGCGTGAGAGGCATTGGGCGCTGTCGCTCGAAGCGTTTCGCTTGGCGCGCGGAGAGCGGATTCTCGAGTCGCCCGAGGAAATTCAAATCGGAAACCTGGTAATTCCCGCCGCGAGATCCGGCAAACTAAATCGTCCGCTGCGCGTTCTTTATTCAAAACGGCCGGAACAGATCTCGATCAAGCAACTCAATGATGATCCGAAACTGGCGGCACGATTCACGGACAAAACCGTTTTCGTCGGCGTAACATCGGACACCGCGACTTATGATCGCGTTGACACGCCCTTCGGAGGCGGCCGGATTCCCGGCGTTGAAGTGCACGCGCAGCTTTTTGAAACTCTGGAGCGCGGGCATTTTTTGACCAACGCACCGGAATCATCCGTGCTCGGTTTTTGCCTGCTGGCCGCGATTCTTGCAGCGTTGATTTTTGTCTTTCTGAGTGGATGGCCCGCTTATCTCGCTGCCGGAGCGCTTCTCATCGTCGCACACACCACGCCGTTCCTACTTTTCCAACAAGGGATCGTGTTTCCATACCTCGCCCCGCTGGCTTCCGCGTGGCTGACCGTGGCTGCCGCCGCCAGTTATCAGCATTTCGTGGTGCGTCGCGCGCTGCGCACTTCCGAAACCGAACGGAAGCGCTATCAGCAAGCGATTCATTTCGTCACGCATGAGATGCGCACTCCATTGACAGCCATCCAGGGATCGAGCGAGCTGATGGGCCGCTATAACCTCAGCGAAGAAAAGCGCAAACAGATGACCGAGATGATCAACCAGGAATCGAAGCGTCTGGCGCGCATGATCCAAACGTTTCTGGATGTGGAGCGGCTCTCGGACGGTCAGATGGAGTTGAAGCGCGAGCCGTTCACCGCCAAAGAATTGGTGGAGAACTGTGTGGCGCGAGTGCGTCCGCTGGGCGAGCGCAAGAACATTCGGATCACTACCGGTGAACTCGCGGGAGCGCTCGAAGGGGATCGCGAACTGATGGAATACGCTGTCTACAACCTAATGACGAACGCCGTGAAGTACTCGAACTCGGACACCGAAGTCACGGTCCGCTGCGTCACGGAGGCCGACCGCGTCCGTATTTCCGTCCAGGATCAAGGAATTGGGATGGATGCCAAAGAATTGCGCCAGATTTTTCAGAAATTCTACCGGACCAAGCGCGCGGAAGCGTCCGGCGAAAAGGGTACCGGCATTGGATTATCGATTGTCGAGCAAATTGTTCAGCATCACGGTGGAAAAATGGAAGTCACCAGCCAGCCCGGCCGCGGATCCTGTTTCACCGCTGTTCTTCCGGCCCACATGCGTGCGCCGCAGCCGCCCGCTGTGTCAGTCTAGAAGTAGCTTTGGGGACGGGTTAAGATCGGTGGGCAATGTCAGCGAACATGCAACGGCTATTAGTAGTAGAAGACGACAACTCCGTAAGAAGCACCATCACCACATTTCTGGAGCTGGAAGGATACGCCGTGGACGCCGTTTCCTCCACGCGTGAAGCTCTGGAACGTTTGCGAAATGATGCTTATCCCATAGTCATTACCGATATTTATTTGGACGAGCGAACCGGTTTGGATGTTTTGGCTACCGCGCGCCAGAACAATCCGAAATGCGCCGTGATTTTGATGACCGCCCGCGGCACCATCGAAACCGTGATGAAAGCCACGCAGGGCGGCGCGTTCGATTACATCGCCAAACCGTTCGAGTTGGACCGCATGCTCGACACGGTGAAGCGCGCCGAGGCGTCGATCGGCGATCAGGAGCAGGAAAAGGAATCCGAAGTCGACGATCTGCCGCAAAGCGAGATGATCGGCAGCTCCGCGAAGATGATCGAGATTTATAAGATGGTCTCGCTGGTCGCGCCGACCAATGCCACCGTTTTGATTGAAGGCGAAACCGGCACCGGCAAGGAAATGATCGCCCGGATGGTCCACAACAACAGCGCGCGCGCGAACCAGCCGTTCGTTCCAGTGGATTGCGGATCCATCGCGCCTTCGTTGATCGAGAGCGAACTGTTCGGCGCGTTGAAAGGCGCTTACACCGGCGCCGATCGCGATCGCATGGGCGTCTTTGAAGCGGCCAACAACGGAACCGTATTCCTGGACGAAATCGGCGATCTGGAGCTCGGCTTCCAATTGAACCTGCTGCGCTTCTTGCAAGAGAAGGAAATCCGGCCGCTCGGGTCGGCGCGCGGAAAAAAAGTGGATGTGCGTGTGATCGCAGCGACGAATCGCGATCTGCAGAAGATGGTGGAAGAAGGAAAATTCCGCGAGGACCTTTGGTACCGGTTGAACGTGGTGCGCGTGATCATCCCGCCATTGGTGGAACGCCGCGGCGATGTGCCGCTGCTCGCGCATTATTTCTTGAATCGCTACAACGATCGCTACAAGCAGCAGGCCAAGATTACCGAATCCGGATTGAAGACGCTCGAAAACTACAGTTGGCCGGGCAATGTTCGCCAGTTGCAGCACATGATGGAGCGCCTCACCATTCTAGCGCCGCACGGAAAAATCGATGAAGCCGCGGTGCGAGAAGCGATCGAGCTCACGGAACCGCGCGACATTGCGAGCGACACATTAGCCGATACGGAAACGGATCAAATCCGGCGTGTTCTTACGGCCACTGGCGGCAACAAAAGCCGTGCGGCAAAAATCCTGGGCATCGAACGCAAGACTCTCTACCGCAAGCTGGAACGGATGGGGCTGTAGTTTACTAATTTAAGCTTCCGATGCGCGGCGTGGCCTCTTTGCTGAGGGCATGCATCACCGCTTTCACCTTGCGCGGATAATCGGGCAGTGGATTGTAGGTGCTGAGCTTGTTATCCAAAGTTTTGTCTTTATACAACTTCGAATTCGCGAGCTGATCGGCGACGAAATGAATTCCTTCCCGCACCGAAGAGAAGCTCTCGCGGCAGGAATCCCATCCAAACACGTTGTTGTTGCGATAATCCTTGCCGCCGCTGGATTCGATGATTGAGATGCTGGGAAGCAGGCGCCAATCCAGCGCGTTCTCGTCGGCGGCGATCAGAAAATCGGCCGCCGCGTCGCGCAAGGGGCAATCCCGCTGGCCGAAAAATTCCTGCAGGCGAACCAGGCGAGGGTCGTGACCCAAAAGCGCCTTCGGGATTTCGTGGCTGACACCGACAACGGCCGGCAATCCCAATAATCCGCCAACCAACAGAGCTTTTCTCATGGAATCTCCTTGTATTGCTTGTTCTTCTAGATGGATCTGCGTGTCGAGGCTATCGCTCGAATTCTTGGAAGTTGTTGAAAATTAGGACATTACACGGCCAGTAGGTATTAACATGCTTAGAATCAATAATTTAACAGCGGGCTGACAATTGATTCGGATACGGCTAGTATACCATGCACCGGTCTTCAGGACCGGGAGCGATGATGCTTGTATCCGCCGCCGACCATGCCTAAATCGATCACGGCGGCGAGCAAAATCCAGAGAAGATTGACGCCCTCGAGCGGCATCCCTTGATGGAACATCCACGCATAAACCAGCGTGGTGAGAGGTAAGAAGATAAATCCGAGGACGAGCAGCAATAAATTGTGGCGGTATGGAGCGGAGAGGTATGTGGACAGGAAGAACAGCAGCGCGAGCACCAGCCGCGGCGACAGCAGCACTAAGATCAGCAGGCAACAGGGCACGGTTCACCATCATACCGCCAAGCCATGAGACGCGGGTAATCGGGCATTGTTTCACTCTCCGAGCCGTGTAATCCTTGGGGAATGTTCCGGTTTCTTGCTTCCAACCTCGTTTGCGTACTAGCCTTACCAGTGATGCTACCGGCGGCGGAATCGTACCAATCGGAAATCGCGCGATGGCGCGAGCAGCAAGAGCGCGAACTCAAAAGTGATACGGGATGGCTGACTGTCGCGGGATTGTTCTGGCTGAAAGAGGGCGCGAACACCGCAGGCAGCGCCGAGTCGAACGCGATCGTTCTGCCGCGTGGTCCGGCGCACTTGGGCGAATTCAAACTGCATGCCGGACAAGTGACGTTTCAACCCGCCGCTGGAGTTCCACTACAGGCAAAAATGTTAAAAGCGGATACCGCAGGCAAGCCCGATCCCATCGAATTCGACGGACTCACCATGTTCGTGATTCATCGCGGCGAACGCTACGGCATCCGGATGCGCGATCTGCAAAGCAAGCTGCGCAAGGATTTCACCGCGCGCCATTGGTTTCCGGTGAAGCCGGATTATCGCGTCACCGCTAGATTCGTCGCCTACAATCCGCCGAAAATGATTACCGTTCCCAACGTTCTGGGCGAAACCAGCGAAATGCCGAGTCCGGGCTATGTCGAATTCAAGCTGGGTGGACAAGAACTGCGGCTCGACCCGGTGGTGGAAGACAACGATCTCTTTTTCATCTTCCACGACGAAACCAGCGGCCATGGTACGTATCCGCCGGGCCGTTTTCTACACGCCGATTTTGCGAAAGACGGCGTGGTGACGCTCGATTTCAACAAAGCCTACAATCCGCCGTGCTCTTTCACGCCGTACGCGACGTGCCCGCTGCCGCCGAAGCAAAATCGGCTCCCGGTGAAGATTGAGGCGGGCGAGCAGTTCGCCGGACACGCTGGGCATTAGTTCGCCCGCGCCATGCATCGCCAGGAGTGGCGACGCGGCACGCAGAAGTGCGTGCGCTACATGTGGCGCGAACACTCGTGTTTGCCGCGTTCGCACTCGTGCGAACGCCCTCAACCTGGTCTACTTGGTCAGATAATTCCGATGCACCCAAGCATCGCGCTGCGCCCGGTCGCGCGTTTCGAACATTACGTTCTGCGATGTTTCCTTCACGATCACTTCGGTGCGGCTGGTTAGATCAGTGACTTTGCCTTTTCCGGATTCCGCATCCGCCAGCGCAGTCTTCACCGCGTTCGCGCTCACCGGTTCGAACTTCGCGCCCGGCTTATTGGTCGCCACCGCTTCCACTGAACTGGCGCGCAGCAGCTTCATCCAAAGTTTTGCGAACAGTTCGTGCGAACCGTAGACGTCGGCGCTGTTCAATTTGCCATCGATCGCGAAAGCATAGCCGATCACATCGCTCTTCCCTTTCACGATGCCGGCCAAGTCTTCGAGATACCCATCGATAGACCGCTGTACAGCCGGCGCTTCCAGCGTCATCGCGAAGCTGCTGGGAGACGGCGTCGCGCGCACATCCGTGCGCAGGTTGCTACTGAGCTGTGCCTGCGCCTCAGCCACGCGATTCCAGACTTCGCGCTGGTCCTGCTGCATCTTCACCGCCATCTTGAGTTGTTTGGACGCGATCGCCTGGTGCGCCTCGCCGAATGTGCGAACATCTTCCGCGCCGCGCCGGGTCCAGCGGCCATGCTCGACACAGAACGAATTCAGGCTGACTTTGCCGGATTTCGATGGCAGAATCAGATCGTCCTTGAGCGTGCGATCCTGCGCGCCGCCTTTGACGATATCGCCGGATTCGATGAACACGTCTTCGTTCGAGACGTTCTCCACCGCCAGCTCGTTGACGTTGCGGGTTTCATAGACAACCACTTTGTGCTGGTCGATGGCTTCGTCCAGCGTGAGCAAACGTCTCGCCGAGGTGTCAGCGCCATGAATCAGAAAAATCGAGAGATTGTCGTGTGTGTACGGTCCGGACAGATGAGTTTGCGCGAAACAGAGAGCTGTGCTGGCGATCGCGAGCACACTCCGGGTTAGCATTCGTTGCATGAGCCTCCTTTAGGCGACCGGGTCGCCCTTCACACAATGAATGCCGTGCCGGAGAAATTTCTTTCAGTACAGAAAGGGGCTTAGAGCCCTTTTTTGGCCAGATATTCCACCAAATCGATGACGCGCATCGAATAGCCCCACTCGTTGTCGTACCAAGCCAGGACCTTCGCCAGATTCCCGGCTAGCACTTTGGTCATCTGCGCATCCACGATGGAGCTGTTCGGATTATGCAGCATGTCTGTGGAAACCACCGGATCCGTCGTATAGGCGAGAATTCCTTTTAACGGACCGTTCGCAGCATCTTCCAGCGCCTTGTTCACTTCTTCTGTGGTGGCGTTCTTGGTGAGCACGACGACTAAGTCCACTGCCGAAACGTCAGGCGTCGGGACGCGCATGGAATAGCCATCCAGCTTGCCCTTCATTTCCGGCATCACGAGTCCCATGGCCTTCGCGGCGCCGGTGGTGGTGGGGATCATGTTCAACGCGGCAGCGCGGGCGCGCCGCAGGTCCTTGTGCGGAAAATCGAGTACGTTCTGATCGTTGGTGTAGCTGTGGATGGTCGTCATCGAGCCTTTCTCGATGCCGAACGTCTCATGCAGCACCTTCACCACCGGGGCGAGACAGTTGGTGGTACAGGACGCATTCGAAATCACGTGGTGCTTGGCGGGATCGTACATTTTCTCATTCACGCCTAACACGACAGTGATATCTTCGTCCTTCGCGGGGGCCGAAATCACAACTTTCTTGACGGTTCCGCGCAGATGCTTGCTGGCATCCTTTTTCTCGGTAAATTTACCAGTAGACTCGATGACCACTTGCGCGCCGAGAGAGCTCCAGTCCAACTCAGCGGGGTCTTTCGTAGCAAAAATCTTGATGCGCTTCCCGTTGACGACGATCGCATCGCCGTCCGCTTTCACCTCGCCGTGGAGGGTTCCGAGAGTCGAGTCATATTTCAGAAGATGCGCCAGCGTCTTTGTGTCCGTAAGATCGTTGGCGGCGACAAATTCAATGTTCGGATTGGCAAGCGCCGCGCGAACCACGTTGCGGCCGATGCGTCCGAATCCGTTGATACCTACTTTTATGGGCATACAACTCTAGTTTAGTCGTTTCTGATGTGGCGCACGCCCGTGGCGTGCAGCGTTCACACTCGTGTGAACGCCTTTGGATGTGGTGTTCGCAGGAGTGCGAACACGGCACGCAAAGTGCGTGCGCTACTTGATTGGCAGGGATGGGGCGGTGGATCCACCAACATCGGCGTAGGCTTCTTTGATCTTCACAACTTTGCTGTTAGCAAACGTTACAAAGGTGATCTTGCCCGGGGGATCGCCGTAGACCCAATCTTCGGTTTCGGTGCCGTCTTTGTCGGTGCTGCGTTCTTTATGGCGCGGTTTGCCGAGCGCCATCACCACCATTTCGCGATCCATCCCTTCGATCGCCTTGTTCTCTTTGATCGCCTTTTGGATCGGCTCCGGCAGCTTCTCCACGTAGTTTTCCGTGGCCGTTTCCTTTTCGAAATCGAGCACCGGTGCAAGGATCTTCTTGATGTCCGCGGCTTTCATCGGCGGAATCGGCTGATTAAATTTCAGCGCAATATTAGTGCCGCCGGGTGCATTCGAGTTTTGCTGCGTCGAGATGGGTCGCGTGGTGTTTCCCATCCCAACTTGGATGTGATCCTTCCAGCTTCCGTGGCCCTTCATGCCGCCGTTGATCTCGAGCAGGATCTTGTCGTTTTCGATGGCCAGTTTCGTGATCTGCACCAGATCGCCCACGCGCGCCGCCGGACCGTTCTTTATGTTCGCCGCATCCCACTTTTGCTTGTCCCATGTGCCGTTGCTATCGAACGGCAGCGGTTCTTTGGAACGCGGCAGCGGCGCTTTGACGGTGGCGTATTCAGAGAGCAGTCCGCGCAGAATTTCAATGCGATCGTCTTCGGTAAGTTTCTTGTCAGCGGCGGAAGCCAGCAGGCAGAACGCGGAAGGCAACAGGCAGTAGGCCGCAAATCTAGTTTTCATGGCGCCTCCCGGAGAAGGAACGCATCCTGATGTTGAATGGGGGCCTTCTGCAGAAAGAAGAACAGCGCCACCACAACCACGCTTGTGAGCCAACCGCCTTCGGGGCCATATTCGCCTCCGCTCCATAGTTCGCCAATTTTCCAGTGCAGGACGTACCCTGTAACTCCCATTGTAAACCCGCTGAGATTGGCGCCAAGCAGAGGTAACATCCAGTTCCAGCCGAAGTGCAGACCGATGGGCAGCCAGAGGTCGCCGCTCAACAGAAACGCGTAGCCCAGCGCGATTCCCCACAGCACGGTGTTGAATAGCGCGAGCCAGGTGAAATGCAGATTCTGGCTGTGCGCGAGTCCGAAAAGCACGCCCATCGGCAGAACCGTTGCGAACGGACCAATCGCTTTCACCAGCACTTGAAAACCGTAGCCGCGGAACAGCATCTCTTCGCCCACCGATCCGAACAATAGAACGATCGAAACCAGCAACAGGCTGGGCCAATGGAAATGCGATTCCTTGGATGGCTCGAGATCGGCGGCGCGCACCAGGACCGGAGCGAGCAGAACGATCATCCCGGCGCCCGCGCCTCCCAGGATGCCTACCGCGAGATTGCGCCGTGACGCCGCCGTCCATCCGAGGCCGATATCGGCGAGCTGTCCGCGCTCATAGATTCTTAGGACCATGGCATTCGCAACGCCCGCCGCGGCGAACGTGCTGAGCGCCGCGATCACGAACGGCGAGCCCACCCAAATCATCGCCCAAGGAAAAATGTAGTAGCCCAGAATCGCGATCAGCGCGAAGACGCCGACGCGCAACAACGCGCCCAGATTTTTGTTCGTTGGATTGGTGGGGGCGGGCAGCAATCCTTCATGTTACGTGAACAGCGAGATTCCCGCGATGCCGGCCGCTCCGGCCTCGATGCATCGCGGCGCGTTCGACGCCGTTACACCGCCTAGTGCATAAACCGGCAGCCGGACGCTCGCGCAGGCGGCTTTGAGCGCGGGCAGGCCAATCGGCACGACGGTTTTTGTCACGCTCTCGAACACTGGACCGTAGACGGCGAAGTCGGCGCCTTCATCCTCGGCCGCGCGCAATTCTTCCACCGCGTGGCAGGACACGCCAATCAAAAGTCCTGCCGGAGTAATGCGGCGGATCTCGCTCGGCGCAATGGATCCGGCCGGCAGATGGACGCCCTGAGCGCCGCAAGCGAGCGCGACGTCCACGCGCGTGTTCACCAGAATCCCCGCATTGCCTCTTACCGCAACCGCACCGCCCACGAGCGCCATCAATGCGCGAGCGGAAAGCTCCTTAGCGCGAATCTGGATCATCTCCACGCCTTGGCGCGCCGCGCGAGCGGCCACGTCGACGGAGTCCGTAATGCAGTACCGCTTCATAGAACACGCAGGCCAGTGGCGGGAAATTCGACCACCCAGTCTTTCGCACCGCGATGCTTCTCAAACGCTGTCCGAGGAACATCCACCGCGATGCCGCCCGCGAATTCCAAGCGAACGTGCTCCAGCTTCTCGACGGCTCGTTCAAGCGTGGCAGGAATCTGGTTCATTCCCGCACGGCCGTTCCTCGGCAACGCCGCGAGCGACTCCGGACGAATGCAAATCCAAACGTGATCGCCGATTAACCGGCCCGGGAAATAAGGACCCGCCAACTCGAATTCCTGCAATCGCAAACGGCTTACGTTTCGCCCTGGATCCAAGGCAAGAACTTCAGCCGGCAGCAGATTGTAGGTTCCCAACAATCGTGCGACGTCCACGTTAGCCGGCTGTTCGAAAATCTTCCGGGGTGTTCCGCTCTGGACGATACGGCCGTCGCGCAGGACCAGCATCTCGTCGCCGAGCTCAAGGCACTCCTCGAAATCGTGGGTGACCAAAAGAGCCGGGATTTGGAACTCGTCGCGGACCTGCCGCAGCGCCGCATATAGCTCCGCGCGTAACGGCGCGTCCAGCCCTCGCGACGGCTCATCCAACAAAACCAACCGGGGAGCGCCAATCAATGCGCGGGCAATGGAGCACCGCTGCTTCTGACCGCCCGACAATTCCTGCGGATGGCGCCCAGAAACGTCTTCCAAGTGAAATGTTTCCAGCATCGCGGCCACTTTGCGCCGCCGCTCCGGCCGCGGCGCGCGATTTAGCGCAAACTCCAGGTTCTCGCGCAACGTCATGTGCGGAAACAGCGCGTAATTCTGGAACACGTAGCCGCAATGGCGTGCGCGCGCCGGCTTATATACGCCCGCGGCGCCGTCGAAAAGAATTTCGTCGTCCAACAAAATGCGGCCTTCATCAGGGCGAACGAATCCTGCGATGCAATCGAGCGTCAACGTTTTGCCCGCGCCGCTGGGTCCGAAAAGCACGGTGATTCCGGCGGCGGCTTTGAAGTCCACGTCGAGCGAAAAAGCCGCGGATTCCGCCCCCGGCGCAAACTGTTTGCGAATCCGCGCCTGCATCATAGTGCAGTTTGGCGCGGACCGTACGGGTTCGTAGTCAGGCGATTAGCGAGCGTCAGCACCAGGATCGCGATGGCGGAAATGATCAGCACTAGCACGCGCGCGGCTCTGCCGTTGTTCGATTCCACGGCGTCGTAGATGGCGAGCGCTACGGTTTGGGTGCGGCCAGGGATATTGCCCGCGATCATCAGCGTCACTCCGAAATCGCCGAGCGATCTCGCGAATGCCAGCGCGGCGGCGGCCAGAATCGAACGGCGCGCCAGCGGCAGCGTCACGCGCCAGAACAACCGCGCTTCGGAGGCTCCCAAGGTCCGCGCGGCGCGTTCGTATGAGCGATCCACGCTCTCAAACGCCGCACGCGCCGACTTCACCAGCAGCGGCGTGGAATGAAACAGCGCCGCAACCACGGCTGCCTGCCAGGAAAAAACCAGCGGCTCGCCGAACAGCCATTCGTAGAGTTTTCCCACGGGACTGTTGCGCCCGAGCACGACCAGCAAGTAATACCCGAGCACTGTCGGCGGCAGCACCAGCGGCAACGTCACGGCGGAATCCAGAAGCTCCTTACCGCGAAACTGAGTGTTGGCCAGGATCCATGCCAAACCGAGCCCGATGACCAATGCAAACGCAGTGGAGAGGATGGCCACGCGCAGACTAAGCCACAGCGGGAACCAATCGATGGGCATCGGACGTCTCATGGTATCGCAGGCCCAAGTTACCGAACCGCGACCGCAAGGAAGCGCAACCACGAGCGGTCCGGGCACCGGTTTATGATACAGTCCCGACCATGCGAGCCTGCCTGCCGATTTTCTTCCTCGCCGCGACCGTTGCGTTCACTCAAAAAATCACCATCGAATTCGATCAGACGGCCGATTTCGCGAAATATCACACCTTCGCGATCCGGCATGGTGATCTGAATAGTAAGAATCCCGCGCTAAACAGCGAGCTGGTGAAAAAACAGATCGAGGCGGATATCGTCCGCTACCTGAGCGCGCGCGGTTTGCAGATGGTGACCGGTCCGTCGGACTTGAACGTTCGTTATCATTTCGGCACGGCGCGCAAAGTGGAGCTAGAACAATATCCGGCCGGATGGCGAGGTTGGGGTACCCGCGTGGTGCGAGTGCCGTACACCGAGGGAACGTTGGTGCTCGATCTGCGCGATGCAAGTGTCCATGCACTCGTCTGGCGCGGCATCGCGAGCGAAGAAAAAAGCGACCCGGCGAAGATCGAATCGAAGCTGGACAATATGGTGAAGAAGGCGTTTGAGAAATATCCGCCGAAGGTGAAGTGAGTGCGATTTTGATATTGCGACTGAAAATATGGCAACGAAGGAAGACATTCTTGAACAGCTCGTGGAAGAATTTTTGATTCACCGGGGCTATTTTGTCCGTCACAATGTCAAATATCTTCCTCGTAAAGACCACGTAGATTTCAACAGCAAACACGACTCGAATCATAGCGACATTGACGTCCTTGCGTTTCATCCGCGACGATCAGGTGCGGATCGAGTGTGGGCAGTCAGCTGTAAAAGTTGGCAAGCCGGCTTCGATCCAGCAGTGAAGATTGACGAAATCCAAAGGGACAAAATCGTGAGTGGCAGGCGCGCATGGAAAGGGTTTCGCGAATTGGTTAAACCTAAATGGTCTGAAGCATTCATTGGAGCAGTCAAAAACGCTACCGGCGAATCTTGCTTCACATACGTCACTGCCGTAACGCGGCTGTATGGTGACAAGTCGCTTTGGGAGAACAACCCTTCGTTCCGCAATGCCATGTGGAATAATCCCATAAGATTACTCACCCTTCGGGAGATGCTCGACGAAGTCTATAGAGAAATGAACACAACTCTTGCCGGAACCGAATTGGGTCGCACCCTCCAATTGTTCCGTGCGGCGGGTGTGCAGATGTAGCCGATATACAAACTTCTCCGTCGGGCTCGGCGTATTTATCTTACGCCCGTATTGCTATAAAACAACCAATAACTATCCCCCACCCGCACCGTCGGCTCCGTCAACTCGGGCCAGAATTTGAATCCGGGATCGTAGGCGTACCGCGTTTCGCCGAAAATTCCGAGCTTCAGCGCGGTCAAGCCCACCACGTTCCACCCCGGCCTTGGACCATTCACGTCCAGCGGATGAATGAACGGCAATCCATACAGCTTTTGGATATCGCCCGATGGGAATTGATTGAAGTAGATCTCGGTCGCGCCGAGTTCTTTCAGCTTCGCGGCCAAACGCTTCGTATCCTGACACCAATCGAGCTCGGAATCCACCAAAAAGGCTTCCGGCTTGCCCCCGGCCAGCAGGTTGAAATAAGCCAGATAATTCGGATGCGCGGCGAGCGACGTCACGGCGGCCAGCGCCAGCGTTACCACCACAGCCGCTTGCGCCAGCGCGCGATGTTTCACCAAATTCGCCAACCAAACAGCGGCGCACGCTCCCGCGATGTCGATCGCTGCAAATACCGGGAGCACATGCCGGCTGCCGATCCGGATCTGCGAAAAGAACGACGAGAAGATCAGGATACCCAACACCACGCTCGGCGCAATCCATCCACGCGTTCCGTATTTCTTGCGCGAGAAGAGCAACACCAGGCCAATGATGCCGAGCGCCAGAATCGGCAGCGGCGTTTTCAGCGCGATCCCAACCAGATAAAACTGCGGCCAGCCCGTGGTGTTGACGGCTCCCATCAAGTACGTCAGGTGGCCGGTGGAATTGTGCTTTTCCACTTCATTGATGCCGCTGAACAACTCGGGTGCCGGAACACGGAAAGAAAAATCCGCCGTCTTTCCGAACGAAAACAGGTACCCGGCCCAAATCACCATCGCCGCGATCGCTCCGGCCGCCAACGCTTGGGGCAGCCGTTGCCACACCAGTGCGGGCAATTGCCGGATTCGCGCGCGTTCCATCACCAGCCAAATCACCAGCGCCACGGCGGCGACCATGGGGAAAAACGCCAGGGTCGAAAACTTGGAGAGTACGGCCAATCCCAAAGCTCCACCGAACAAGGCCGCGCGCCGCCACACCGGATCTTCCATCCAGCGCCAGCCGCTGTAGATCGCGAGCCACAGCATCGCGGTGAGTCCCATGTCGGTAGTGGCCAATCCGCCGTGCGCCAAAATGGTTGGCGTCATGCTGACCAGGAACACCGCGAGCACGGCCGCGGAAGCGCTGCCCGAAATCCAGCGCGTACAGGAAAACGCGATCCAGCAAGTGATCCAGAAGAACGGCAGGATGCCCAGGCGCGCCAGCGAAAGATTGAAATCCTCGGCGCCGCGCATGAACAGGATCGCCAGTCCGTCGTCCCACATGCCTTTTTTGTTGAAGCCATGCGCGCCGAAAAGCTTGGGCAGCACGGCGGTCATCACGCGCGCCAGCGGTGGATGCTGCGGCTCGTAGGTATAGGTGTGTTTCTCGATCCACTCCATGCCGCACGCAATGTGAGCCGGCTCGTCGAAGGTGTGGCTGAACACGGTGTAGGTCGAAACAATTCGGACGGTTGCAAGCGCGGCCAACCCGATGGCGATCGCGACAGCATGCCGCGCCAGAAAGGTCTCGAATCGCACCCAGTATCCGGGACTCGCAGATTTTTTCTCCTCCACCGTGACGGTCGCGCGAGATGTTGCAGCCGCGGCCTTGGCGCGCTTTGCCATAAAGTCAGAATGCCGTACCAGTCTTGTGTTCGCAACCCGCGCCCGCGCCCCCTCGCTTACAACGCCTGAAATCCTGTTATTTGGGGGTTTGGTATAATTTAGTGCAGATGTTTTTTCTCTATCCGCCCTCGCGGATGAAGGTCGCCAGCCCCGCCTCTAACCGCTCGCATGGAACGCCAGCCTGTCCCGCTGTTCCGCAATGCATTTAAGCCTCTTTTTTGAATGAAACTCAGCGTTCAGATCACCCGCGGCATTGAGTCCCTTTTCGGAACCCGCGACGAGAACATCCGGGTCTTGGAAAAAGGTCTCAGTGTCACCACCAGCCTGCGGAACGACTCGCTCGAGATCGAAGGCGAAGAGCCGAACGTCATCCGTGCGGCAAGCATTCTTGAGGATTACGTTGCGTTGGTCAAGGAAGGGCAGACCTTCCCGAACGGCGATTTGAATAGTTACCTGCGCGTGGTCACGGAAGATCCGGAAGTGACGTTGCGCAGCCTGGTGCACAGTGGACGGCAACGGAACTTCGGTAAAAAAACGCTGGCGCCCAAAACCGTAAATCAGCGGCGCTACGTGGAAGCGATCGAGCGCCACGATCTGGTGTTCGGCGTGGGACCGGCGGGCACGGGCAAAACTTATCTCGCCGTTGCCATGGCAGTCTCGGCCCTGCTGAACAAACGCGTGAGCCGCATCGTGCTGACGCGCCCGGCGGTGGAGGCCGGCGAGCGGCTGGGGTTCTTACCAGGAAATCTGCAGGAAAAAGTGGATCCTTATCTGCGCCCCTTGTACGACGCGCTCTACGACATGCTGGATGCCGAGAAAGTGGAGAAGCTGCTGGAGCGCGCCGTCATTGAAGTAGCGCCCATTGCGTTCATGCGCGGCAGAACGTTGAACGACAGCTTCATCATCCTGGATGAAGCGCAGAACAGCACGCCCGAGCAGATGAAAATGGTGCTGACGCGCCAAGGGTTCAACTCCAAAATGGTGGTCACCGGCGACCTCACGCAGATCGATCTGCCGTCCGGCAAGCGCAGCGGTTTGATCGACGCGGCGGACGTCCTGCGCGGAATCGAAGGCATCAGTTTTGTGTACTTCGACGAGCGGGACGTCGTTCGTCACAGCCTGGTGCAAAAAATCGTGAAAGCCTACGAGCGATATCAAGAGATCACGGGCGCCGGCCGGCAGCTCGCGCTCAAGCTATCGGAACCGCCCGCTGAGGCGCTCCCTCCAACTCCGGAACCCCCCGCGCTCGTGCAGGGTCCCGAAATTCCGCTCAACTGAGTTTGCCATGTCATCGCAGCAGAGCGCTCTGCTTTTTCAAGTTGCAACTACAGGACTGTCTCGGCGCGGGTTGCGCGCGTTTCAGAAGCGCCTGCAACTGGAAGTGGGCGGCGGACATGGATTCTGCTGCTTGATCGCGGACGATGCCGAGCTGCGGCGGTTGAATCGGGAATTTCGCCGGAAGGATTATCCGACAGACGTGCTGTCGTTCCCTTCAGTAAAGCAAGCCGGAGACTTGCCCCACGGCGAAATAGCCATCTCTTACGATGCAGCTCGCAGGCAGTCGCAGGAATACGGACACTCCGTTGAACAAGAACTAAAGATTCTCATGCTGCATGGTCTGCTCCACCTGCTCGGCATGGATCACGAAACCGACGGCGGCCACATGTCGAAAGCGGAACGAAAGTGGCGCATCCGCCTTGGCCTCCCGGCGGGTTTGATCGAAAGGGTCGGCGCATGATCGGCCTGGCTCTGGCGGCGATTCTCCTGGTTGCGGCGGTGCTCTGCATCCTCACCGTGTTCCAAACCATGTACACGGATTCCCTGCGGCTGCGCGGTCCCGATCTTCCGGCGCTCGAATTCTTCAAAGAAACGCTGGAAGATCGCATTGGCCTGGAAACGCGCCACGGCGTGCTCGTGATCTCGATGATCAAGCACACGCTGCTTTTGTTGCTCGGAATCCTGTGCATCGCGGCCGCCTGGGGCGCGCCTGTCGGCTGGGAGCTTCTACTGGAAGCCTCGCTCTTCGGTTGGCTCACAATGCTGCTTTCCACCTACGTTCTCGCGCCGCTGCTCTACCGAAAAACCAGCGGCCATTGGCTGCTCCCGCTGGCCCCGATTCTTAAAACCTGCGCGCTGCTGGTGCGCCCGCTCACCGCCGTCCTGGGATTCTTCCAATCGCTGGTGGAACTCGCGGAGCCGGAAAAAGTTCAGGTGGAAGCTCCCGGGCCGGCCAACGATATCGACGCGCTGATTTCGGCCGGCGAGGAAGAAGGAATCATCGAAGCGCAGGATCGAAAGCTGATCGAGAGCGTGGTGGCGTTCGGCGACAAAACCGTGCGCGAGATCATGACGCCGCGCCCGAAAATCGTAGCCATTGAAGCGAACCGGTCGCTTGAGAATCTGCGCGAGCTGGTAATCCATGAGCAATATTCGCGCGTTCCGGTTTACGAACACAGCATCGACAACATTATCGGATTCGTCCACGTGCGCGATGTGTTTGAGCTCGATCCTGCCGAACGCCGCGGGCGCTTGGTGCAGGAATTGGTTCGTCCCATTCGCTTTGTTCCGGAAACCAAGCCGGTCAACACTCTGCTGCGCGAAATGCAGAATGACGGCGCGCATATGGCCATCGTGATCGACGAGTACGGCAACACAGCGGGCCTTGCCACCATGGAGGATATGGTGGAGGAGATCGTCGGCGAAATCCACGACGAGCATGAGCCGGAGCGCGACGTCCAAAAAGAAACGGAAGGGAGCTTCGTGGTATCCGGCAGCCTGGACCTGGACCGGCTGCGGGAGTTGCTTGGCTTCCGGCCGCGTGAAGAAACCGAATCCACTACCATCGGCGGACTCATCACAGAATGGCTGGGCCGCGTTCCGCGCGTGGGTGAGACGCTGGAGCGGGAAGGCATTCGCATGGAAGTGCTGGCAGGCGACGAATTGAAAGTGGACCGGGTTCGCATCTCGAAAGCCGAGGCGGAAACCGTCACGCAAGGGCAGGCATGACGCCGTTATCCGCGGGATTCCGCTCCGGTTTTGTTTCTATCCTGGGCCGTCCCAACGCCGGAAAATCCACGCTGTTGAACACTCTGGTGGGCGGCAAGCTCGCAATCGTTTCTGAAAAGCCGCAGACCACGCGCACCGCCATCGAAGGCGTGGCGAATTTCGAGAACGCGCAAGTCGTCTTCCTCGACACGCCCGGCATCCACAAATCGAATTCGCTGCTGAACCAGCGCATGATGCACAGCGTTCGCGGGTCGCTTGCGGATCGGGATTTGCTGCTTTACCTCGCCGATTGCACCGCGAAGTTCAGCCCCGAAGACAGCGAGGCCCTGGAAGTCCTTCGCGATGTTTCGACGCCTGCTTTTCTTCTGCTAACCAAAGTCGACAAGCTCTCCGACAAACGAATGCTGCTTCCCCGCATCGAGCAGTTTAAAGCCGTGCGCGAGTTTGAGGAATACATTCCGATCTCCGCAGTGTCTGGCGAGGGGTTGCAAAGGCTGCGCGAAGCGATCGTCAAAAAGCTTCCCGAAGGTCCGGCTTATTTTCCGCCGGACTATCTCACCGACCAGCCGGAGCGCTTCCTCGCCGCCGAGTTGATTCGCGAACGAATTTTGCGCGAAACCCGGCAGGAAATTCCCCATGCGGTAGCCGTTGTCGTGGAGGATTGGAAAGATGAGCCGAAGCTCCTTCGCATCACGGCCACAATTTACGTGGAACGCGACGGCCAGAAAGCGATCGTCATCGGCGCGAAAGGCGCGAGTCTGAAGAAAATCGGAACCCTCGCTCGTGAGGAAATGGAGAAAATGTTCTCGCGCAAGATTTTTCTCCAGCTCTTCGTCAAGGTTCGTAAAGATTGGCGTGAGAATCCGGAATTTCTAAATGCCATTGACTGGCGAGCCATGCGGGGTGGAGAATCAGAATGATGCTGCGATTTCTCTCGCTCACAGTGGTGTGCGCTCTGTTGCTGATGCCTTTGCTCGCCCAAAAAGCCCCGGCCACCGACGACGAGCTCACCGATCAGGTTCTCGTGAAGCTAGCAAGCGATGCGGATCTCGGCGGCGTGAAGTTCGACGTCACCGTACATCAGGGCGCCGTTACCCTGAAGGGCAAAGTTCGGACCGAGAAGCAAAAGACGAAAGCAGAGAAGGTAGCCAAGAAGGTAAAAGGCGTTACCAGCGTGGTCAATGAGCTAGTGATCAGTCCGCTGGATTGAGCGCGACTTCGGCGCAACTCCAAAGCCAGAAGCCGTATTCACAAGGGTTTACAGTTCTTGACAGACATCCGGTAACCCTCGTAACTTCTTCTGCGCCAAGTAAATTAGTGAAACTGTGGACAATATTTCTGTCTTTGGCGCTGGCCTTCGCGCAAACTCCGCCGGCGCTCAAAACAGTGGTCGGCGAAATCACTTCGCTCGACGCCTCCGCCAAGCAGCTCAAAGTGAAGGCCGACGATGGCACAGCCTACACCATCGATCTGGGCGACAGCACGAATTATCTCCACCTGCCGCCGGGCGAAAAAGATTTGAAGAAAGCTAGCAAGATCGCGCTCTCGGACATCGTCGTTGGCGACCGGCTGTTGGCGCGCGGGGCGTTTACGGATGAAACGAAGTCGATCGCCGCGCGAACCGTGGTCATCATGACCAAGGCGGATGTGGCGAAGAAGCAGGAACAGGATCGCGCCGAATGGCAGAAGCGCGGTATCGCCGGTACCGTCACGGCAGTGAATCCGGATGCCAAGGAATTCACCATTAATCCCCACGGCCGCGATGCCAAGGAAATAGTGGTTGAAACATCCGCAGCCTCGTTTCGCCGCTATGCTCCCGACTCGGTTCGTTTCGCGGATGCCAAACCGAGCGCGTTCGCCGATATTCATACGGGCGATAGCGTCCGGGCTTTGGGGACGAAGAACGACGATGGCACGCGCTATAAAGCCGAAGAGATCGTCTCTGGTTCCTTCGACACGATTGCCGCGACAGTAGTTTCCGTGAATGCGGCAAATGGCGATGTGGTGGTGACGGATCTCAAGACCAAAAAGCCTGTCACGATCCACACGAATTCGAATACCATGCTGCGCAAGCTGGATGAGCGTATCGCTACGTTCCTGGCGATGCGCATGCGTCCCGGTGCTGCGGCGGGCGGCGCTCCTGGTGCGGGTGGCGGAGCAGGTACAGCGGGATCCGCGGCATCCCGGCCCGCGCAAGCCGGAGCACCGGGATCTGGCGATACTTCAGGTCGTCCGCCATTCGTTGGCGGCGGAGCGCCAGGAGCTGGCGCAGGGCCCGGGGGCGCTGGTGGCGGTTACGGTGGCGGGGCCGCGCGTGGCGGCGATCTTCAGCAGTTGCTCGAACGTTCTCCTCAATTGGCGCTCGCCGATCTCAAAAAGGGCGATGCGCTGATCATTTCCAGCTCGAAGAGCGCGGATGGCTCTTCGATGACTGCTTTTTCATTGGTGGCTGGTGTTGAGCCATTTCTCGCAGCAGCTCCCAGAACAGCCGGTCAGGTGGATCTGGGTTCGTGGAGCATCGGTGCGGGCATGCCGGAGCAATAAACGCGGCATGCAAATTCAGTAATCACAGGAATCGGAATGTTGAAAAAAATAATCGCACTCTTGCTGCCTCTGACGTTTTCCTTGGCGCTCGAAGCCCAGCAACTCGGAATCTTGAAAGGCACCGTGATGGATGAATCCGGCGCGCTGGTTCCCGGCGCCAAGGTCACCGTTTCGAACGCGGCAGGCCCGGTGAAATCCGCCGTCGCTAGTGACGCTGGATCGTATTCCATCGCCGGGATCCCGGCCGGAAAGTACTCCGTACAGGTATCCTCCCCGGGATTGGTTCAGTTCCAGCCGGCCACGGTCGACATCGCGGCCGGTGGAACCGCGACACTCGACGTCAAGCTGCGCGTCAAGCTGGAGAACCAGGAAGTCACCGTGCAGGAAAATGTCGGGCCTACCGTCAGCACCGATCCCTCGCAGAATGCAGGCGCACTGGTACTGCGCGGCGCGGATCTCGATGCACTTTCAGACGATCCCGACGATCTACAATCCGATCTCGAAGCTCTCGCCGGACCCTCCGCCGGACCGAGCGGCGGCCAAATCTACATCGACGGTTTCACCGGCGGAACGCTGCCGTCGAAAGATTCGATCCGCGAAATCCGCATCAATCAGAATCCGTTTTCCCCCGAGTTCGACAAGCTCGGCTACGGCCGCATCGAGATTTTGACCAAGCCCGGCTCGGATAAATTCCACGGCAACGTGAACTTCAATTTTGGCGACGACGCGCTGAACTCACGCAATCCCTACGCCGCCGAAAAAGCGCCGCTATTGTTGAAAGATTTTCAGGGAACGCTCAGCGGGCCCATCAACAAGAAGGCGTCTTTCTTTCTCGATGTGTCGGATCGCGATATCAACAGTGGCACCGTAATCAACGCGGTGATCGCGGGTGATAATCCGGAAGGTTCGCCCTTTAATCAAGTTTTCAAAGCGCCGCAAAATCGGCTCCGCATCAGCCCGCGAGTGGATTATCAGCTTAGCCAGAACAACACGCTGACTGTTCGTTATGGCTTCACGCGAAACGATGCCGAAGATCAAGGCATCGGAAACCTCAATCTGGTTTCGCGGGGCTACAAAAACTACGATACAGATCACACTTTGCAGATCGTCGAAACTGCCGTTCTGAGCAGCAAGGTGATTAATGAGACGCGGCTTCAATTTTACCACGTCAATTCCGAACAGACCGCCGACACTCTAGCGCCCGCAGTAACCGTTGCAGGCGCGGTCAACAAGGGCGGCGCTCAGATCGGACACACCATCGATACCCAGAATCACTACGAACTGCAGAACTACACTTCGATCGCAAGCGGCGCGCATAGCTGGAAATTTGGCGTGCGCGTGCGCGCGGTCACCATTAACAATACTTCGCCCAGCAATTTCGGCGGATCGTTTCTTTTCACCGGCGGCTATGGTCCAATCTCCGCGGGAGACACTTGCGATCCAACGGATCCGGGCAGCGGATGTATCAACCTTACTTCCATTCAGCGATATCAGAACGCTTTGGCCGGGTTGCCGGGCGGAATCCCGTCGCAGTTAACCATCAGCACCGGAGTACCGCTGGTAAATATCAATCAGGTGGACACGGGCCTGTTCGTGGGCGACGATTGGCGCGTCAAGCCCAATCTCACGTTCAGCCTTGGTCTCCGCTACGAGACGCAAACCAATATTCACGATAACCACGATTTCGCGCCGCGCTTCGGATTCGCCTGGGCGCCGGGACAACGCAAGAACAATCCGCGTCCCAAAACGGTAATACGCGGCGGCTTCGGAATGTTTTATGACCGCTTTAGCGAACAAAATGCTGAAATCGCGGAACGCTACAACTTCGCCGGCAGCCTGGTGCAACAATACACGCTCACCAATCCGGCCCTCTTCCTGCCGAACGCAACGCCCGCTCAGCTTCTTGCGGAAGTAATGAGTGCTTCGGGAACAACTCCCGTCGCGCAGACCACGTATGGAATCGCCAAGGATCTCAATGCTCCGTATTCTCTGCAATCGGCGATCACGGTGGAGCGTCAGCTTCCCAAGAACACCACGATCTCCGAATCTTTTCTGCATACCGCCGGCCGGCACGAACTTCGCGAGCAAGACATCAACGTACCTGGGCTGCCAACCTTCGACGCGAGCAAGCCAGGTCCTGTGCTGCTCATGGAATCCAATGGCATATTCAACCAAAATCAGTTGATCACCAACATCCGCACTCAGCCCACCAGCAGAATCTCGCTGAACGGGTTTTACATGTACGGGCACGCGAAGAGCAACACGGATGGCGTTGGAACCATCGCGGCCAGCCCGTACAGCATGGCGGGCGAATATGGACCATCGTCTTTGGATGTGCATCACAGGGCGTTCATCGGCGGATCCATCACAACCAAGTGGGACTTCCGGCTCTCTCCGTTCATCGTGATTAATTCCGGCGCACCGTTCAACATCACCACTGGTACGGACCCGTTCGACACGACCCTCTACACCACGCGTCCGGGCTTGGTCACCGATCCCAGCCTGGTGCCGGATGGAACGAAACTCGTCACTTATGGATCTTTGCTGCTCGATCCCAATCCCAAACCGAACGCACCCGGTGAAGTTGTGCTGCCACGGAATTTCGGCCGCAGTCCCGGATCGGTTACCGTCAACTTGCGGCTGGCGAAGACCTTCGGATTCGGTCCATCGCGCGAAAGCTCATTCAACCCCGGCGGCGGTGGTCCGGGAGGACCTCCAGGAGGCGGCGGCCATGGTGGCGGAGGCGGCGGGCACGGTGGACCTCCCGGCGTAGGCATGGGTGGAATGGGCGGAATGTTCGGCAACCCCACCACCGGCAAGCGCTACAACTTGACCTTCTCGGTGAACGCGCGCAATCTGTTGAATCACGTGAATCCAGGTCCAATTAACGGCGTTCTCGGTACGCCGCTCTTCGGCGAATCCAATTCGTTAGGCGGCGGCTTCGGAGCCTTCTCGCAGAACGGCAACAATCGCCGTTTGGAATTGCAAGCTCGCTTCCAGTTTTAGCCCGAACCGCGACCGCGAGGGAGCGCTACCACGGAAGTTTGAGGGCGCGCTACGGTAGTTTGCACGCGCTTGCCGGCGCGACCCTGCTAAGATGAATCGAACCATGCCGATTAGCAAGGATTTGCTGGACATTCTGGTGTGTCCTTTGTGCAAGGCGACTGTGGAGTTGAAGCCCGATCAGAGCGGCTTGAAGTGCGTCCAATGCAAGCGCGTTTACCCCATTCGCGACGACATCCCAGTGATGCTGATCGACGAAGCCAAAATCGAAGAATAAGCGCACGGCGATCCAGATGAGTACCGTTTTGGAGCGCCTCGCCCCCGGCGCGCGAGTTGCCGTCATCCGGTTGCGCTCCCTGGGCGATTGCGTTCTCACCACTCCCGCAATCTCGCTTCTAAAGCAAACGCGGCCGGATTTGAAGATCGGCGTGGTGGTGGAGGACGCCTTCGTTCCCATCTTCCAGGGCAATCCGGATATCGAGACGCTGGTTGCTCCGAAAATTTCTCAAATCGCACGGTTCCGTCCGGATCTGGCTCTCAACCTGCACGGCGGATCCACCAGCGTTCGTCTCACCGTGGCTTCGATGGCCCGTCTGCGCGCCGGATTCCAACACTTTCGTTTCCAGCCGATTTACAACGTCCACATTCCTCGGGCGCAGGAGATTCTGAACGTAGACCGAAAGGTCCACACAGCGGAGCACCTGGCATCCGCAATGTTTTTCCTCGGTGTTCCTGCGGCGCCCATCCCGCGCGCGCGTCTATTTGCTCCCAAGCGGAGCCGGCCTGGAGCCTATGCGGCGCTGCACCCGATGGCATCCGCACCCGATAAAATCTGGCCGCACTCGAACTTCCTGGCCTTGGCGGACCACCTGAAGCACTCGCTCGGTCTCGAACCCATCTTCATTTCGGGACCCGGCGAAAGCTTGCAGGCATTCAGCCGATACACTTGCTTTGAAGGTGCATCGCTCGAAGAAATAAAGTCCTTGCTCGCTGGGGCCTCTCTGTTCGCCGGTAATGACAGCGGTCCCGCGCACATGGCAGCGGCTTTCGGACTCCCGGTGATCGTGTTTTTCGGCTCGTCCGATGCCGATGTCTGGCATCCGTGGCAGACAGAGTCGATGGTCTTAAAGTCGGCGGCAGGCATTCAGTCCATCGGAGTCGCGGAAGCCGTCCAGGCTGTCGAGAAAGTGTTCGTCCACCAATGACGCGGCTGCTCCGTTATGTCCGGCCCTATCTCGCTCCGCTGCTGCTTTCGGTTGTGCTGATGGCCGCAGTCGGCGCCGCTCAGGGTTTCATGGCGCTGCTCATCGGACCGATCTTCGATCGCGTTCTCAAGCCCGAAACGCCGGATTCCCCGGTTCCACTATTTACGATTCCGCTTTTCAACCACAAGGTTTATCTCCAGCAGTTCGTCCCCGCATCCATACACAATGTCTGGACCATGGTCGCGATCGCAATTCTCGGCGTATTTCTGATCAAAGGGCTGTGCGATTACTTCGGCAACTATTTTGTGAACTACGTCGGATTCTCCGCCGTCACCGACCTGCGGCAAAAAGTTTTTGATCGCGTTTTACGTCAGGACGCGCACTTCTTTGAATCGAACTCCACCGGCCGGGTCATGTCATCCATCATGAACGATCTGGAAAAGATTCAAGTGGCCACTTCGCATATGCTGGCGGATTGGCTCCGGCAATCTTTTTCGGTGATTTTCCTGCTCTGTGTGGTGCTGCAAAAAGATTGGAAGCTGGCCATCGCGAGTCTGACCGTTCTGCCGTTCGTTCTGGTTCCGACATTGCGCATCGGCCGCCGCATCCGGCGGACCACGCGGCGCGCGCAGGACGACGCCGGAGAGGTGAACCAGATTCTGCAGGAGACCCTCAGCGGGCATCAAGTAGTAAAGTCGTTCGGTACCGAAGACCTGGAATCCAATCGATTTTTAGTCGCCGCGAACCGGCTCAAAGCCACCAATCTCCGCTATGTCGCGCTGCAGGCGCTCTCGTCGCCGCTCATCGAATTCTTTGCCGCAGTGACGATCGTAATTTTGCTGACCTACGCCCGCATCCAGATCAAGAATCATGCACTCACGCCCGGCGAATTCACCAGCTTCGTCATCGCGTTGCTGATGCTGTACGAGCCCGTCAAGCGGCTCACCGGAATCCACAACATTTTCCAGCAAGCGCTCGGTGCGTCGCAAAAGGTTTTTGAATATTTGGATCGCGATCAGCAGATCGTGGAGAAGCCGGGCGCCGCCAAGCTGGCCAAATTTCAGCAGTCCATCGTACTCGACGACATCAGCTTCAAATATCTCAATGCACCCAACGGATTCCAGTTGCGAGGGGTGAAGCTGGAAGTGCGGGCGGGTGAAGTGGTGGCGTTAGTGGGTCCGAGCGGCGCCGGAAAAACCACGCTCGCGAATTTGGTCCCGCGCTTTTACGATGTTACCGAGGGCGCCGTCCGGATCGATGGCAAAGACGTCCGCGATCTGCAGCTTGCTTCGCTGCGCGAAAAGATCGGCATGGTGGCGCAGGAAACGTTTCTCTTCAACGACACGGTCGCGAACAACATTCGCTACGGAAAACCCAAAGCCAAGGACGATGAGATCCGCAACGCGGCGCGCAGCGCCATGGCCGAAGAATTTATCGAGCGGATGTCGCAGGGATATGAGACGATGATCGGCGAGCGCGGCGTTAAGCTAAGCGGCGGGCAGAGGCAGCGGCTGGCGATCGCGCGCGCGTTGCTCAAGAATGCGCCGATCCTGATTCTGGACGAAGCCACGTCGCACCTGGATAGCGAATCCGAGATTCTGGTGCAGCGCGCGCTTCAGACTTTGATGAGTAACCGGACGGTGATCGTGATCGCGCACCGCTTGTCCACCATCCGGCGCGCCGACAAGATCGTGGTCCTCGATCAAGGACGCATCTCCGAATTCGGAACGCATGAAGAGCTGGTCAACCACGGCGGAATCTACCAGCGATTGCATGAGTTGCAGTATCTGGAACCCGATCCGCTTGTGAATCCATGAGCGCTCCCATTCGCAGCATGACGGGGTTCGCCCGCGTCCAGCGCTCCGCGCCACAAGGCGAAATCACGGTGACGCTCAAGAGTGTCAATCACAAGGGCTTGGACCCGCATTTTCACCTTGCAGCGGATCTGGATGCGTTCGAAAACTCGTTGCGCGGCGCGCTCAAGAAGTCCGTGCTGCGAGGGCATGTAGATATCCGCTGTTCGGTGATGCAGCCTGGAAACGACTCCGCCGTGGGCGGTCTGAATACGCCGCTCATGCAGGCCTGTCTCGCGGCTTTCCATAAAATGGCCGCGCAAGAAGGCCTGGAGGACGCAAAGCCCGACTTAAACCAGCTCATGCGCCTTCCTGGAATGTTTGGCGCTCCCTTGGAAACGGCGCCCGATCCGGAAATCGAAAAGCCGCTCCTGGCCGTGTTCGAAGAGGCGCTCGCGACGCTCAACCAATTCCGTTCGCGCGAAGGCGCGGAGCTCGCCGCATTGATCCGGAATTACAACCGCTCCATCGGTGCTGGAGTCGCCGAGATGGCCGAAATCCGGTCGCGCGCCACGCCCGCTTTTCAAAGCAGGCTGGCCGAGCGTCTGGCCGAACTGCTCGCGAACACCGCGCTCGATCCCCAGCGGCTGGCCCAAGAAGCGGCGATTCTCGCCGATCGCAGTGATATCGGCGAAGAGATTTCCCGTCTGCAGATACATTCGCGCCAACTCGACGAAATCCTCGACGCTGGCGGCGAAGTTGGTAAAAAGCTGGATTTTCTGCTACAAGAGATGAATCGCGAAACAAACACGATCCTGTCTAAGACCAGCGGCATCGGCGAGCTCGGCCTGCGCATCACCGACGTTGCACTGGCTGCCAAAGCCGCAATCGAGAAAATCCGCGAACAGTCTTTGAACCTCGAATGATCTCCGTATTCATTATCTCCGCCCCTTCGGGTTCCGGAAAGTCGACTCTGGTTCACCGTCTTATGAAAACGGTTCCGGAGCTAACGTTTTCAATCTCTTACACGACACGCCAACCCCGCGCCGTGGAAACCAACGGCGTGGACTACGTTTTCATCAGCCGGGCGGAATTCGAGCAACGCCTGGAAAAACAAGAGTTTCTGGAACATGCCGAGGTTTTTGGTAATTACTACGGCACGCACATCAGTACCTTCGAACAAGCGAGTCATCAGGGCCGCGACCTGGTACTCGACATCGACGTCCAGGGTGCGAGACAATTGAAGGTAGCGATTCCGGAAGCGATTAGCATCTTTGTGCTTCCACCGTCCCGGGAGGTTCTCGAGCAGCGGCTCCGCGCCCGGTCGCAGGATAGTGAAGAGACGATCAAGCGGCGCTTGAAAGGCGCGGCGGAGGAAGTTCGAAATTATACGCAGTACGATTACGTGCTGATTAACCGCGAAATCGACGAGGCTGCGGCGCGCCTGGTATCCATTGTAAAGGCCGAGCGGTTGCGCAAGGCGCGGATGGAAGAAGAAGTCCGGCCGATTCTCGAGAGTTTTGGTTTTGAAAAGAATTGAGGTAAAGATCGATGGCTGAGAGATTGAGAAACAACGCGATGTACGCCATTCCGGACGATATCGAGCAAAGCACGTACCGGTTCATCATCGTAGCCGCCAAGCGCGCTCGGCAGTTGCAGAATGGCGCTCGTCCGTTCCTCCCAACCACATCCAAAAAGCCCACCGTCACTTCCATGGAGGAAGTCCGGCGCGGTCTGGTGAAGTATACGGATACGGTGAAGGGGCAACCGCAGGAATTTGCACCAGCTGAATAAGCCGAATTGGGCCGGAGGCATGGGCGCTGACACCAGGAACGTTGTGCTGGGCGTGGGCGGCGGCATAGCTGCTTACAAATCCGCTGAACTGGCACGCGCACTGATGGAACGCGGCCTGCGTGTGCAGGTGGTCCTAACCGACGCCGCGCAGCGTTTTATTACACCACTCACTTTCGCAGCGCTCACTGGACGTAAAGTAATTACCAGTCTGTTTGCGGCGGACAGCTCGGAAGCAACATTAGCCAGCTCGATCGAGCACATTGCCGTAGCCCAAGAGAACGACTTTCTGGTGATCGCCCCGGCAACCGCCGATATCCTCGCCCGCCTGGCGCATGGCCACGCGGACGATTTTCTGACCACCACATACCTCGCATTCACCGGACCTGTTGTGCTCGCGCCGGCCATGAACAGCAACATGTGGGCCCATCCGGCCACGCAGGAAAACCTAGCGATTTTGCGCAAGCGCGGGCATCGCATCGTCGAGCCGGAAGAAGGCATTCTCGCCTGCGGGATGACCGGCCCAGGCAGGCTAGCCGAACCGGATCGCATTGCTGACGTAGTCGCGACACTTGGGCTAGCTGCGAAAGATCTGGAAGGCGAAACCATACTCATCACCGCCGGACCCACGCAGGAGGCGCTCGATCCCGTGCGGTTCATCTCCAACCGATCCAGCGGAAAAATGGGCTATGCGTTAGCCGAAGCGGCCGCGCAGCGCGGCGCTCATGTGATTCTGGTTTCCGGACCCGTGCACCTTCCCGCGCCTTCGGGCGTAACGTTGATCCGCGTGCATACCGCGGTCGAGATGCATGACGCGGTTCTCGAGCATCTTAAAGAATCGACCATCATCGTGAAATCCGCCGCGGTCGCCGATTACCATCTGTCTCAGGTGCCTCAGCACAAAGTGAAAAAGACCGCGATGCGGATGTCGCTGGAGCTCGATCCTACGCCCGATATCCTTGCCGAGCTTGGCAAAAAGAAGGGCGATCGCCTGTTAATCGGCTTCGCGGCCGAAACCGAGAACCTCACGGAAAGCGCGCGTGGAAAGCTCGTATCCAAGAACTGCGATATGGTGGTCGCAAATCTGGTTGGCCACGACGGCACCGGATTCGAGGCCGATGAAAACGAAGCGATCCTGGTGCTGAGCACGGGTGAGACCATCGACTTGCCGCGCGCCCCCAAACGCGAAGTGGCGGACCGCATCTTCGATCAAGTAACGAAACTGCGCCTGGCCCTCCACGCCCGATGACGAAGGAAGAAGTCCGCAACCGCCTGCTTTTCTATCAGGATCTAGGCGTAAAAACCGTTTATCGCCGAGGCAAATCGCTAATCCCGAACCCCGAGCCCCCAGTCCCGAGTCCCCAGCCCCAATCCCCAAGCCTCAAACCCTTCGTAGCCCGAAGCGCTGAGGTGTTGCCCGTAGTACTTCCGCTCGCTCCGGCTCATGACAATCTGCTCAAAATCAGCGAAGATATTGGTGACTGCAAACGGTGTCGCTTGCATGAGGGCAGGAATCGGATCGTGTTTGGTTCCGGCAATGAACAGGCGAAACTGGTGTTTGTAGGCGAAGGCCCAGGGGCCGACGAGGACGCGCAGGGATTGCCGTTCGTCGGCCGGGCCGGACAACTTCTCACGCAAATGATCGAAGGGACTGCCTCGAAGGAAGGCATCCCGCTCAAACGGCCCGACGTGTACATCTGCAACGTTGTAAAGTGCCGGCCTCCGGAAAACCGCACGCCGCAACCGGATGAGATGGAGATCTGCGGCCAGTTCCTTTTCCGCCAGCTTGAGGCGATTCGTCCCAAAGCGATCTGCGCGCTCGGTTCCACGGCGGCCAAAGCCATTCTCGGAACCAAAGATGGGGTCACGCGTTTACGCGGAAAATGGATGCAGTGGCGCGATATTCCGTTGATGGTCACTTACCATCCTTCTTATCTTCTTCGCCCCTACAATCAGAACGCGAAGAAAGAAGCTTGGGAAGACCTGAAGAAAGTCCTGCATTTTGTCTACGATTAGACAACACAAAGGCCTCTTCATCACATTCGAAGGCCCCGACGGCAGCGGTAAAAGCACCCAAGCTCGGTTGTTTGCCGAGCGGCTCCGGCGCGAAGGGCACACGGTGCTCGAGTCCGTGGAACCGGGTGGAACGCCGATCGGCCAGCAGATCCGGCGCATCTTGCTCGATCCCGCGAATCAGGAACTGCGCGCGGTGCCCGAACTGTTGCTGATGTTCGCCGCGCGGGCGCAAAACGTGGAGCAGTCCATCTTGCCTGCGCTGCGCGAGGGCCACATCGTCGTCTCGGATCGCTTCACGGATTCTTCCATCGCCTATCAGGGCGCGGCGCGAGGCCTCGGTTGGGACACGGTGCTCGAAGTGGATCGCATCGCCTGCCATGGTTTAGTTCCCGATTTGACCCTCTGCATCGACATCGATACGGAAACCGGATTGGCTCGCGCGCATTCCCGCAATCTCGGCAATGTCAGGCAAGAGGCTCGCATCGACGAGCAGGCCGTGGAGTTCCATCACAAAGTCCGTGATGCCTACCACGAGCTGGCCCGGTGCGAGCCGGATCGCGTGCGCCTAATCGATGGCAGCGCATCTCAAGAAGAGGTCGCGGCCAAAGTGTGGGATGTCGCCGC
The DNA here is from genome assembly GCA_035295865.1 of Bryobacteraceae bacterium. GTDB lineage: Bacteria > Acidobacteriota > Terriglobia > Bryobacterales > Bryobacteraceae > Palsa-89. The sequence goes on from DATGIH010000526.1 coordinate 44,146, forward strand.
GCCCTTGCTAGCGAGCCTTTGACACGGGGCTGCCGTGTGTTCTAACATGGCCATGTGGATCTAACATGGCCATGTTAAGTTAACATGGCCATGTTAAACAAACATCGCCACCATGCAAGCTATATCCAGCTCCGATTACCGGGGCATTCTTGCCAACCTCTTTCAAAAAAGGGGCTGGCGGATTCTCAGTCTTCCTGCTGCCGCGGCCAACGGTGCGAACCTGGCCGTCCAGGCCGGCAAAAATAAGTACATCGTTCAAATCAGGTCGGCCTCGGAGGGCCGCCGCGACCGTCTGATCTCTGTGCTCTCACAAGCTGTTCTCGAAGCTCAGTCGTCCGCCCGCCGCTTTCCCTCGTCCATCACCCCCCTGGCAGTGGTTGCCTCCAAGCGCGTGCCAGAATCGGTCGCGGATCAGCTCCAAGCGTTCGTGGAACAGAACGCTCCGGGCGTGGCTGTCGGAGTCATCGATTCCAGCGGGTTTCGCTCCTTTCGTGGCGCTGGCCTCGAACCGCTAAACGCATCTCCCGCGCGCCTTCCTCGGAAGCAACCGAACTCGCCTCAACCCCTGGCCAATCTGTTCTCCGATCTAAACCAATGGATGCTAAAAATCCTTCTCGGTCAGAGTCTGCCCGAAAACCTGATTCGCGTCCCGCGGCAGCCGGTCGAAAATGCATCGCAACTGGCTGAAGCTGCCGAAGTGTCGGGCATGAGCGGGTCGCGATTCGTAAACCAACTCGCGGCGCGCGGATTCTTGGATGAGAATGCGACTGAACTCAAGCTCGTCCGTCTCGAAGAACTGCTGGACCTGTGGGCTGCGGACAAGCGGACTGCCATAAATGAAATACCGGCTCGTTGGATCATCAAGGCCGGACCGGATCAATTACGCGATGCCGTCCGGCGATACAGCTCGAAAGCGATTCGGAACCAGCCTCAATGCTGTTTGGGCCTCTTCGCCGCCGCCGATGTGCTGGGGCTCGGATTCGTTCGTGGAGCCCTGCCGCATCTTTATCTGGAACGCATGACGCTCGATGCGATGAACCGGCTCGGCCTCGACTTCAGCAAGTCCAACCGTCCCGCCGACGTGATGGTGCGCATTCCTAGAAATCCGCAAGCCATCTTTCGCGCATCCGTGCAACGCGAAGGAATCTCGGTATCGGACGTACTGCAGATATGGCTCGATGTTTCGGCGCATCCCGGCCGGGGACGTGAACAGGCTCGTGAAATACGCCGCCGTGCGTTGAGCCCGTTGTTTAAAAAACGCAGATGACCGCAGCCAATCCATTCGCGCGTCTGCTGATGGCGCTCCAACCCTGGCTCCCCCACATCGTGATCGTGGGTGGCTGGGCGCACCAACTCTATCGACTCCATCCGCATGCACAATCGTTGAACTATCCGCCACTGAGTACCTTGGACACGGACATCGCCCTTCCTCAGCGCACTCCCATGGGAGAGGAGGACATCCGTTCCCGTCTGCTCGGCCACGGCTTCTTCGAAGAATTCATGGGCGAGGACCACCCGCCCGCCACTCACTATCACTTGGGAGGCGACTCTTCCGGCTTCTACGCGGAGTTCCTCACTCCGCTTATCGGCAGCGAACTCGATCGCAGCAAGAAACGCAAAGCGACGGCGCGAATCGCCGGTGTTGCTTCGCAGCGGCTCCGCTTCATCGAGCTTTTACTGGATCAGCCGTGGTCCATCGGCTTCGAGCAAAGCAGTTTCAGAACTTCGGTTCAGATTGCCAACCCGGTCGCCTTCATCGCGCAGAAAGTTCTCATCCATGGAAAACGTGCGCGCCCGGACAGAGTCAAGGACATCCTCTATATCCACGACACGCTCGAAGTCTTCGGTGCACGGCTGCCCGATCTCCACGAGTTGTGGCGGACCGCGGTGGCTCCGAAACTGCAGACCAGCAGTGCCCGCAAAGTCCTAGCCGCACCAAAGGAGCTTTTCCCGGAAGTGACCGATGACATTCGGAGTGCGGCGGAGATTTCGGTGGAGCGCGCGCTTTCGCCGGAGGAAATCAGAGCCGCATGCCACTACGGCCTGTCGAGAATCTTCACGAGGAACTAAATCGCGAAACGATGAAGAGCCCGCCGCCGATCGCGATGGCGTCTTCGATCAGCGCCACCGTGATATCGGGAAGCTTCCCCTTCGCTACGATGCGGCGCCTCGCCTGATATCCGCCAAACGTGCCGATCAGTGCTCCAACGACGCCTGCAATGGCACCCGGCCAGGCGCTGAGCGCGAAGCCCGTTAGCCCGCCCATAATCAGCCGGTCAATCAAGGGACCCGGCTTGGTTCGCGCTCCAATCCAGGATTGTTTGTCCAGCACTAACTCAACCAGCGCAAGACCGGTAGAGATGTAGACCGCCAGGATTGTTCCAAGAAACGCGAGTTTCGTATCGCCCAGTGGTATCCAACCCAGAAATCCCGCCCAGCACACAAGGGCGGGAGCGGTGAAAGATCGAAGACCGGCGACGATCCCAATAGCGAACGCGAGCAGCAAGGGCATGCGCTGTTAGCTTAACTCACCACTTTCAACTCATCAATCCGGTTCACATCCAGAATCAGATCCCCGGCTGGATCTACACTAAACGCGGGCTGAAATTTCGCTCCCCACACAAACTGATCGTAGGTGTAGGAATATTGCGCGTGAACCGTTTGGCTGAAGGTATCGTCGAAGCCTTTGATCAGCACCAGGATCTCGGTGCTGGCTTTTTCCAGGTCCTCTGCCGTTTTTCCGTAAAAAGGACTCCTTTCGTCGATCGGATGGACGATGGTCCATGTCAGCGGGAAAAAATAGATATGCCGCCGCTCCAGCGGAAGATCGATGAAGTCGCGCTTCAGCTGCCCGGAAGCCATATCCACGGTCATCAGCAAAACCCGAGCCTCCAGATCCATCAGGACATTGCTACGGGCATTTGTGATGCGGAACTGCAGGCTGCTTCCATCCTGATAAGGCGCAATCAGGAGATGATTGCTGAACAGAATGCGCGCTGAGGGCCGCGAAAATCGCCCATAGAGCAGTCCAGTGGCAATCGCAAATACCATCAAGCCGGTCGCCGCTTCGAGTGCGGCCACCAGATTGGTCGCGACGCCTCGAGGAAAAATATTCCCGTACCCCACTGTCGTCAACGTATGAATGCTGAAGAAAAACGCATTGACAAACGGTGCCATCTCCGGTTCCAGGCCCTGCAAATGTTCGATTCCGAGCATCATGTAAATGCCGGCGAACACCATGTTGATACACAAGAATCCAGTGGCGACCACCGCTAAAAAGCGCGGCCACGTGGTATCGATCAGCGCCAGGTACAGATTGACGTCGCGCAGGTGCGTTCCCTTGCGGCGGACATTGAACGTGCCATCCGGATTGATGGCCCGGCGCAGCGCACCGCCAAATTGCGTAGTTAAACCTGGATCGAAAGATTCCTTTTTCATAGCCGGGAATGAACTCAGAATAACCCAGCGCTGAACAGGAATGCGGATTCTTAGGAAGCGCTTTGGCGTGGGAGCATGACTTCGATCTTGGTGCCTTTGCCCGGTTCGGATTTGACGGCAATGTTTCCGCACAGCTCCCGCACGCGCTCGGTGATGCCTAGCAGGCCGAGCCCGTACGAAACGCCGCCGTGTTGGTCGAACCCGACGCCGTCGTCTTCCACCGTTACGGCCAGTTGGCCGTTGGCATCTTTCAGGCTCACCTTGATGTTTTTGGCCTGAGCGTGGCGAGCGCAGTTGGTGAGACCCTCCTGCACGATGCGATAAAGATAGGTCCGATGCGGATCCGGCAGATCCCGCAAGTCGCCAGCCACATCCAGCTGAATGGGAGTCTTGTAACGCCGCGAGTACTCTCTCGCCTGCCACTCGAGGGCCGGCCCCAGACCAAGCAGATCCAGCATAGCCGGACGCAGACCCATCGCGATTTCGCGCGTGGTTTTGAGTGTGGTCTCCGCCAGTTTCTTCGCTTGGTCCAGATGCGCGTCCGCTTCGCCAGTCTGGGTGGCTGGACGGGTCCGTTCCAAGTTCCCCAGCTCCATCCGCAATGCGGTCAACAATTGGCCGATCTCGTCATGCAGCTCGCGCGATAGCGATTTTCTCTCCTGTTCCTGCGACGAAACCAGCTGCTGGGAAAGCTGGCGCAGCCTTTTCTCCGCCTGTTTAGTCGCGTCCTGATATTCTGCGGATTCCTTTTCTAACGAAGAAATGCGAAAAATGCTGGCGCCCGCGATGATCGCGCCCAGGCAGAGCGCCGTCAGCATGGTCTTCCAGATGTCGTTCTGCAGATTCTCCACTGCGCTGCTGAGTTCACGCCGGCGCGCTTCGAAATTCTCTTCGTTTAGCTTACCCACCTCTTCGGTGAAGGCAAAGATTCGTTTGCTCTGGGCCGCGAACAAGTCCCGTACGGATGCGGTCTGATTCTTCACGGGGCTCTCTTGTGTCTCGGCACGCGTCGCGTCCCAGTAGTCGCGCAACGCCGTTTCCAGCCGCTCCAGCACCTTGCTCTCCTGCTGTGGACGCAATCCGCGCAATTGATCCAGATCGGCAGTCGTTTTGGCCCACAGCCCGCGCAGTTGGCCGGCATAATCTTCGTTGGAAATGGCGGAATCCAGCAGACGGTCGCGCCGCAGAATGTCCGCCCCCGCGGTATTGGTGCGGATGCCTTCCACCAATTGCTCAATGTGCCGGTAGCTGTCTTCCACCGACAGGATCTGTTGATGGATGCGGCGTGTCTCCTGAATGCTGGCCACGCCTGTCAGCCCCATGATCAGCAGCATGAAACCGAGCCCGAATACCGAGACCGGCCAGATACTCTGTTCCTGTATTTTCACCATTCCGCACTCATCTATCGGCCCAATCGCGGCGGCGAATTAGTGCCTTCCCCTTAATTGGCAACGGATTTTTGCGAACTTTGGAGTTAGCTGGTGCGTAACAACGGCATGGGCAACTTCCTGACCGATCTCCGCCATTCCATCCGCCTATTGATTAAATCCCCCGGATTCAGCGTGATCGCAATTGCCGCCTTGGCCTTGGGCATTGGCGCCAACACCGCCATTTTTTCCGTAGTGAATACCGTCCTGCTGCAGCCTTTGCCTTATCCCGAGCCGGACCGCATTGTGCGCGTCCAGCGCGTATACAAGAGCGGTGATATCGGAACGTCCACATCCCTTCCCAAATTCTTTGCTTGGAAGAACAACAACCAGACCCTGGATGCCCTGGCCATTTACGATTTCGCAGGACCCGGGCTCAATCTGGGTTCGAGCGATCATCCGCAGCAGGTCAAAGGAATTCACGTTTCGCAGGACTACTTCCGGGTGTTCGGAGTCTCGCCCGCCATGGGCCGGACCTTCACATCGCAGGAAGATCAGCCGGGCGGCGCGAAAGTCGCGGTGGTCAGCAACACACTTTGGCAATCGCGCTTCGCCAGCGATCCAAACCTGGTTGGAAAGCCCATTCTACTCGGCGGCGATCCCTACACTGTAGTGGGTATTCTTTCCGCAGGGTTCCGTCCCGATCCGCCGGCAGAGGTCTTCCTGCCACTGCAAGCCGACCCCAACAGCAGCAACCAGGGTCATTATCTGCTCTGCGCGGGCCGGATGAAACCGGGTGTAACCCTGCAGGCGGTAAATGCCAACCTGAAAGTATCCGCCGACCGTTTCCGCGCGACCAACCAAGCGCTTATGGACGGGAACGAAAGCGCCGGCGCAATGCCGCTGCGCGACTCGCTGGTGGGCGATGTTCGAATGCCGCTTCTAATTCTGGTGGGAGCGGTGAGCTTTGTTCTGTTAATCGCCTGCGCGAATGTCGCGAACCTGCTGCTGGCTCGCGCGGCCGCGCGGCAACGGGAAATCGCTATCCGCACGGCAATCGGCGCCAGTCGTGGACGTCTGGTTCGCCAGCTGCTTACGGAAAGCTTGATGTTGGGCTTGCTCAGCGGATTGGCCGGCTTTGTTCTCGGGGCCTGGGGCGTTCGCGCGTTGCTGGCTTTGAGTCCGGGAAACTTGCCTCGCATCAATGACGCTCAGCATGCCGCGTCCATGGTCACGGCGCTCGATTGGCGTGTTCTGGCGTTCACGATCGGCGTCTCGCTTTTTACCGGCGTTCTCTTCGGACTTTTTCCCGCGGTGCAAATATCCCGCATGGACGTGAACTCGTCGCTGAAAGAAACCAGCGGGCGTTCGGGAACCGGCCTCCGTCAAAATCGTGTGCGAAGCATACTGGTGGTCAGCGAGATGGCGTTGGCCGTGATTCTGCTCACTTCCGCCGCTTTCATGATCCGCAGCTTCCTCGGATTGCGTTCCGTGCAGCAAGGCTTCGACCCGCACAACGTCATCACGATGCAAACATCCATGACGGGCGGTAAGTATGATTCCACCGCCAAAGCCGACAATATGATCCGGCAAGTGGTGCAACGCATTGAGTCCCTGCCTGGCGTGCAATCCGCAACAGCGGCCATCAGCCTTCCGGTGGAAGGCAGCATCGACATCCCGTTCATCATCGACGGCAGGCCACTCGACAAAAACAGCCCCTTCCACGGCGACGAGCAATGGCGCTGCGTGAGTAATCATTATTTCGCCACCTTCCATGTCGCTCTGCTGCGTGGCCGCGCTTTTGACGATCGCGACAACCTAAAGTCAGCGCGGGTGATGATCGTCAACCAGGCATTCGCCAAGAAATATTGGCCCAACGACAACCCAATCGGGAAAACGATGACCATCGGAAAAGGCCTCGGGAAGGATTTCGAAGATCCTTCGCGGCAGATTGTCGGAATCGTTGGCAATGTTCGTGAGAGCGGATTCAGCGGAGCCCAACAGGAAGTGATGTACGTTCCGCAAAGCCAAATCTCGGATGGCCTCACCAAACTCGCGAACGGCGTGCTTCCGTTGAGCTGGGCTGTCCGCACCGCCATGGATCCCGCGTCCCTCAGCACAGCCATTCAGCACGAATTTCTCGCCGTCGACGGTCAGTTGCCCGTTTCCAACATCCGCACCATGGAGCAGGTGATTTCGGAATCCTCGGCGCGGCAAAATTTCAATACGCTGCTGCTGAGTATTTTCGCCGGACTTGCGTTATTGCTGGCGGCAATCGGAATTTACGGTCTGATGTCCTACACGGTGGAACAACGCTCGCAGGAGTTTGGAATTCGGATGGCCTTGGGCGCTGGGACCGGCGAAATGCTAGGCATGGTGGTACGCCAAGGCATGCTGTTGGCCGGTATCGGCTTGATCATCGGTTTGGGCTCGGCGTATGCAATTTCAAAAGTGCTCGCCAAAGTTCTGTCGGGGATTCAGGTGAATGATCCCGTGGCCTACACCACTGTCGCGCTCACCCTGATTTCCGTCGCATTCTTCGCCACCGTGATTCCGGCACTGCGCGCCACGAAAGTGGATCCGCTCCACGCGCTCCGCTACGAATAGTTGGCGGTTTCTTACTTCGCCGCTTCGGGCTCGGTCGCCGGCGTTGTGGATCCTCGGTGGCACGTGTAGCAAGTGACGTGCATCTTACCGTCCGGGAACTTGCCGTTGATGTCCTTAGCCAGGTTGATCATGTGGCGCGCGACTTCTTTGTGATGCTTTTCGTCGCTCGCAAAATCTCCCGGGACGTGGCAGAAATCGCACTTCTGTCCGAGCGCGGCGCTAAAGGCTTTCATGGTGGGGATCAAATTCTCATCCGCTGGAAGGATCTTCAAGTTTTTCGGCGCCGGATGTTGCGCGAACGCAAATGCCGCCAGGAGTAGTGCCGTAACGGTTAGTTTCATAGCAGCCTATTATGACACGGCTCGCGTCGGCTTGCATGTTAAATCCTTTATCTCCCTCACTTCGGGGCGGCTGGCGCTGCTTGGGAACAATCCACGTTGTTTGAGCGTTATACTTCAGGGAGCCGGGAAAAAATCTTATGAGTTTCCTTTCCAAGCAATTCATCGATGTAATTCAGTGGACCGAGCCGGAGGACGGCATTCTGGCCTACCGCTATCCCATGGAAGACATGGAGATCCAGAACGGGGGCAAGCTAACGGTTCGCGAGTCCCAGGCAGCTGTTTTCGTGAACGAAGGCCGCATCGCCGATGTGTTTGGGCCGGGTCTGTACACACTCACAACGCAGACTCTCCCGATTCTCACGTACTTGATGAATTGGGACAAAGCGTTCAAATCGCCGTTTAAATCGGACGTGTACTTCTTCTCGACTCGCGTCGAGACCGATCAGCGATGGGGCACCGCGACGCCGATCACGATTCGCGATAAGGAATTCGGCGCGGTTCGCATGCGCGGATACGGGATTTACGCTTACCGGATTATCGATCCCAAAGTTTTCCACCAGAAGATTAGCGGCACGCGGGATATCTACCGCGTGGCGGACCTGGAAGGGCAACTGCGCAACACTATCGTCGCGCGCATGACCGATACGTTCGCGCAAAGCACTGTTCCGTTCCTCGATATGGCCGCGAGCCAGCAGGAGCTGGGCGAAAAAATCACAGCAAATCTCAAGCCGGCGTTCGCCGATTTCGGATTGTCGCTCGAAAGCTTCGTCGTCGAAAACATCTCGCTGCCGGACGAGCTGCAAAAGATGCTCGACCAGCGTATCAGCATGAACATGTTGGGCGACATGGGCAAGTACACGCAGTTCCAGGTGGCGCAATCCATCCCTGTGGCCGCCGCGAATGAAGGCGGCGGAGGCGTTGGGGTGGGCGTCGGATTAGGCGCCGGACTTGGATTGGGACAAGCATTCGGCCAAGCAGTGACGAACGCAGTGCGTCCGCCCGAGCCTGGCGCTCCGCCATCGTCGCCAACGCCCGCGGCACCAATAGGAGGCGCGCCCATAGCGCCGGCGCCCGCTGCCGCGACGAAGTTCTGCGTCAATTGCGGGAAGCCAATCCCGAAGACCGCGAAGTTCTGTCCGGAGTGCGGCGGCGCACAATAGGAGAGCTAAAACGGGGACACCATGGGCAAGCGTCCGAGATCGGATCCGGCCAAGCGAAATCCAATGGCGTCCCAGTTTTGTACAGCCCGATCACTGTGCTAGCCTTCTAAAAACATGAGCGGTCTTGAATGGATCGTGGAAGCACACGGCTGCAGTCCGGCGGCGCTCACCGATCAGCACTCGCTCGAAACGCTTTTCGGCGCGCTCATCGGTGAGCTGGACCTGCATCCGCTCGGTAAAACCAACTGGCATCAGTTTCCGCACACCGGCGGAATTACGGGCGTGACGCTGCTTTCGGAATCGCACATCGCATGCCATACTTTTCCGGAATACGCGTCGCTGTGTCTCAATATTTTCTGCTGCCGGCCGCGCGCCGGCGCGGATTTTGAATCGCTCCTGCGCGAACATTTGGGCGCGTCGCATGTATCGGTGCGAAAAGTCGACCGCCCCTACGAATCATGAGCGCGCCCGCTGCGAATTGTCCCAATTGCGGCGCTCCGGTTCATTTTCGCTGGTCGAGCGCCGTGCAAACCACTTGCGAATTCTGCCATTCCATTTTGGTCCGCACCGACGTAAACCTGGAAAAAGTGGGCGAAGTCTCCGACTTGCCTCCCGACGCCTCGCCAATCCAAATCGGAACCGAAGGCGTGTATCAAAACAAAGCCTTTGTCGTAATCGGTCGCATCGTTTACGAATACGAACAAGGCTACTGGAACGAATGGCACCTGGTTTATAACGACAGCACCAACGGCTGGTTGTCCGACGCCCAACTGGAATACGATCTTTCCTGGCAAACACAACCCCCGGCGCACATGCCTGCATCGAGTGAAATCCAGTGGGGCGCCCAATTCCAATCGAACAGCAAAAGCTACACCGCCACATCGCTGACCAAAGCGCACTATAGGGGCGTCCAAGGTGAACTGCCCTTTCAGTACTGGGATAAATCCGATCTGCTTTTCGCAGATCTCCGCACGCCAACGGGAGATTTCGCCACCATCGACTACAGCGAAGATCCGCCGCTGCTTTTTGAAGGACGCGCCGTCGAATTCGACGATCTGCATTTCAAAAACCTGCGGCTGTTTGAGGGATGGTCCTGATGGCGAGTTCAATCGTCACACCACCCGTCGTCAAACCGAAATCTCTCAACTGCCCCGGATGCGGCGCGGCGGTGGAAATTCGTGGATTCGCGCACACACTCAACGCAGTCTGTCCGAACTGTCTGAGCGTTTTGGATGCCACCAACCCCCAGATCGAAATTCTCCAGCGATTCCAGCGCAAAGAGCGGATCCAGCCTAAGATCCCGCTGGGTACGCGCGGCAAGCTCGCGAACATCCCGTATGAAGTGATCGGATTTCAGCGGCGCGAAGTGCAGTCCGACAGCGACGTGTATTGTTGGGATGAATACTTGCTATTCAATCCCTACTACGGATTTCGCTACCTCACGGAATACCAAGGCCACTGGAACGTGGTGCGTGTGCTCGGCGCGCTCCCAGTCGAAACCGTGTCTATCGGCAAGCCCTCAGTCGAATTTCAAGGCCGCCGCTACCGCCATTTCGACAGCCTGCAAGCCCGAACCAACTACATCCTGGGCGAATTCCCCTGGCAGATCCGCGTGGGCGATGTGGTGGATGATCGCGATTTCGTTTCGCCGCCGTACATGCTTTCCGCCGAGACCACGTCGGGCGAACTCACCTGGTCGTTCGCCGAATATACGCCGGGCAAACAAATCTGGGCTGCCTTCCAACTTCCCGGATCGCCGCCGGCGACGTCTGGAATTTTCGCCAATCAGCCGTCGCCCTATGAAGGAAGACCCGGCTCGGTGTGGCGCACCTGGCTCTGGCTGACTGTGGCGCTAGTCGCCATCGCTCTGATCTTCAGCATGATTTCCTCGAACAAGGAAGTCTTCCAGAACACTTACTTGTTCACGCCCGGATCGAAAACGGATGCCTCGTTCGTCACGCCAACATTTGAGCTGACCGGCCGCACTTCAAACGTGGAAATTGAGGTCCACACGGATCTCAACAATAATTGGGCCTATTTTAATTTCGCGCTCATCAATGAAGACACCGGCCAGGACTTCGATTTCGGCCGTGAAGTGAGTTACTACCGCGATAGTGACGGCAGCGAAGGCAGCCCGAAAGATTCGGCGATCGTCTCGCGCGTTCCGTCCGGAAAGTATTATCTTAGGGTCGAGCCTGAAATGGAATCCAGAACCTTTCAATCCATGAGCTACGAACTCACCATTCGCCGCGACGTGCCCACCCACTTGTTCTTTTGGATTGCAGGCCTACTGCTGTTGATCCCGCCGATATTTGTTTCAGTCCGCGCCGCAGGCTTCGAAGCTGCGCGCTGGCGCGAAAGCGATTATGCGTCGTCCACCTCGAGCGGCGGCGGAGGAGATGACGATTGAAATCCCCACTGTTCCTGATTTACGGCATTATGCTGATCGGCGGCGCCACTTATGCGCACATCCAGGGCTGGGCCCCGACTCGCATCAACCAGCAACGCGTGTCACCCAAAAGCATTCGCGATAACCCTGGTGCGTACCGCTCCATGTACGGCGGCGGCTATTCTCGATACATCGGAGGTAAATGATCCATGACCGAATTCCATCCCGGCGCTTTGTTGAACGCCATCGTATACGCCGCGCTCGGCATCTTGATTTTCGCCGTGGCCTTCATCGTCATCGACAAGGTGACGCCCTACCATCTCTGGAAAGAGATCGTGGAGGACAAAAACATCGCGCTCGCGATCCTGATCGGGGCCATGTCCATCGGCATGTGCATCATCATCGCGGCGGCAGTTCACTAATAAATCGGGGACATCATGGGCAAGTGTCCGGCACGCCCCATTTCGCAAATCCCAATGGTGTCCCCGATTTTGCAGTCCACACAGCATGACTCTTGCTCTCTTTCTCTCCGTTTTCCTGATTGCCGCCTGCGGCCTCATCTATGAGCTGATCGCCGGAACGCTCGCCAGCTACCTGCTCGGCGACAGCGTCTTCCAGTTCTCCACCATCATCGGCTGCTATCTGTTCGCAATGGGAATCGGCAGCTATCTTTCGCGATTCCTGCGCCGCGGCTTAGTCGCCCGATTCGTATCCGTGGAGCTGATGGTCGGCCTGGTCGGCGGATTCTCATCTTCCCTGCTCTTTCTCGCTTTCGCTTACACCGAAGCGTTCCGTCTGATTTTGTACATCGTGGTGATCCTGGTTGGAACGCTGGTCGGCCTCGAAATTCCGCTGCTGATGCGGATTCTGAAAGAGCGTTTCCAGTTCAGCGAGCTGGTCTCGCAGGTCCTCACGTTCGATTATTTAGGCGCGCTCGGCGCGTCGCTTCTGTTTCCCATTCTGCTTGTTCCGAAACTCGGCTTGGTTCGCTCTGCGCTGGTCTTCGGAATCTTGAACGCCGGCGTAGCGCTGTGGTCGACCTTTCTTTTTCGCGAACAGCTCGGTCCGGGCTTGGGTCTGCGCGCCGGGTGCATCGCCGTGCTCGCCATGCTCGGCGCGGGAACCATTTTCGCCGACCGCATCTCATCCGCCGCCGACAACAATCTCTACGCCGACGAAGTGATCTTCAGCCGGAACACGCGCTATCAGCGGATTGTTCTGACGCGCTGGAAGGACGACCTGCGGCTGTTCCTCAATTCACACCTGCAGTTCAGTTCGCGCGATGAATATCGTTATCACGAGGCATTAGTACATCCGGGGCTTGCGGCGCTTCCGGGAGCGCGGCGCGTCCTGGTTATGGGCGGCGGGGATGGCTTAGCGGTCCGCGAGATTCTGAAGTATCCGACGGTGGAAAGCGTGACGCTGGTGGATCTCGATCCCGAAATGACCGGCCTCTTCTCCACACACTCGGTGTTATCTTCGTTGAACGGACATTCGCTCACTGCGCCGCGCGTTCATGTCATTAACGCGGATGCCTTTCGCTGGCTGGACACGAATCCGGATCGCTTCGATTTCATCGTGGCGGATTTTCCCGATCCGACGAGTTATTCGCTCGGAAAGCTTTACACGACGACTTTTTATCGGCTGGCCGCCAAACATCTTAGCGCCGGCGGGCTTCTTGTGGTCCAAAGCACGTCACCGCTCTTTGCGCGGCAGTCGTATTGGTGCATCGTCGAAACGGTAAAGCAGGCGGGACTCCGGACGTATCCCTATCACTTATATGTGCCCTCGTTCGGCGAATGGGGATTCGTGATCGGCAGCCAAGCTCAGTATGAATTTCCGCAGCAGCTTCCGAGCGGTCTTCGATACCTGACGAACGTTCGCGACATGTTCGATTTCCCGAATGACATGAAGCCGATCGCGGTGGAACCGAATTATCTGAACAATCAGATTCTGGTCCGCTATTACGAGCGCGAATGGAAAGACATCGCGAGGTGACTCGCCGCACTATTCTGGCGGCGGCTCCCGCGTTGATTGGTCTGGCGAAGAAAACAGACCGCCCCATCACCGGCAGCTTCGTCAACGACGCATTTCTGACTGGCCACCGATTGCGCGATCATGCCACGTTCCAAAAGCCGGCGCATCAGCAGCGCGTCCCGATCGTAATTATCGGCGGCGGTATCGCCGGATTAAGCGCGGCTTGGGAACTCGACCGCCGCGGCATCCACGATTTTGTTTTGCTCGAAATGGAACAGCAAGCCGGCGGTAACTCGCGCTGGGGCGAAAACGAAATCTCGAAATTTCCCTGGGCTGCGCACTACGTTCCTGTGCCCGCGAAAGGCGAGTCGCTCGCCCGCGAGCTTTTCGAAGAACTCGGCGTGTTCCGCGATGGCAAGTGGGACGACCGCGTGCTCTGCTTCGATCCCCAGGAGCGCCTCTTCCGCTACGGCCGCTGGCAGGAGGGCATCGAACCGGAAGCGGGAGCAAGTCCGGGCGATCGCGATCAGTATCGCCGCTTCAGTGAGAAGATCAACCAGTTCCGCGCCTCCGGCGAGTTCACCATTCCGATGCAGCGCGGCGCAAAGCTCTCGCCGCTCGACAAACTTTCGATGGCGGATTGGCTTTCGAGTGAGCGCTTCGACTCGCCGTCGCTCCGCTGGTATATCAACTATGCATGCCGCGACGATTACGGCGCGCTCGCCCGCGATACTTCCGCGTGGGCCGGCATCCACTATTTCGCATCGCGCGATCCGGAGGAGAAGGGACCGCTTACCTGGCCCGAAGGTAACGGCTTCATCGCGCAGGCTTTGATCAAGAAGCTAAGCCGCTACATTTACACCGGCTCTGTGGTTTATCACGTCACGCGCGATCTGCACGTGCTGACCGAGCAAACCGAATACATCGCCGAAAAATTGATTTTCGCAGCGCCAACATTTCTTGCGCAGTATTTGGTAGAAGGCGCGCCGCCGGCGGCCGGCTTCCAATACTCGCCCTGGCTCACCGCCAACCTGACGCTCGATCGAATTCCGGATCAAAAAGGCGCGGAACCTGCCTGGGACAACGTGATCTACGATTCCCCCGCGCTTGGTTACGTGAACGCAACACACATGAGTGTCGCCACTCACACCGAGCGAACGGTTTGGACGTTCTACTGGTCGCTCGCTGAGTACACGCCGCCTGCAGCTCGGACGCTCCTATTGGCCAAGGATTGGAACTACTGGAAGGAAGCGATTCTAACGGATTTGTCACGCGCCCACCCGGATATCCGGCAGTGTGTGAGCCACATCGACATCATGCGGATGGGCCACGCGATGATTCGTCCGGCATCCGGGTTTATGTTTTCGGGCGAACGCGAGCGATGGTTAAAAGCGCAAGGCCGAATCCACTACGCAAATTCCGATTTGAGCGGATTTTCGATTTTTGAAGAAGCGCAGTACCGGGGCGTAAGCGCTGCTCGGGACGCTATCCGCTAGCGCCCTTCTGCTCCTGCTCTTCCACGAAATCCAAGATGTCGTAGCGTGGGACTTTTCGATCGGGGAAAAAGCTGTTCACAGCTTCCACCTCATCCTGGTACGTTTCAAACACCGTATTCAGCTTCAGAATATCCGGCAGCCGTCCCTTGGTGTCGTTCAGATGCAGAAGCACGAGCTTGCCCCCGGCTTCCCGAAATCGTAACGCGGCGTTCACCAAAGTCCCGAGCCCCGTGGAGTCGATGTCGGAAACATCCTTCAGATTGACGATTATGTTGTGCCCGTCCGCGAACGTCTGCAGCCGCTGCCGCATCGCCGAATCCTCGGGCCCTAGTACCACGCGCCCCTTAAGGTCCAGGATGACAATTCCTTCATTCTTCCGTTCTTGGATTTCTAACTTCATGGTGGGCCTGCGTTCACCGGATCGAAAGCACGCCTTCGGCCAATCCGCACATGCCTTCGATCTCATTGCAACGACACAGCAGGGTCGGCCTGGCGTCGCCATCTTTGTCAGACAAGTGGCGAACTTTTGACACGCGTGGAGTGCGAAGTTACACAGGTCGATCCTTGGGTTATGCTTGATGAACGCTTTATGCGGCATTGGCTGGTTCCAACGGCTTTTTTCTTAGCCGCACCCTGCCTGCATGCGGTGGAGCTTCGAAAAGAAACAGCGGACGAGTTCGACAAATACATTTCGAATCTGGAATCCCGGCTCAGCCCGCGGTGGCACGGCGAGAATTTTCTCTGGTCCGATACATCGCCGCAGCGCGACCAGCTACAAAAAGGCAACGTCGTAGTGCAACCGGCCCATGGTAACGGAACCGTCACGCTCAAGAACGCGTTGATCCAAGACTGGATGGGCGCCATCTTCATCCCATCCGCCAATCTCGCCTCGGTGCTGGCGGTGGCCCAGGATTATGCGCGTCACGCTGAAATCTACAAGCCGGAAGTGGCCGCCGCTATCCTGCGGTCACGCACGGGAAACGATTTCAGCGTCTACATGCGCATCGTGAAATCGAAATTCTTTCTGACGGACGTGCTGAACACCGAACACGAGATCCATTTCGTCCCGCTCGATGGAAAGCGCGTTTACAGCAAGGCATACAGCACCCGAATCGCGGAGGTGAATGACCCCGGCTCAGAAAAAGAGCGCGAGCTCCCGGTTGGCAAAGACAGGGGATTGCTTTGGCGGCTCTACGGTTACTGGTTCTATGAAGAGCGCGACGGTGGAGTGATCGTGGAATGCGAATCCATCACGCTCACGCGCGACGTCCCGTTTGGAATGGGACACTTGCTCTCGCCGATCGTCCACGGTCTGCCGGCCGAATCGCTGCGCAAAGGCTTAGAATCCACTCGCCGCGCAGTGTTGAACCACCCGCAATCCCAAAACCCCAATCCCTAATCCCTAATCCCTAATCCCCCAACCCCTACTGCAGCGGCAACTGTCCCTCACCGCCGTTCGCCGTCCCGTTCTCATCCGGGACCACCGAAGCGGCGGCCGCCAGGTCGCCATCGTCCATGCGAACCAGCCGCACGCCTTGCGTCGACCGGCCGGCTTGCCGGATCTCGCCCGATTCCAGGCGAATGATCTTGCCGTCCTTGGTGATGATCATCAGATCGGTGTCTTCCTTCACCGAAAGAATCGCCACCACTTTGCCGATCTTGGGCGTCACCTTCATGTTGATCACGCCCTTGCCGCCGCGCGCTGTTAGCCGGTAATCCTCAAGCGGGGTGCGCTTGCCGTAACCGTGCTCGGAGATCGAAAGAATCAATCCTTCTTTCTCCACCACTTCGGCGCCGATGATATGATCGCCTTCCGCCAGATCCATCGCTCGTACGCCGCGCGCCGGACGGCCCATCGCGCGCACTTCTTTCTCGTGGAAGCGGATCGCTTTGCCGTCGTGCGTTCCCAGGAAAATGTAGTTTTCGCCGTTGGTCAGCCGCGCGCCCAGCAGCTCATCGTTGTCATCCAGCGACACGGCGATAATCCCGCGCGACATCGGATTGTCGAACTCCGTCAGCTCGCACTTCTTGATCACGCCTTGCTTGGTTACCATCACGATGTTCTGTCCGGCGACGAAATCCTTCACCGGCAGGAAAGTTTTCGCGGCTTCATCCGGCTGCAGATTCACCAGGCTCGATACATGTTTGCCCTTGCCCGTGGTTCCCGCATCCGGAATTTCATAGATCTTCAGCCAGTAAACGCGGCCCTTGGTGGTGAACACCAGCAGATAGGCGTGCGTGGACGCGACCACGAGATGCTCAACCACATCCTCGGTGCGGGTCCCCATCCCGATGCGGCCCTTGCCGCCGCGGGATTGCCGGCGATACGTGTCCACCGCGGTTCTCTTCAGATACCCGCCGTGCGTCACCGTCACCGCGACATCCTCCACCTGGATCAGATCCTCCAGATGAATCTCGCCGGTGTCTTCGATGATTTGCGTGCGGCGCTCGTCCCCGAACTCCTTCTGGACTTCCTTCAACTCCTGCACGATGATGGAGCGCAGTTTTTTGTCGGACGCCAGAATCTCAAGGTACTCGGCGATCTCCACTTGAATGGCGGCCAATTCGTCGATGATCTTCTGGATCTCCATGCCGGTCAGGCGCTGGAGCTGAAGTTCGATGATGGCTTGCGCCTGCTTTTCGGTGAACTGGAAGCGCGCGATTAATCCGTCGCGGGCCTCTTTGGGAGTCCCGGCCGCGCGGATCAATTTGATCACGGCATCCAGATTCTCGATGGCTTTCTTGAATCCGAGCAGGATATGCTCGCGTTCGCGCGCTTTGCGCAGCAAGTAGTCCGTGCGGCGCCGCACCACTTCGATGCGGTGATCGATGAAGCGCTTCAGGACGTCCACCAGACCAAGCTCGCGCGGCTGCCCGTTCACGATGGACAGCATGATCACGCCGAAATTGATCTGGAGCTGTGTGTGCTTGTATAGGTTGTTCAGCACCACTTCGGCCTGCTCGCCGCGCTTCAGCTCAAACACGATCCGCATACCGTCGCGGTCGCTCTCATCCCGGATTTCCGAGATCCCCTCAATCTTTTTGTCGTTTACCAGGCCGGCCGTAGTCTCAATCAGCCGGGCTTTGTTCACCTGATAGGGAATTTCGGTCACCACAATCGCTTCGCGATCCTTGCCGAATGCCTCGGTGGCGGCCTTGGCGCGCAGCTTCAACGTGCCGCGGCCTTTGGTGAAATAATCCAGGATGCCTTGCCGCCCCAAGATATATCCGGCGGTCGGGAAATCCGGACCCTGCACCAGATTCACGATCTCACTCGCGTGGGTGTCCGGCTTCTGCACCAGCAAAATCGTAGCGTTGATAATTTCGGTGAGGTTGTGCGGCGGAATATTGGTCGCCATGCCGACCGCGATTCCTGACGATCCGTTGATTAGCAAATTCGGCACGCGCGTCGGCAAAACTTCCGGCTCGACGCGCCGTTCGTCGAAGTTCGGGCGAAAATCCACGGTCTCTTTATCCAGATCTTCGAGCAGCGCGGTATCGATGCGCGAAAGCCGGGCTTCCGTGTATCGATAGGCCGCCGGCGGATCGCCATCCACCGAGCCGAAATTTCCCTGCCCATCGATCAGCGGATAGCGCAGCGAAAAATCCTGCGCCATGCGCACCAACGCGTCGTAAACCGGAATGTCGCCGTGCGGATGGTAATTGCCCAGCACCTCACCGACGATGCCCGCGCACTTGCGGTAGGCGCGGTTGAACGACAAACCCATCTCGGACATGGCGTACAGAATCCGCCGGTGGACGGGTTTCAAACCGTCGCGAATGTCCGGCAGTGCGCGCCCGATGATCACACTCATCGCGTAATCCAGATACGACCGGCGCATCTCATCTTCGATATTGATGGGGATGATGTTCTGCCGGCCCTCACCGCCTAAAGGCATTTGCGAGCCGCCCGTGGGCGGCGTAGTCGGGGTATTCGGATCTTCCGGATTAGCCAAGCTTTAACTCCTTGAAAACACAGGGCTGGACAGCCCAAGAATGGTGCCTGCTTTAAACCAATATTTTACCAGAACCGGCCTCCCCGCCACCGGCTTTTTTCGCGGCCATTTTCCGCGATAAACTTGGTGTTCGTTCCCATGCTGAAACACGGATTCGACATGCACCGCGTCTTCCTCTCGGCTCCGGGCGACCTCGAACGAGAGCGCGAGGCTTGCCGCGCCGCAATATCGGACGTCAATTCCGCAAGCGCCATGCCTGCGAAGATTTTGCTCGTTACGGTCGGCCTGACCAGCGACGACGCGATTGTTGGCTATCGGTCGGCTGTGGCCGAGAACATTCGTGCCTCCGCCTACTATGTGCAAGTCTTCGACGACGATTGGGGGCCCAAGGATCTTTTCCGGAAGATGTTCTTTCTCGCGGTCGAGTGCCGCGACGATCCAAATTTTCCGATGCAGGAGTTGGTGGTGTTTTTGAAAGACGCCCCGCGCGAACAGGATCCGGAAATTCTCGCATTTCGCAAAGAGCTGCGGGAGCAGTCCTGCGTGCGTGCCTATGTATTCGACAATCCCGAGGCCTTGAAGAAACAGTTGGAGCAGGTGTCGAGCGAGTGGGTCCGTCAGCTCATCGCGGCGGGTCCCGGTGAATCCAGCCATTCACAGTGAATCGGCTGTCGGCGAATGCTCGGGATGGCGCGTGTACTGGCAGCACTTCGTGAACGGCGTTGCTCGGAAAAAGCACAAGGGTGTCGCCGCACGGCTCGACGGGGTTTGACGCAACGATCAACTCGCCGCCCGAAAAGCGCCGCGGCTCGCTGTGCAGAAAATAGACGAACGTTACGGCGCGCGTATCGTCCGGACCTCCGTCGATATGCGCTCGAAAGTAATCGCCGTCGTTCGAAGCCGCGATCTGATGCTCAATCCGGCCCTGCGGCGATATCCGCCTGAGCCGTTCCAAGAATGTCCCGACGCGTGGCTCCAGCGTCTCCAACACTCTCGCCCGCCGCACTCCTTCCACCACCGCGCGGCCTCCGCCGATCGACACGGTGGCTAAGGTGAAATGCGATTCGCGAGCCAGAACGGAATCGAGCAGCGCCAGCCGCGCTTCGCCCAGGAAGCCCGGGATGATCGTCAGACCAGGGGCGCCGGGTGCCATTCCATGAAATAGTTCATCGGATCTTCGCGCACGATCTGAAATCCGAGCCGACGGTGGAACTTCAGCGACCCGGGATTGAACCGGTCCACCATGGATTTGATCGGCAGCTTTGCGTTTTGCGCTTCCTGTTGCAACCGCTGCACCAGCACGGTTCCCAAACCCTTGCTCTGCACGTTCGGATGTAGGGCGATGTCCACCAGCAGAAAAGCGCGGTCCCCTGGCGCCACCCAGAGCCGACCCACGGGCTTTGAATCGAGCAGCACCAGGTGATAGCAGGAGTTGGGAAATTGTTGCGTGTAGGAAGAGAGCTGCGCATGGAACTGCATCCGTAGCAGATGCTCTTGTTGCGCGGGCGTCAGTTGGGTTAACGCAAAGAGCGGTCCCCGGATGGCCCGGTACAATTCGTACAGGAAGATTTCATCTTGCGCGAGAGCCGGACGAACCGCGAGAGTCGACATGTCGGACGAGCGCCGGGAGGGCCGCTGATGTTACGGCCGCGCTGGATAAATGCCTTGCAGCGCGATGCAGAAGTTGAGCACCAGGTACGGCATCATATTGTTGTGCGGCTGGTTATTGCCGATCACCCCGAGCATATTCTGATTCATGTTCACCAGCGGCGAGGTTGCCGTGGAGTAAATCTGCGTTGCGGGGCCGGTGCACAGCGCATTACCGCCAGGAGATCCGCTGTTGGGAGGCGCGTCGTCGGGATCCGTCATGAAGTTGTGGTTGTGCCTCGGCATTTCGTTCAGCTGCAGCGTGACGAATTGACTTCCTCCGTTTTCCCCAATGCTGTACTGGCTAAGCCCTGAGCCGCTTCCCTGGCTGATCGACAGGTTGCCTTGCATATTCGGCAACGCGAAGTTGGACTTACCGTCGCCGCCGTAGTAGGTCCCGATCAAGGAGAAGAGCGCTGTGTTGGAGGAAATGGGGATGATTTGGCCATCGCAAAGCGCCCAGCCTTTGGGAGCGAAATTGCAACCGAAAACCCGAACTTCCGCGACAAATTGATCAGACATTCTGGTCTCCTTTCTAATTCCGGCTGGGGAAAACGCCAAACAGGCAGATGACCCAGTTCATAACAAGATAAGGCGACTGATTCGGATGCGCCTGGCTGCCGCCAGTCATGCTGATGTCCGAGGGGAACATTAGCGCCGGGCTATTGAGCGGGCCATATATGGTTAAGCTTCCGGCGGTGTTCGCCAGCAAATTGTTGGTCGGACTGACATTGTTTTGTACAGCATTAATTGCTTGCACAAAATGCGGATGCGCCGGCATCTCGCCGGTGGTGAGCGTGTGGTTGATTTCTCCGCCCTTCTGGCCCTGCACGAAGCCACCGCCAAAATGCATCGCCGCCGACCCTTGCAAATTCGGAAGCGCAAAAGTCCGCTGGCCGTCGCCGCCGTAGGTGGTTCCAAGCAGCGCGAAAAGAGCCTGGTTACTGCTGATCTGCAAGAGTTGGCCGTTGCACTGTGCCCAGTTTTTGGGCGCGAAATTAAAGGAAACCAATTTCAATTCGCTGGTATATGGAGTAGGCATGAATTCCTCTTCTTTTCCGCGTCAGTTCTGAGTGGGAAAAACACCGTATAGCGAAATCACCCAAGTCATAGTTAAAAACGGCTGCAGGTTGTTGTGGGGAATGCTCCCTCCCGCCGGTGTTATGGCGGCGGCTGGGTTCATGGCACGTAGCGGCGTCGGGCTGGTGACATAAACCTGAGTCGCGGCCGCCGCGAGCGCGTTGTTCTGTGGAAAGTTGCTGTTTCCATTCACGTTCGACGCGTTCAACGGGTGGTTATGCGTAGGCAATTCCTGCGTGGTCAGCGTGACATTTTCCGTGCCGCCGCGCTGGCCGATAATGAACGGAGTTCCCCCGAAATTTCCCTGATGCAACGGTGAGCGGCCCTGCAAATCCGGCATTTGAAAGTTCTGTTGGCCGTCACCGCCGTACGTTGTGCCAATGAGTTGGAACAGAGCCTCGTTGGAAGAGATAGCGATAGTTTGGCCGGAACACATTAACCAGCCGTTAGGCGCGAAGTTGAACGCCACAAGGCGGCATTCACCAATATAAGGGTCGGACATCCTGGAAAAGCTCCTTCTTTGGATTTCGACACAAGTTGGAGTAGCTTGATTACGTTATCACTATTCCGAAAGCCTGGCAACGATATTTTTCAAGGTCCGGGCCACTGTGATGCGACCGACGATCGGAGCTTGTGAAGGATCGTAAATATGTTTCATCCTGCTCTGGAGATTTAAGCCCCAAGCAACTGAAAATCATTGCACGACGCCAGATGTACCTCTGGCTCAGTGATTCGCCGGCACGTAATGCCTTATGAATTATCGGCGAAATACACTAGTACTTATTCGACATTCAAACTCGGTGAATCTTCACAATGTACGCAGATTTCCGTGATAGACTTTACAAGCGACGCTTGGAGCAGGTGACTTCCGGCTTCGGTGCACGAGGAGGGTTCGTAGTGTTTAATCGAAAAGCGTTCTCATCTTTATTCTTGATTCTCGTCATAGCGCTGGTTGTTTCGACAGGCGCGGCGAGTGCGGCAGTGGTCTGCACGCCCGGCTCGGGTACGGTTACCTGCACAGGCGGCCCCGGAGCTTCCGTCAGCTACAATAACCACACCGCTGGCACCACCGCGGACGGCTCTCCCTTCCCATCCACCATCCCAGTGACAGGAGGCTCCGGCACGGTTTCCAGCGTCACGGTGACATTGAATGGCTATAACGCATCTCCCGCCATCACGGGCTCCGGTTCGGCCGATGTCGGTATTTTGCTCACCGACCCCAACGGCAGAAATTTCCAATTCATTCGCGACGTCGGTAGGGGCACCAACGGCCAGACTAACTTAACGGTCAAGATACAGGACGGGGCCACGCAAATTCCCAGCGGCACGAACACTTGGACCACCAGCGGCACATTCGGCCCGACCGCAAACGCAGGCGCCTTCGAAAATAGTCCAGCTTACGGCCTCGGTACGATCAACTCGGCGGCGCCGCTGGGAACTTCCACGTTCGCCAGCGTTTTCACCGGCGAGCCCGTCAATGGAAATTGGAACCTCTATCTGGCCGATGATGGGACGGACGCCGCGGTCAGCTGGTCAAGCTGGGACATCACCATCAATTTCACGGCCGCATCCAGTCCCAGCACTACGACGCTGAGCCCGAGCAATTCCACGCCTTTCACCTCCGGGACGAACAGCACTGTGACATTGACGGCCACGGTCACGTCGGGAGCGACGGGAACCGTCACGTTCAAGGACGGGAGCACCAACCTAACCTGCATCGGTGGAAATCCGGCGGCGCTCAGCGGCGGCAGCGCGACTTGCAGCACATCCTTTTCCACCGAAGGAATCCACGGGCTCTCTGCGAACTATTCGGGCGATGGAACCTTCGTGGCCAGTTCGGGCACCGCGAACATTTTCGCCATGAATCACGCATCGAACCCGGTCAGCGGGACGTATTGCAACGCCGGAACCATTTCAAGCGATGGCGACTCGGAAGCCGGGTTCTCTCACACCGCGCCTTATCCAACGGTAATTTTCGTGGGCGATGGCGTGAACACGGATATTACGAACTCGGTTTCCACCGTGTCGGTGAAGCTGTCGAACCTCACTCCCGGAGCTTCCACCGACTTGCACATGTTGCTGGTGTCACCCGACCACTCGCACGCCCTCGATTTCTGGTCGAATGCCGGAGGATCTTCGGGGAACGGCGTCGGAGCTTACAACATTCAAGATGGCGGTTCACAGCTACCCTGTGCATCCACGCTTACGCCCGGCACTTACGGGCCGACATCCTGCAGCGCGGACAGTAATCCGACTTCCGACGGGTTCACACCCGGGCCGCCTAATCCGGCCCCGCAAGTGCCTGCCAGCTTCTCGCTCGCCCCGCCCGCAGGTTCAAGTAGCTTTGAAACCGCCTTCAACGGCGCCACCGCGCACGGTGCATGGTCGCTTTATATTTCGAACGAGTCGGGTTCGACCACTACTACGGCTTCCGGCGGTTGGTGCCTCAATATCACGGCCGCCACGGGACACCCGACAACCACCGCGGTCACCCCGAATCCGACCTTTGCCGCCTTGGGCCAGACGGTAACCTTTACCGCGACGGTATCAAGTTCACCTGCGGTAAATCAGGGAACTGTGACGTTCACAGAAAACGGCGCGCCCCTGGTGGGCGCCTTAAACAATGGGGTCGCCGGCGTTTCGGCAGGTGTGGCATCGGTCACAACGAACCAGCTTCCGGAAGGCGATCATACCGTCACAGCCACGTATCACGACTCCTCGAACACATACAATGACAGCCTCGGCACCACTTCCATGCGCGTGGATAAGACCACCAGCACTCCTACACTTTCCGGCGCCACCTGGAGCTACTGCAATACTGGTGCGGTCACCATTCCGGCCGGCACTCTTACGGTCAACGATACCGGACCCGCGCAGCCGAACCCGTCGAATATTTTCGTCACTAATCTGCCAGGCACCATTTCAAACGTGAACGTCACGTTGAAAGGCCTGCACCTGGCCCACGGCGCGAGCGATCTGGAGTCCCTGCTGGTGGGGCCGAACGGTGCAAATCAGCCTACCGCCGCTCAAACTCTGGACTTCTTCTCACTCGTGGACAACGGCACGGCGTTTGGCCCGCAAGACACCACCTTCGAGGATGGCTCGTCGCTGTCGTGCAATTCGGTCACCGCCATTTTTGCCACGAACGGTCCAACAAGTTGCGGTGCGACCTCGTACACGGCTAGTCTCTTTTACATGCTGCCCAGCCCCATCCACCAGGGCACCCCCACGGGCTCGTCTACGTTTGCTTCGGCCTACCAGAACACGATTCCCAACGGCACCTGGAGCCTCTACTTCGACCAGCCCCAACACGATACAGGCAGCGGTTTGAACGGCGGCTGGTGTGCCAATTTCATCGAGAATCCCGTCACCGGCATCGGGACCACGTCGCACACCGGTCCTGCGCCCAACAACCATATGCGGCAGGGCGGAACCGGCACGGTTACTTTGAGCTTGCTGAACAACGGCGACTCCAACAGCCTGGGTTCGACGGGCGATCCGGACCAAGCCGTGGCCCACGCAATGACCGTCACGGGCACCCTCCCTGCGGGGCTGTCATTTGGAACTTTGCCCACCACGCCATGGAACTGCATAGGTGTTACCAACTCAGTGACCTGCACGAATTTGAGTGCGATCGCCGCCGGGTCCAGTTATCCGGCGCTCAATCTGCCGGTGGTTGTAGCTTCGAACGCCCCTGTCACGGCTACGGTGAGTGGATTCACGTTCGGCGGCGCCGGCATGTCAGCGGGAACTTTTTCGAGCGATACCATCACCATCGATCCGGCGCCCATCCTGGCCATTTCCAAGAACCACCTCGGAACGTTCACGCAGGGCTCAACCGCAACCTGGACCCTCCAGGTTTCGAATACCTCCGCCACCACAGCGGGCGCAACCGACGGTTCCACCGTAACGGTCACCGATACTCTGCCAACCGGTTATACGCTCTCCTCGGGAATAGGAACAAACTGGAATTGCTCCGGAACTTCCACAGTTACTTGTACAACCACGGCTGTTGTCGCCGGCAATGGAGGAAGCTTCCCATTGATCACTCTCACAGTGAACGTACCGGCCGGCTCTCCGACTTCGGTCAGCAATAGCGGCAGCGTATACGGCGGCGGCGATCTCGTTCACACCGTGAGCAATCAGGCGATCTCAAACACCGACACAGTGAGCGTGGTGCAGGTTCCAGCGAAGATCGTCATCAACGGCAGCCAAACGCAATCGACCGGAGTCAACACCGCGTTCGGAAGTTTGGCCGTCACGATTGAAGACGCGAGCAATGTCGTCATCCCGAATTACTCTTCGGTAGTGTTCACGGCCACAACGGGAAGTAATGGCCAGAGCGGAACCTTCGGCAATACAACTGGAACCACGACCATTAGCGCGAACGCGAGCGGGATTGCAGATCCCGGCACGTTCACCGCGAACGGAAAAGTGGGTACATATTCCGTTGGCGTCACCGCCGGAAGCGCGACGACCAGCTTCACTCTGACGAACACGGGAACCGCGGCGGTGATTACGAACGTCACGTCCACCACTGCAAACGGATCGTATACCGTCGGCGCGATGATCAACGTCACGGTCACGTTTAACAAAACGGTGAACGTGACGGGTACGCCGCTGCTGGCTCTCAATTCGGGCGGAACTGCCAGCTTCAGCTCCGGATCGGGATCGGCGAATTTGTCGTTCATTTATACGGTCGCAGCCGGTCAAAATAGTTCGCGCCTGGATGCTACCTCGACTAGCGCGCTGTCGCTCAACGGCGGAACCATCCAAGACACCAGCGGCACGGCCGCGGTCCTGACACTGCCTACGCCTGGTGCGGCGGGGTCGTTGGGAGCGAATAAAAACATCGTGATCGACACGACATCGCCGACGGTGGTCAGTTACTCGGTGGATTTCGGCAGCCAGGCGTACAACCTGACTGGCGCATCGCGCACCACGCATCTTCCTTGGAGCGTGACGGGAGTCACCGTAGTATTTTCGAAGCCAATCGCCACCGCAAACGCGGCGAGCCTTGGCGGGATTTCCGCCACGGGGTTGTCTGGCCTCGGAACATCCACCCTAACCTGGACCTTCCCGGCGATCACCAATGCTACACTCAGCACCACGCTCGCCGGCAGCGGACCCAATGCAATCAAGGACGCTGCGGGCAACGCGTTGTCGGGAGGGGCTGGGTTTAGTCAGTCCTTCAGCGTTTTGTATGGCGATTTCAATGGAGATGGTGTAGTGAATGCGAGCGACCTAACATTGGTCAACAACGCTACGCACGCTCCTTATAACATCTTCGCGGATTTGAATGGCGATGGTGTGGTGAATGCGACCGATGTCAACATCGCCCGTACCAGAATTGGTAATTCCCAGCAGTGAGGACTGAACGGAGACTGTCATGAAAAATAAAATGCAATACTTCCGGCTTGGATTATTGGTGCCTGCGTTCGCTGCTCTGCTGATTTCTTCGACGCCGCTACGCGCGGACTTCATCTTTAGCCTCGATCCGGTCATCACCGCCCAAGCAGGTTCGACTGGAAACGTTTTCGACGTCCTGTTGAAAAATCTCGGAGCATCGACGGTCACCGTAGGAAGCTTCTCATTCGGCATCACGACGGCGAATACCGATATCACGTTCACTAACGCGGATACCTCCACGACAGCTCCCTACATTTTTGCTGGAGATTCGTTCGACGACATGAACGGATTCACGCTTTACACGAACTCTCTACCCGGTCAAACGGTGGAGGCTGCTGACGCATCAGCCAGCTTGGTAGGGGCCAGCGTCGGAGCCGGTGTGACCGTTGGAGTAGGCCGCATTATGTTTGACATTGCGAACGGCGCCACTCCTGGCCCGTTCGCTGTGACCTTCGAGGCATCGCCCACGACTGGCCTTTCCGATACCAACGGCAACGGTCTTGACTTCACCACAACGGACGGCACGATTACCATCACGCCCGCCACAAATCCTGTTCCCGAACCAGCGCAGGCCACCCTGCTGTTCTGCGCTTTCGCGGGAATCGTGCTTTTAAGCAAGCGCCGCCGCCCGTAAACGCCCGATCTTCGTTACAATGCACGGATGCCAATCCGTAAAGCTGCTTTCCTAATCGCGCTCACCGCCGCGATTCTCGGCGCCGCCGAATCCGCCAAAGACAAAGCCATGAAGGCCGATCTCGCCGGCCAGATCGACGCCATGCGCGATCAGGTGCAGATCATGGTGGACACCATCTTCAGCTTCGGCGAGCTCGGCTTTCAGGAATACGAAACCTCGAAATACTTGACGACCATGCTCGAAGCGGAAGGATTCACCGTGGAGCGCGGCATCGCCGGAATTCCCACCGCGTGGATGGCCACTTGGGGATCGGGCAAGCCGGTGATTGCGCTCGGCTCCGATATCGATTGCATCCCGCAAGCTTCACAGAAGCCCGGCGTGGCGTATCACGATCCGCTGGTCGAAGGCGCGCCCGGACACGGCGAGGGTCACAATTCGGGGCAAGCGGTGAATATCGTGGCGGCGCTCGCGGTGAAGCGGCTCATGGAACGCGAGCACATTCAAGGCACCATCAAGATCTGGCCGGGGGTCGCCGAAGAGCTGCTCGGATCGAAAGCGTATTACGTCCGCGCCGGATATTTCAAAGACGTCGATGTCACGCTCTTCTCGCACGTCAGCAGCAAATTCAACGCGCCTTGGGGTGAAACGCTCGGCAGCGGATTGGTTTCCGTAGAGTATCTGTTCAAAGGCGAGAGTTCGCACAGCGCGGGAGCTCCCTGGCGCGGACGCAGCGCGCTCGACGCGGTAGAACTGATGGACTCCGGGTGGAACTTCCGCCGCGAGCATCTGCGCTTGCAGCAGCGGTCGCATTACGTGATCACCGATGGCGGCGATCAGCCGAACGTGGTGCCTCCAACGGCCGCCGTCTGGTATTACTTCCGCGAGCTGGATTATCCGCACATCAAAGGACTGTGGGAGATCGGCGACAAGATGGCGCAAGGCGCGACATTGATGACCGACACGACGTTCACCGAGCGCGTTCTCGGCGAGGCATGGCCCGTGCATATGAATAAGCCGATCGCGGAAGCCATGTACGCGAACATCAAGCAAGTCGGACTGCCGACGTGGACGGAGGACGATCAGAAACTGGCGAAGGCGATCCAAAAAGAGCTGAAGGTGAAAGAGGAGGGTCTGGCGACCAAGATCGACGAACAGAAACCGCCTCCGAAAGAGGAAGAGAAGATGGGCGGCGGTTCAGACGACATCGGCGACATTTCGTGGACCGTGCCGACCGTCACGCTTTGGTTCCCGTCGAACATCCCGAATATGCCCGGCCACAATTGGGCTGACGCGATCGCGATGGCGACGCCAATCGCGCACAAAGGCGCGGTCGCAGGCGCGAAAGTGCAGGCGATGACGATGCTCGATCTGCTGACGCATCCGGATCTGGTGCAGCAGGCCTGGGATTACTACAAGAATGTTCAGACCAAAGACGTGAAGTACACGCCGCTGATGCGTCCCGAAGATAAGCCCGCGATTTGGCTGAACGAAAAGCGGATGGAGAAGTACCGGCCGCTGATGAAGCCGTTCTACTACGATTCGAAGAAGTACAAAACATACCTGGAGCAGTTAGGGATCAAGTATCCCACTGTCCGGACTCAGTAAATTCGCAACTCAGAGAGTTGCGCCACTTCCCTTTTGCAGATGATCGGCTAGGCGGTAGGCTAGAGCCTGGATCGTCGCGGTGGGTTGTTGGCGGGCGCAGGTTACCAGGCTGCTGCCGTCCACTAAATACAAGTTGGGAACGTTGTGCACGCGATTCCACTTGTTCACCACGCTCAACTTCGGATCGTCGCCCATGCGGCAGCTTCCCATCAGGTGCCGGGAGTATGACGTTTCCCCGAGCGTGGTGGGATCGTGCCAGACTTTCGTCGCGCCGGCGGCCAGCAGAATTTCTTTCTGCCGCTCGATCAGAAAATCCGCCGCTTTCAAATCATCCGGATGATTCTTGAACGTCACACGCAGCGCGGGCAATCCCCAGGCGTCCTTCACTTTGTCATCCAGTGAAATACTGTTCTGTTCCACCGCAAGGCAACTGACGTGCCCGAGACTCCCGCCGCAGTGCGTGTAATATTGCGCGAGATTTCGTTTCCATTCCGAACCCCACTGCGGACCATCGGGCGGCATACCGCCGATCGCGTAACCGGCCGGATAGTAATCCATGCGGCTGTCGAGTCCACCGCCTCCGTAAAAACCACGCTTCGGATCGGTACGGTAAAAATCGTGCAGTACGCGCGTCACTACGACGCTCTTGTATTCGTTTAACGGATGATCGAACAATCCGAACGCGAGTCCGCCGTTGTCGAACATCAAATATTTTCCGACGTTGCCGTGCGAGTTTCCCAGGCCATCGGGAAAAGCGTTCGACTTGGACATCAGCAACAGGCGCGGAGTCTCGGCGCCATTCGCGCAAACCACAACTGCTTTGGCGCGCTGGAAAACTTCACGGCCGTCCGCGTCGAAATAGATGACGCCGGTGACGCGGCCGTCCTTTCCTGTTTCGATTTTGCGCGCATACGAGTTCGGACGAATCTCGCAGCGTCCGGTTTTCACGGCAGCCGGAATCACGGCAGCCAGCGTGCTCGATTTCGCGCCCACTTCGCATCCGAACGCCTCGCAGTACCCGCAGTGGACGCAGCCTGCACGTCCTTTATATTGCTGCGATAGAACAGCAACCGGAGCGGGGAAAGGATGCAGTCCCAACTTTTTCGCGCCGCGCTCAAACAATACGCCGGACGATTTCACCGGCATCGGCGGCAACGGATATGGCTTGCTGCGCGGTCCATCGAAGGGGTTCGATCCGCCAAGTCCGGAAATGCCTAGGTCCCACTCGGCTTTCGTGTAGTACGGTTCGAGATCGTCGTACGTAATGGGCCAGTCGCGCAGATCCGCGCCGGGAATGGCGCCGAGCGTTGATCGTTCACGAAAATCTTCCGGATGAAAGCGCCAATAGTTCGACGTGAAGTGGACCGATCCGCCACCCACCATGCAGCCGTACTCCACGGCTTGTTGCTGCACGGCTTGGTCCGACGGCGTTTTGCGAAAAGTATTGAGCTGCTTCTTCGGATTATTGGTAAGTCCGGCGCGGAACATCACGGCGACTTCGTCATGCTTGAAATCTTTTTCATGGCGCCACGGTCCCTGTTCCAGCGCGACTACACGGAAGCCTGCGGTGGATAGCTCCTTCGCCATTACACCGCCGGCTGCTCCGATACCGACCACGATGAAATCCACCGTTTCGGCCGGACGAAATTGCGCCATGCTCATTTCGAGATCTCCGCGTCGTAGTAGCCGAACGGCGGTTCCCAGGTCATCCGATGCTCGACGCCCAGGAACTTGATTCCCTCCGGCTGGCCGAAGAATCCGAGAATCGTGTGCTGCCGGACCTGTTGAAAGAAATCCGTTTTCTCAATCGCTTTCAGCAACGCGATCTTCTGGTCATCTGACAAGCTCGTGATGGAGGTGGATCCAGGAAACATCTCCGCGCGTTTGGCTTGGGTTTGCGCGAGGCCAGTTCTGTAGAGCTGCTGCTTGTCTTGATCGAAGCCGGCGAGCGAGCGATCGATGAACAGAATTACGTTCGCGGATTCCGCGCCTGGCCCGCCATCGGCTGGAATAATCTGATCCGCGATGGTTTTGATTTCCCCCGCGTCCGCCGCGTTGAACCAAACGAACTGGTTCGAGGGAGCAGGCTGGGCGCGCAAGATCTCCGCCCAACAGGCAGCGGCCAGCCCCCATTCGCGTCGAGTGATGTTCATGGATCACTCATTATACGCCGCACCAACTTGAAAGATCGCGCTTCAGCAAGGCGCCAAGCTTTTCGACATCGGCGCGATAGAAATTACTTAAGAACGCTCGATCGGCGGACTCCATCGCCACAGCCGGCGCGCCAGCTTCCAGATACCGCCGCGACATGTCCGGGCGGAAGCGCGTGTCCACTTCCAGGAAGCGAAAAATGTCCGCCAGCATTCGCAGCGGTTTCGACTTGTACTCCTCGTACCAATAGATGCGGACTTGCTCTTTTGGAAAAACGTCGAGCACGCGTTTGACCTGATCGTGATAAAGACCGAGATCGAGGAACGGGTGGAAAATATCGAATCCGCCGCCGCGCTGCTCCAGCCCTTTTTGGATCGCCTCGCCAAACGAGAGACTCGATCCCTCGCTTCTTCGGTTGTGCAGGTACATCGAGAAGACCATGTCCACCGGATTGCGCAAGATCAAAATGATCCGTGCCTTCGGGAGATCGCGCCGGATATTTGCCGCGGCCGATTCCGACCAGAGATAGCAAACGCTCGCTTCTCCAATGGCCTTCTGGTCCTCGGCTTTGCGGAACAATCGCAAATAATCGGACCATTCGGTGACCATTCCGCCGAACCGCTTCTCGCGCATCGGCCCGTTCAAGTACGCACGCAGCGTGGGCCCATCTTTTTCCGCGCGCGGCCGCAGCCATTCACTGAAGTTTTCCAGGCGAATCTCGGAAGCGAAATAGTTCGGCTCCTTGATGCGGCTCATGTGGATATCCGGATGCTGATCTAAATAGTGATAGAGGGAAGTTGTGCCAGACTTCGGCGCGCCGGCTATGAAAAAGTTCGGAAGCTTAGGAGGTTTCACTCAGGTGCCGGCTCCAACAGAACGCGGTGATGCGGATAATCGAACGTGACCACGAATCGCCGCAGGATTTCTCCGCCTGCCAACGCACCGATATCGGGACTTGCGAGCGCTCCTTCCTTCGCGCCGGGCGCGAGGCCAGCGTTGAGATCGCGCAATACATACGGCCCGAGCTGAAGCTCCGCAATGACAATGCCGACGCGTTTCGTTTCGCCTGCAGTGCCGAGAATAGAGCCCGCACCGTTCGTGGATGTTAATGCGTTTGCCGCGGCGAATGAGTTCGACAGCATGAGGCCGCCCGCACCGGTATCGAGGAAGCACTTCGTTTCGATGGGACTCCCGCTGGGCAGAACGATCTTGACCGGGACGAGCGGCCAGTTTCCGAGAAAACTCAAAGGGAGGGAAGCCGCGGGTTTTTGCGGATCGAAGAACGCAGGATCCGCGAACGTGACTTGCTTACGCTGGTAATCGACGCGCACCACCAATCGGCTGAAGACGTCGTAACCCAGCAGGCCATTCCATTCGCGGCCGAGTGACGGCAATGCCGCCGCGGAGTCCAACACTGTTACGCTCGGCAAAGGAAAATCGAGGTTCGGCAAACCGAGGACCACGTTTTTCGCGATCGCAAGACTGGTGGCGCCGTTCGCGCCGACGGCCCGCATGGCGCCATTCGACGCCAATTGAATCTTCTGCGCGAATTCTTTGGTGACGACCGAGCTTCCTGCCCCGCTATCCAGGAAAAACCAACCCATCTCGCCATTGACGCGCACCGGAAGAAAGATATGCTCGCCGTAAACCTCCACGGGAACCGTAGTTTGATGCGCGCCGTTCGCGAACCGAAACTGCGCCGCCGCCTCGGCTGGCCTTGTGAACAAATTCGCCGCGAGCGTTGGATTAGTGTCTACGCGCTCGACCGTTGTAGTGATATCGAACTTCGCATCTCCGGACGATTGCACGGTGCGCGCGGGAAACTTGATCCCGTCCGAATCGAGCCAGTCCACGATTGTGAGCGTGCGTTTGTTGCCGAGCGGTCCCATTGTTTCTTCGCGCTTCGGCAGCAAGGTGTTTTCGTCAAGGAAAACCGTCACCGGATTTCCTCCCGCCGGTTCGAGCCGAATCACATAAGCGAATTGCGCCGCATCCCGGCCGATAAAAACAATCTCGCCTGCCAGCCGTCCCGCAAAAAAGAAGGACTCGCTCGCCTCATAAGCGCTCGAAATCGCGCTCCGCAGATTGCCGCCGGACAAGTCGTGCACCGATCCGCTCGCATCCATCGCCCAGCCTTGCTTGCCGTCGAAGATGTTCTCCTGGTGAATGGCGCCGCCCAGATCGATGGTCATGTGAAATTCGCCGCGCCACGTACTCCAACGCTCGAACGTGCCTTTTACGCCGCCGGTTTCGATGGTTCCTTGCGTGTGAACCGCGCGCAGCTTTTGGAGTTTTTCGCGCCCGCCGAGCGCGGCAGCCCAATGATCGAGCAGTTGTTCTTTGGTGAGATCGGCGCCGGAACTCTGCGCCATGAAGCCCAGTAAGCACGAAGCCGCGCAGAATACCCCGTTTCGCATCTTTCTTCACGTATATCACGTGTTAGAATCCTTCATGGCCGATCCATCCATCACGCGCAGACAGGCCGGTCAGATCCTTGGCGCGGCCGCCGCAACACCGCTTCTCGCTGGGGAAACGCCGGACATCTGCTTTTTGAGCGCGGTGGACATGGCTTCGCTGATCCGGCGCAAGAAGCTGAGTGCGCGCGAAGCGATGGACGCGCATCTAAAGCAAATTGATCGTTTGAATCCGAAAGTGAATGCGATCGTGACGCTGGTCGCGGATCAGGCGCGTGAAAACGCGCGCAAGGCGGACGAAGCGCAAGCTCACGGCGCGACGCTCGGTCCGCTGCACGGATTGCCCACCGCTCATAAAGATCTGGTAGAAACGGCGGGCATCCGCACTACCTATGGATCGCCAGTGTTCAAAGATAACGTCCCGAAACAGGACGCGATTCTGGTGGAGCGCATCAAACGGGCCGGAGCCATTGCGGTGGGCAAAACCAACACGCCGGAATTCGGGGCCGGATCGCAGACATTTAATCAAGTGTTCGGCGCCACCAGGAATCCGTACGATCTTACGAAAACCTGCGGCGGAAGCAGCGGCGGAGCGGCGGTGAGCTTGGCGTGCGGCATGCTTCCGATCGCCGACGGCAGCGACAGCGGCGGATCGTTGCGAAATCCCGCTGCATTTTGCAGCGTAGTTGGATTCCGCACCGCGCCTGGGCGTGTCCCGCATTCGGCGATTGGAAACGCCTGGGCGACCTTAGGAGTAGCAGGGCCCATGGGACGAACAGTGGCCGACGCGGCCCTGCTGCTGAGCGTGATGGCGGGTCCGGATGCGCGCTGTCCGATTTCCATCACCGAGCCAGGGGCGCGCTTTGCCGGAAATCTGGAACGCAATTTCAAAGGCGTGCGTGTCGCGTGGTTCAAGGATATGGGCGGGCTACCGTTCGATCCGAGAATCCGCGCGGCGGTGGATGCGCATCGCAAGGCCTTCGAAAATCTCGGATGCGTCGTGGAGCAGGCCGAGCCTGATTTTACCGGCGCCGGCGAAGCTTACGACACCCTGCGCGCTTGGGGCTATGCATCTTCTTACGCCGAACTGGTGAAGAATCATCGCGATCAGGTGAAGGACACCGTGATCTGGGAGGTGGAGCGCGGTTTGAAACTCTCGGCCGCCGACATCGCGCACGCGCAAACACTGCACAGCAAGGCGTGGGACAACATGCGGATCTTCATGGAGAAGTACGAATACTTCATCGCGCCCGCCACGCAAGTTCCTCCGTTCGACGTCACACTGCCGTATGTCATGGAAGTGGACGGCGTGCGGCTTGAGAATTATACGCAATGGATGAAATGCTGCTGGCTGATTTCGATTCTCGAGAATCCGGCGATTTCCATGCCGAGCGGTTACACCTCACCAGACGGCCTGCCGGTAGGCTTACAAATTGTCGGACGCCATCGGGATGAGTTCAGCGTGCTGCAGATGGCGCACGCTTTCGAGCAAGCGACGCGCGCGAATCATCGGCGCCCGAGCGCCGTTTAAACAGAACCAAATTCGATCGCTTTCCCGCGGCGCACGTTCTTAACGTGCCGTGTTCGCACCGTCGAAAACACTGGTGGGGCGGACCCCCAGGTCCGCAGCCGACGCCCTCGTCGGCTTCTACGAGGGGCGAGTCCAGGGGGACTCGCGCGGACCGGGGGGTCCGCCCCACGATGCGTTTTCATCCCTGTGGATGAATCATCGATTCATGAGAAACACTCATGCGTCGCCATGAGTGGCGACGCGGCACGCAAGAGTGCGTGCGCTACTGCTTCACCAACACAACCGGCGCAGCTTGGCCGCCTGCCACTTTGTCGAAGAAATCCTTGACGCGCGGATATTCCGCCACGTCGGCGAGTGCATCTTTGGTTTCGAGCGACTGCTCGAAATGGATGCTCTGCCCAACCGCTTTCCAGGATGCCCGATATGTTCCGTATGCAGCCTCCACTTGAGCCGGATCGGGCATTTCATCCACGGCGAAACCGGCGGGCGTCTTGACGGTGACGACATCCTGGCGAGCGCGCGAGGATAACTTCACCGGCAATTTACGTTCTTTGCTGGGGAACAGATATTCCGGATCCGGCACCAGCATGCCAGGTTTGAAGAGCAACATGCGGCCTTGCATGAGCTGTCCGAACTGAAGCACGGTGAAGTCCACCGCCACCTCGAACGAATCGTCCTGGACGTGATCCGTGGGCGTGATCTTGTCCAACGTTACGCTTCCCAACCGTCGCGAGAAGGAGTGCTCGAGATTGCGCTTGAATTCATCGGGAGCCGTGTGTTGTGAGCTATAGCGCATCATCGAACCGGATTGCCCGAAATACTTCGTCACCATGTGTCCCACCAAGTGGCCGCTTTGGTTCCACTCCACTTCCACGGCGCGCTCGATGCGATTGGTGGCTGAAGGAAGCTGCGGCATTTTTACGAGATCACCATCCAATCCGGCTTCTACCAGTGCGTAGCTGCCCTGCTCCTCGCGCGGCAAACCACCCACGGGCGTTACCGGATCGGTGGGATCGAAAATCAAGAGCCGGCCCATTTTTGGAACATCCATCACAGTGGGAAGATTGGTTTCAGGCGATACCTTCACCGCGACGATCGCGTGATTGAATTGCATGGCGGATGGCCATTCGGGGTGAACGTAATAGCGGTCGCGCGAAAAGATCGCCACTTCATAAGAATCCATGCCGGCCGCTTTCAACAGGGCGCGCATGAGCGCGGCTTTGTCCTTGCAATCGCCGTAATTCTTCGCGAGAACTTGGGTGGCCGGATGCGGAATATATCCGCCGCCATGCATGACGTTCAAGTCCACCGAAACGTAATTTGTTTGCTGCACGAAAGCGGCGATGGCGCGGATCTTTTCAATCTCTGTTTTTGCCTGACGAGTCAACTCCTCGGATTTTGCATGAATCGGCGGCGTGGCTTCAGCGGATGGATCGGCAAATCCGGCCTGCCAGGCCGAGACGCTGTGCCAATCTTTCAACGGAACGAGCTCCGGTTTGCGCGCATTGGTGGGGAAATAGGTGACGCCCAAGCGAGGCGCAATCGCGTAGAACCTGGGGCTATGCTCTTCTTCATCTGCCATCGGAGGCAGATCGTGCAGTTCCCATGTAAATGTGGTGCCCTCTACTTTCGGCGCAACATCGGCGTGATTGAAGAGAGTTCCGCGCGCTTCCCAGGACGGCGGCAGCGACAAAATGAAGCGCGAGACCAAAACCGGATCGGCCTCCTGAAAGTAATAAGGCTGGGTCGTAAAGATGGTGGATTCTTCTTCGGTAACCTCGTAAGCGAAAATCGAACCTGCCGGAGAATCCTTGTCGCACTCGATCATCTTGGCGCGCTCTTCGTCGTAGGGCGTCTTATCGTTGGTCATCGCCACATCCACGATCCGATCTTTTGTATATTCGATCTCCTTTCCCGAAGGAAGCAGCAGCCACGCGCGAAAATCCCGAATGCGGCCGGCTTTGGTGTTGTATTCGCGAAACGCGACGGGAGCATGCGGGCTGGCCTTGAGGATCTTGATGACGCGGCGTTCCGTCATGACGCGTTTGCCGTCGGGATCCACGGCCAGTCGTTCTTCTTGTAGAAGCTCAACTCGCGTGACTTTGGCTGGATACTCGGCTTTCACCGGTTGCGCGCCGATATCGCGCACCCAAGCTGGGATATCTTTAGCGAACGAAAGCCCGCTTGCTAACAAAAGAAGCAGTGCGGCCTTCATTGTGAAGCCTGGGTGGGCGCCTGCTTCAGTGAAATGGTCACATCGTCGCGCCGGTGGATTTCATCGAAAACGCCTTTCAATGCCGGATATTGCTTGAGGTCGTAAGTGAGAAAACCTCCTTTGCCGAAAACAAGCTCGCGGAAGACGACGAACTCCCGGCCATCTTTGACAGACATTTTTAATTGATAGGAGCCCGGTTGTCCAAAGTCGTAGGAGCCAGGATTTCCCGCGTTATCCAGCGCGAAGCCGGTGGGAAGAGTGATGGAAACAGTGTCCTGCTCGAGCCACGCATATCGGAAACTCACCGAATATCGGCGCTCTGCCGCGGAGAACAACGGCGCTACGCCGCGTTGAAAAAGCAACGGCTGGATCAAGAGCCGCTTACCGGTTCGCTGAGCGTACCCAGGAATCTTGATGTGACAGCTCATCTTCAACGGCTTTTCCGGATCGTCGGCGTTTTCGATTTTCGGGTCCGAGACTTCTGAATCGGGAAAGACTGCGGTAAATTCCTTTTTAAGCGCCTCGATGCGCGCAGTCTCCTCTTCGTCCTTCATTTCCACTCGATGGTCCAGTGCGACGTGGCCGGAGTATCGTTGATCGATATCGCCTTCCAAGGTTCCATCCTCTGAGAGCGTAAGCTTCGCGGAACGCACCGCAGTGGAGGCTTCCGGCGGAGAAAGCAGCGAATCGATGAACACAGGATTCTTTGGATCGCTAAGCAGAGCCTTCATACCTTCCTCCCGCCAGGAAACCATGTTGGAAGGAAGCAACCGCGCACTGACATCGTGCAGGCCCCATTTGCCGCCGATCTGCACCGCCATATCCAGATTGGGCAAAAAATACTTATCCGCCAAGCCGGTAGAAAAAACCAGATCCGCCCGATCGGCGACCCAGGCCGGACGAGTTTCCAAGCCAACACACGAAGCCATGGAAGCGAACAGCATGTTCAATTCGTTGGGCGTAGCGATACCGCTTTTCAAAATCTCGGGAGCGGTTCGCGAGCGCTCCCGGAGTTCCTTCAGAATCTTGGCGCGCTCGGGCTCGGTGACCTTGGCGCTGAACAGGTCGCGCATATTTTTGCGGATGTATCGGATCAAAGCTCCGATCTTCAGCGCGTCCGCCGATACGCCTTCGGTGGCGGCGGCCGCTGCTTGTCTGATTTCATCGTTCGGTTTGATGGCGTGTTTAAAAAAGTCGTTATACATTTCTTTGCCGGCGTTAGCCCAATACTTGTCCGGCTCTTGTAATTTGCCGTTGTCACGATACATCAAAAGCAACCACGGCCGGACGTTCGCCTCGCCGGGCATCATTGGTTCCTCGTGGAAGGCAGGAACGTTTTCGAGCGTGGTGGATACAAAATCATCATCTTCCGTCTTCAATGGCGATGGTTTGCAGTTGAACGGAGTGGAGAACATTTTGTACGTCGTGTAGCGCTGCGACAAGGGGTAAATAAAGTACGTGACCTTTTGCACAGGAAATTCTCGCTGGAACTGCAGGCGGGTGTACATCACCGATGGTTCGCTCCGGATTTCTTTCCAGCGATATTCCACGATTGCCCCGGGTTCGACGCCGGGCATGGCGAACGATTTCACGCGATAACGCGATCTTCCGGCGCGAACCACGTCGCGCTCGAACACGCTGTCGTTTTTCAGCTCGATCTCGGTTCCATCGGCTTTGACAGTGCGCCCGTGAAGCGTGACGATAGCGTCCTTATCGCCAAGCGGCAAATCGATGGTGGAAGCCTTCTCCTTGCCCTTTTCATCGAAGATTTTCAATCGAACGTAATGATAGAAAACGCGCTGCAATTCGCGCGATCCAAGCAATTCGTCACGCACGTGGACTCGCCAAAAGATCGCTTCCACGCCCGCGTCTTTTTCGACGACCGGGGCTTTCATGTTGCGCTCGGCGTCGGTGATGGGAAGCCATGCGACGTCGATCGGGCGGAGATTTTGATTAAAAGCGAGAGGGGACAGGGAAAGGCTGAACAGAATAAAGCCAAGCTTGCGCACGCTACTACCTCCGAGAATGGTCAATAATTCGCCCAGCAGCACGGCTGCCGGCGCGACCAATCCAAGACTTAATTTCCGGGAGGTTTTATATTATCACAGCGGATAGCCGGCTATTTTCAAAACGCGACCTTGGGCGCGGTTCGGGCTCCTGGTTCCGTCTTGAAATAAGCGTCGTTGCGATGGAATCCGAACATACTGGCTGCAATACTTTTCGGAAACAACTCGATATCGGTGTTGTAGCGCTGCACGGTGTCGTTATATTTGCGGCGCTCAACCGCGATGCGGTTTTCGGTGCCTGCGAGTTCATCCTGCAATCGGAGGAAGTTTTCGTTGGACTTCAGCTGCGGATAGTTCTCCACGACAACCAGCAACCGGCTCAACGCGCTATCCAACTGAGAATTAGCTTGGATCTTTTCCTGCGGATTGCGCGCGCCGCCCAGCGCCGCCCGGGCATCCGTTACTTCCTTGATCACGGCTTGCTCCTGCTTGGCAAAGCCCTTCACGGTTTCGACTAGGTTCGGAATCAGATCGGCGCGGCGTTGCAGCGCTACATCGACTTGCGACCAGGCCGCGGTTACGGATTCGCGCTCCGTCACCAGGCCGTTCTTTTCTCCCATCAGCCAGCCGAAAACCCCCAAAACAATCACGACCACGACGCCCAATGCTACCAGCGCGATCTTCATTTCTTCCTCATTTCTCCAGGCGGTCGACGTGCGCCACCACGGATTCAATCTGTTTCAGATAATTCGCGAACAACCAGTCCACATCCACGTCGCCCGGCTTCTTCTTGCGCTCGCGCAGATCGAGCAGGGTTTCGAAGGGCGTTGCATCCACCTGCAGAGAGGTCAAATTCTTAGAAACGTCGCGCTTCTGCCAGCCGGTTTCGACGCCCGAAAGCAACAGAGCATGCCGGGCAAGCACGAGAAACGTAGATGCCGATTCCATCATCAATCGTAACAGCGCGGGCTTGTCGGCCAGTGTTCCAGCCGCTTTCTGACGCAGCCGCAGCAACTTCGCGCGAAGGTCGTGCTCCACCTGCGCCCGATAAAACGATCGGTCGATCTCGAGCGTCGCGATGACATCCTTGCCGAACAGCACCTGCCGCCGCTCCTGCATGTCATGGAACTCGATCGGGAAGCAGTCGGTGGAAGTGCGGACTTCTTCTTCGCTCAGCAGCAATGGCGATGGATTGCCGTCGCGCCACCATTTGAAAATGGGTTCCGAGGCACTGAGTTCAGCGGGAGTAACA
This sequence comes from Bryobacteraceae bacterium, assembly GCA_035295865.1. GTDB lineage: Bacteria > Acidobacteriota > Terriglobia > Bryobacterales > Bryobacteraceae > Palsa-89. Next base: position 84,821 of record DATGIH010000526.1, read on the forward strand.
CGCGTAAGGACGCACAGAACGTTCAGATCCGAAAATTCGCCGTGATGGTCGCCGGATGCGGCCGATCCGAAGAGGATCACGGAGACCAAGCGATCCTGATGGGCCGCTTTGAGACGATCGACTAGATCTTCGAGCTTCGATTCCATAATTTACCAGTCGCTGGAAG
>DATGIH010000527.1:0-3484 GCA_035295865.1 Bryobacteraceae bacterium
GCGCGAAATGATGGAACAAGTGCTGGATTCCATGGACCTGGAACGCGAGCGTGGCATCACCATCAAGGCGCACGCCGTTCGGCTGGATTATCGCGCTTCCGACGGTCAGGATTATCAGCTCAACCTCATAGACACTCCAGGTCACGTGGATTTCACTTACGAAGTCTCGCGCAGCTTGCAGGCTTGCGAAGGCGCGCTGCTGGTCGTCGACGCATCGCAGGGCGTGGAGGCGCAGACGCTGGCGAATACCTATCTCGCGCTGCAAAACAATCTGGAAATTATTCCGGTGATCAACAAGATCGATCTGCCGTCGGCCGAGCCGGAGCGGATTCGCGAGCAGATTGAGCAGGTGATCGGGCTTCCGGCGTCCGATGCCATTCTGGTGAGCGCGAAGCAGGGAATTGGCATCCAGGAAGTGCTGGAAGCGATTGTGCATCTGGTGCCTGCGCCGAAAGGGTCACCGGATGCCCCGCTGCGCGCGCTGATCTTCGATTCCTGGTTCGATCCGTATCGCGGCGTGATCATTCTCGCGCGCGTGCTGGATGGCCGGCTGCGCAAAGGGCAGAAGATCAAGCTGTGGTCGAACAACACCATGCACGATGTGGAAGGGCTCGGGTATCAATCGCCGAAGCCGATCCCATGCGACGAGTTATCCGCCGGCGAAGTGGGATTTCTGTTCGCCAACATCAAAACGGTTTCCGATGCCAAGATCGGCGACACCATTATGGACGCGGCGAATCCGGCGGAGGAGCCGCTGCCGGGCTTCCAGGAAATCAAGGCGATGGTGTTCGCCGGATTGTATCCGGTGGAATCGCACGAGCATGGCCGGCTGCGCGAGGCGCTGGAAAAGCTGCGGTTGAACGATAGCGCTTTTAGTTTCGAGCCGGAGAATTCTGTCGCGCTCGGATTCGGATTCCGCTGCGGGTTCCTGGGATTGCTGCATCTGGAAATCGTGCAGGAGCGGTTGGAGCGCGAGTTCGAAATCGATTTGATTACCACCGCGCCGGGCGTGCGGTATCGGATTACCAGATCGGACGATGTCGTGATCGAGGTGGAGAATCCCACCAAGTTTCCGAATCCCACCGAGATCAAGCAGATCGAAGAGCCGATCATCGACGCGACGGTGATTACGCGCGAGGAGTATGTCGGCGAGATCCTGAAGCTGCTCGAAGAAAAGCGCGGGAAGCAGAAGAAGTTCGAATACATCGGCACGGGTCGCGTGATGCTGCTGTATGAATTGCCGCTGAACGAGATCGTGCTGGATTTTTACGATCGGCTGAAATCGGCGTCGCGCGGATATGCGTCGCTCGATTATCATTTCTCGGGATATCGCGTGTCGCCGATGGTGAAGCTGGACGTGCTGGTGGCCGGTGAGCCGGTGGATGCGCTGACCATCATCGTGCACAAGGATTTTGCCTACGAGCGCGGCAAGATGCTGATCGAACGGCTGCGCAAGCTGATCCCGCGGCAGATGTTCGAAGTGGCGCTGCAGGCAGCCATTGGGAACAAAGTTGTGGCGCGCGAGACCATCCCGGCGATGCGTAAGAACGTCCTGGCCAAGTGCTACGGCGGCGACATCACGCGCAAGCGCAAGCTGCTAGAGAAACAGAAGGAAGGCAAGAAGCGCATGAAGCGGGTGGGCAAGGTAGAGATCCCGCAGGAGGCGTTTTTAGCCGTGTTAAAAGTGAGCGGTGGTGACGCCGATTAAGAAAAAACCGGTGACAGGATACTCAATTCCCAATTTAATGTTCCGAACCTGAGCCCGGAAATCGGGATTTGGGTATCCTGTCACCGGATTATTTGATGCTGATGCCGGCTACGAAGCCGTCCACTTTCCCTGCAGCAGACGTTTTCGTGACGCCCTTGAGCGCCTTAAAGATTGGTCCGCTCGTGTAACCCACCACGTAGATATTGTCCTTGCCATCGAACGCGATTCCGTACCCGACTTGCAGTCCATCGCTGCCCAGGTAAGTCATATATTTCACCCCACCCGCCGGATTCAAAACCAGCGCGAAAGCATCTTCGGAGCCGTCCCACTTCGGCTGGGCCGCATTCGCGGTAGTCGGAAGATCGCCGGCGAGCGTCATCCCGGTGAGGTATAAGTTGCCCTCGGCATCCAGCTTCAGATCGGATGGAATGGTCGGACCGGTGCCCCCGATGTAGGTGGAGTAAGTCAACTGCGGATTTTTTGTCGTGTCCAGGATGCTCAAGAAGCCATTTCCGCTGCCGCCATACTTGGTCTGCAGCGCGGTGGATGTCACCGGGTAGTCGGACGAAATGGTCCAGCCGCTGATAATCACTTGTCCCTGCGCATCCACAACGATGCTGGAAGCTTCTTCCTGATCGGAGCCGCCCAGGAACGACGAGTAGAGAAGCCCGCTCGATCCACCCGAAGGCTTGATGTGCGCGACAAACGCATCGCCGCCTCCGCCGTAGGTTTTGTCGTACGAATTTCCCTTCATCGGAAAATTGAACGAGTAGGTTCCACCCGTGACCCAAATGGTTCCATCCGGCGCGAGCGCAATGGCGCGGCCAATGTCAAAGTTGCTGCCGCCCAGGTACGTGGAGTACACCAGCGTCGCTGCACCGGAAAGCGACGGCTTATACTCGGCAACGTAAGCATCATCTCTTCCGCCGGTGGCGCTTTGCAGCGGCGCTCCGGTTGGAAAATCCGTGGAATCGGTGCCGCCGGTCACGAAGATTTCGTTTTCCGAATTGAACGTAACGCCTAACCCGGTCTCGTCGCCCTTGCCGCCGAGAAACGTCGAATAGCCCAGCTTGCGCGAGGAATTGATCCAGGCGACGAATGCGTCGTTGGTGCCCCCCAGCACCGTTTGCGCCGCGTTGACCATGGGGAAATCCGCGGAAAATGTAGTTCCGGTCAGATACACATCGCCGTTCGGGCCAACCGCCATTCCGCCGAGCGTATCATTCGTCCCTCCGCCCAGATAACTGGAGAAGACAATCTGATGGCCGGCTTTTGCATTCGGATCGATCTTCGTGACGAAGATGTCCGTCCCGCCGCCCTGCTTAGTTTGGAAGGCGCTCCCGTTGGGGAAGTTGGTGGAATACGTGGTGCCGGCCACCCACAAGAACCCGATCCGGTCTAGGCCGATGGTCTGAGCGACGTCTTGATTCGAACCGGACAGATATAACGAAAATGTCAGCACGGGATCGATCACCAGAGCGCGATCGTGATCGTAGGCGCCGAGCACAAAGCCATAACTGCCGTCGGCATTCTTGCGATACCGGCTCGCCACGGAAATCCTGGATCCGTCCGCGGCAAGTTGATACGCTACCGGCCGTTTCTGAATCAGCCCTGCGATGAGATTGCCGTCATGGTCCACTCGCGCGCAAGTTCCGTCCAGACGAAGCCGGATGGTCCGGGGATCGGCGCCGGGCTTCACGGTAAGGTCATATTCCAGCTCGCCCTGATTTCCGTAATAGACCAAGTCGATGCCGCGATAGAGTTCCCTCACTTGCA
>DATGIH010000528.1:0-11195 GCA_035295865.1 Bryobacteraceae bacterium
ATCTTACGATTCCACGTAAAGCCGCCTGACGCGCGCATGGATCCCGCACAGCACGCTGTACGAAATGGTCCCAGCGATCCGGGCCATTTGTTGCGCATCGATGGACGCTCCGCCCTCGGACCCCAACAGCGTTACCGGATCGCCGACCGAGAGAGGCGGACAATTCGTGATATCGATGGTGGTCAGGTCCATCGATACGGCGCCGATGATGGGCGCGAAATGCCCTTTTGCGATCACCCGCCCTTTGTTCGATAGCCGATGCGGAATTCCGTCGGCATAGCCGGCCGCAAGAATCGCGATGCGCATGTGCTGCGGCGCGCGGTACATTCCGCCGTAACCCACCAAGGCCCCCGCCGGTAGATCTTTCACGGCGAGGACAGCCGCTTTCCAGGTGAGCGCCGGTTTCACATCCAGGACCGCCGGAGGTGCGTTGCCTTTCGCCACCGGTGAAACGTACCCGTAGATCGCGTGCCCAGGCCGCACCATTCGCTTCCATGCTTCGCGACGCCCATAGGCCACCGGCGTACTACTCGCCAGATGCAGAAATTCCGGACGCACTCCCGCTTCAGCCAGCTGCAGGCACAGGGATTCGAACGTCCGGATCTGCTCCTCGGTTTGCTCTGTCGCATAGTTGGCGGCGGATGCCAAATGCGTCATCAGCCCCTCCAGTTTCGCGCTGTGCGCCGCGTCCACTGCTTTGAGAATCGCCGCCGCCGGAGCGCGCGTGCCCAAGCGTCCCATGCCGCTGTCGATCTTCAAATGATACGGAGCCGCCACGCCTTTCGCGGCCGCCAAACGGTCCCACTCCGCGATGTCTTCGAGCGAGTGGATCACCGGCGTTAGATTGAAATCCAGTAAGCTTTGCCGCTCACCCGGCAGAAAATCCGCCATCACCAAAATCCGCGCAGTGACGCCGCTTTCCCGAAGAACCACCCCTTCTTCCACGTTGCTGACAGCGAGCCACCGCGCACCCTGTTTGGTCAGGCACCGCGAAACCTCGATCGCGCCGTGCCGGTACGCATCCGCTTTCACAACAGGCATCACTTCCACTTGAGGGCCCACCACCTCGCGAATGGTCTGGAAGTTTCGCGCAATCTGTGGCAGGGAGATTTCGACCCAGGAGCGAAAGGCGGACATAACTCAATGTTAAACGCGCACAACGCAATCGCTGTGCGCCCCAGTGTTATGAGGTTCCGGAATGGGTGATGGTTACACCGGCGCGAGTTCCCGGGTCTCGACAACGTGCGAAGGGGAGTGCAACTTGAGCAGCGCTTCCACCTGGTCAGCCGGCATGGGCTTATGCAGCAGAAATCCCTGATTGATATCGCAGCCCATGGCCCCCAGCAACTTGAGTTGGTCTTCCGTCTCGACGCCTTCGGCCACCACTTCCAGATCGAGACTATGCGCGAGGCCGATGATTCCACGGACCAAAGTGGTGGATCCACTGCCGGACGGGTCCAGATCCCGCACGAAGGATCGATCGATCTTCAAGCAATCCACCGGCAGATTGCGAAGCTGGCTGAGCGACGAATAACCGGTCCCGAAGTCGTCGATCGCGAATCGCACTCCCAATTCCCGCAGTGTCGACATTTGTTCCAGCGCCTGCTCGATATTGTTCATTAGCGCCGTTTCGGTAATCTCGAGCACAAGTTTGCGCGCGGGAAATTCGGTTTCCTTCAACGTCCGCTCCACCAGCGCCGCCAAATCTTTCGCGACCAGTTGGACTGCCGAAACATTGACTCCGATATTCGGGATCTCGAAACCGGCGTTGAGCCAGCGCGCACCGGTGCGGCAGGCTGTCCCGAGCACCCATTCGCCGATCTTCTTGATCAGACCCATCTCCTCGGCGATGGGCACGAAATCCGCGGGTGAGACACGGCCAAGCCTGGGATTGGTCCACCGTAACAGCGCTTCGAGCCCTGCCATGCGCCCGTTTCGATCGGTCAGCGGCTGGTAGTACAGATTGAACTCTTCGCTTTCGAGCGCCGAGGCAAGTTCCTGCTCCAGTTGGAGTCTGCGCAGCATATTGTCGCCCAGCACCGGACTGAATAAGTGGTGTGCATTGCCTCCATTGCGCTTGGCAATGTACATGGCCAGATCGGCATGGCGCATGAGTGTAATGGCATCCTCACCGTGCTCCGGGAAGAGACTCAGCCCGATACTCGCGGTCACCGCAACGGAATGCGCGCCGCAAACCATCGGCTCCGACAGGGATTTGAGAATTTTGCGGCATGCCCGGTCCGCGGCCGTGGTATCGGCGATGTCGTGCGCTAGCACCGTGAATTCGTCGCCCCCCACGCGCGCCACGGTATCGCTTTCGCGCAGACAGCTCTTTAGCCTTCGCGCGACTTCGCGCAGCAATTCGTCTCCCACGCGATGTCCCAAAGCGTCGTTGATTTGTTTGTAGCGGTCCAGATCCACCCACAATACCGCGGTCTTCTTGCGGTGGCGCCGCGCCAACTGCAGCGCTTGCTGCACGCGATCCTGGAACAACAATCGATTGGGCAACTCGGTGAGGATGTCGTGCTGAGCCTGAAATGCAAGCCGTTCGTACAGAAGTGCATTCTCGATGCCCACCGCCGCCAGGTGCGCCATCTGGTTCAGCACGTTTCCGCGCACCGCACGATTTTCAGCGGGCGCGAAAACTTCGAGCAGACCAATCACACGGCCGAGAGCATCGTGTAAAATCCGCGATTCCGTGGAGGCCAAGCCGGAGTGCGCGGCCAGCTTCGTGCGCCGGATTTCGATTTCCGACTCGGGCGAAGAAATCTCATCGCTTCGCGGAAGCAGGAATTCCTTGAGAGCATTCACCAGATGCACAGGTAGGTTAGCCGCCACCTGCAGATGCAGGAAGTCGCCGGCGGCGGCCCATACCGCCGCTCCGGCTTCCGCACTTGATTGCGGCGCCATTCCCGCGATCTCGCTGAGTGTCTGCGGAAGCGCTGCATGTTTACTCACCATTTCAAGAATCGCCGCGCGTTGCTGTTCCAGTTTTTGCGCAGCCTCCAACACCACGTTATTTTCGTGCAGAGTTTGCAATGCCAGCCGCCTGTCGCGGTTGGCGTGCGCCAGCCACGCGACGATCAGAAAAGTGCTGAGGGCAAAGGCGGCCAGCCCGAATACACAGCGTTTTAGCGTGCTGTCCACCAACTCGGAATCCGCCCGCGCGTGGCTCTCCAGCACGTATTTGAGGGAGTGCAGGCTATGCAAGGATGCCAAGAACGCCGGTTGTCCCCGGCCGTGTTCCGCGCGGACCGCGCCGCCGATGTTTCCCTCCAAAATGTCGGCCACAATTTCGTCGCGCGCGGCTCCATATTTCGCCCACGCGCGTTTGAAACTGTCCACCCATGCTCCAATCTCGGGCCCGCCTAGTAAGCGGATTCGTTGCGCAAGGTCCGTGACCCGGTTACTGGCGGCACGCGCCTGGTCAATGTACGGGAGTTGTTCGTTCGGATCCGAGGTGGCCATCGCATACAAAAAGGCCCTCCGGCTTTCCTGCGTCTGGAACTCCAACTCACTTTCGAGCTGCGATCCGGCGTTGTCCACCAAATAGAGGCTTCGGCACGTGCTCATGGCCTCTTTTAAGGCGCGCGCTCCCAGCCAGGACCCCAGGATGCCCGCCAGTGCGAGGCCCGCCCACAGCGCACGTTTGAGCACAAGATTCATCTCAAGGGATAACCGGATTGGCTGGGTAATCGGCCGTCGATCCGTGGCGTCACCAAGCCTGAACATTCGGGAAGCGTAAGCGAGCGGGATTCGATTAAAGCGATGGCTCCGGGCACGTTGAATACAAACTTGCAGGCGGCTTGTTCGCTGTTCAGGACTTTCACAGTCGCCGGCGCTTCCCCCGAATACTCGATGCTGAGGAGGCGCCGCTTGTATTCCACAGCCGTGGTTCGCAGGATTCGCTCGATCAGGAAATGATAGGCCGGGCTGCTGCTGTCGCGCTCCACCAACACGACTTTGGAACCGTTGGACCACTGTTTGGTCGCGCCGCCGAAAAGCGCGCGGATATCGGCGAAAAGCAGATTGGTATTGGGATTCGATTGGTGAATCACCACGGCGAATGTTCCGAAATTGCCGGCGCTGCCGGAGCCGATCAACAATCCCAGCGATAAGAGGAAACGGAGCATGGCTCAGAAGGTAAATGCAACCTGGAGCGCCGCGCGAATAAAGGCTTGACGGTTTCGATCTTCTTCGCGGCCCAGTTCGAACTTCAGAGCTACCGCCTCGGAAAGGTCGTAGCGAATGCCACCGGTCCACACCGTGTGCCACGGGAGATATTGAGGACCGTAAGCGCTCACCGGGCCCTGTCCGTAGATGTTCACATAGTCAAATCGGGCGAAGGGCGTCCAGTTCGAGGCCACGCGATAGCCGAACTGGCTGTAGAATCCCGGCAGCGTGCCGTAACCGAGCTTTGGCGCGCTGAAACGCGCCAGAATCCCTTCATTGAGAAATTCAAACCGGTTGGCGCGGTAAACGATGTGCGCGGTCCAGACGGACCTGGCTAAATTCGAGTTGGGGAGCGGCGAAAATCTGTCGTGATAGGAAGAGAACCCCAGCTGTAACCCCGGGATCTCGCGCGGCCGCGCGTAAAGTGCCACGTTGCTGGCGGCATTTTGTTCTATGTCGAAACCGGTGCGTCCGGGGTGTGCGTAGTTTCTCGAGCTTCCGGCTTCCACTACGTAGTGCAAGCCCCAATCTCCCGACGGGATCTTTCCGTTCGCACTCAGGCCGACATTGTGCAGCGGCAGAAATCCACCGTCGTCTTCGAAGGTGAAAAGCTTCGGGCGCGTGATCGAAGTTTGAAACCAGGAACCTCGCAAGTATGCCGCGCTGTAAAAGCCAATCGCCGTGCGATACGACCCGATGTCCAAGTTGAAGTAATCATTTTCGCGGTATTGCAGCAGCAACCGTTCCACATTGATAGGCACCGCCGCGACTTCCAACTGATTATTCGTTTCAAGAACCGTTTCCATCAGCGCTGTCAGCTTGGGCGAAATTCTCACTGTCGCGAACAGGTCCACTTCCCCAAGCGCGAATCTTTTTTCGGATTGCCCATCGTTATTTCTAAGGAAACCCGCATCGGCGTAACCGTGGAACGTGTACCTGCTTTCCCCGTCGGCCGGTTCGGATGGCGCCACCACAATCGGCGCATCCGCCTTGGCTTCGGCAGCCGCTTCTGGCGCCTCTTTCGCTGGCGCGGCCGAAATTGCAGCAGTTCGCTTCAAGGCGGCAACTTCGCGCTCCAGAGCTTCCACTCTCGCGATCAACTTCTGGATCGTCTCATCGCGCGGGTCTTGCGCCAGAACCGCGTTTGGCGCCACGCAAACGGATATAAGCAAAAAGGACCGGAAAAATAAGGACGGTGCCACGTAGTACTTATCGACTCGTACGGGGGAAGTCTGAGAACTGTTAGCGGGCTTGGCTCAGGTGCGCGAGTAGTCTTTCGTATTGAGTGGTTACGGCGTCCCAGCTATATCGCTCGGCAACGCGCGCCATCGCCCGGCGTCCCCATTCGGCTCGCTCTCCGGAACACATTCCAGCCAGCTCAGTCAACTTGGCCGCCAGTTCTTCCGCTTCAAACGGAATTCCGGCATCGCCCGACACTTCAGCGTTCTCATCCGTGTTCAAGTACAACACCAGCGCGCCGCGCCCCATGGCCTCGATTAATGCCGGATGCGTTCCGCCTACCTCCGTGGCATGAATGTAGGCATAGCAATGCGATTGCAGTTGGTGATAGCCCGGCCCGTAGATTGCACCCGGCATCACGATCCGCGGATCGTTCGTGGAGCGCACCTGCCGGATATACGCGTCGGCGTACGGCGCATCGCCAATAAGCGCCAGCTTCATCGGCGTCGAAATTTTCTCGAAAGATTCTCGAACCAGCAGCGCGTTGTTCTCCGGCTCCATGCGGCTGACGTATAGAAAATATCTGCCTGACTCCAAACCGAGTTTCGCGAGAACATCGCCGCATGCGACGGGCCCTACCTCCGCGCCGTAAGGAATGAACTCCGTCGGCGTTCCATAGCGCTCCAGATAATATTCGGCAATCTTACGCGCATCCGAAACTGCGATGGTTGGAAACAGCGTCGCGAGCCGTTCCGAAATCAGATACCAACCGCGCGCCAGTGCGTTCCACTTTTTGCGCTTCCGCTCCAGCCCATCCACATTGAGCGCAACCGGTATGCCGGCAATCCGCGGCCAAAGGGTGAAGATCGCGTTCGCGGCGTTGCAATACAGAGCAACATCCACACGATGAAATAACAAATGCAGAGTGGAGAGGAACGTGTGGGCGAGAGTATCGAAATATTTATGGCGCCAGGTAGGAAGATAGACCAGCGAAACGCCGCGATAGGTTTTTTCGGGATGGCGTTCGCGGCAGTAGACCACCACTTGATGCCCGCGCTCCACCAATCGCGTGGATAGCTCTTCGGCAAACGTCTCGAAACCGCCATAGTTTGCCGGAATCCCGCGCGTGCCGAGAAGGGCGATCCGCACTGCCGGCCCGCGGCTAGCCTCGAGCGGCCTTCGAGCGCGCCATCGAGCGGGACGAGGCTTTCGCCTTGGCCGGACTGCTTACGGGAGCATAGCGGAACCAGCTCGCGATGTAATCGTCATCCACGCGCTTGCGGCTCATAATTTCGCGCCGCTTCTCCATCACCTGTTTCCAATTTCGCGTGATATACCAGAACGCTTTGAGCGAGCTCTGTTCGCGCAACAGGCAGCAGCCCAGCACCACCATATCGCGCGCCGTGATGGAGAGCCAGTTGCGCAGGTAGAGATGGCCGGTCATGTTCTTCATGCGCATCAGAAAACGATTCTTCACCGAGTGCATGTTGATGGCGGGAGGCAAAGCCCGGCGATTTCCCGGCAAAACATTGCGCACGTGATAACCGCGCGCATGCGGAGTGTAGATGCAGCGCCAGCCCAGCAGTTGAGCGCGCCAAGCGACGTCGGCATCTTCGCGGTAGACGAAAAAGTCGGGATCGAAAAATTCGTCGCCAATAGAAATGTCTTCAATCATCGAGCGCCGGTACAATGCCGCCGCCGCAGTGGCGCCGAAAACATACTCGTGCTGGAGATAGTGACCGTTGTCCACTTCCTGGCTGCCGCGATCCAGATGCCGCAGCATCGGTGTGAAGTATATGCCGGTGGAATCCACCAGCGGTTTATCCGGAAGATCGAAGGTAGCGAGAATCGCAAGCAGTTTTCCGCACACAGTCCCCACCTGCGGATCCATTTGCCCGCTTTCCACCACTGCCTGAATGAAATTCGGCAGGAGCAGGACGTCCGGATTCAGCGTCAGGACCCACGTCCCGTTGCTCGCCCGGATGGCTTGGTTTTGCGCCGCTGCGAAACCGATATTCTCGTCGTTATAAATAATCTGGCACCGGTCTTCGAACTGTTCCAGGATGTCCACTGTGCCATCGGTGGAAGCGTTGTCGATAACAATGATTTCCCGATTGGCATAGCGCTGCGCCAATACAGACTCCAGGCATCGCTTGATGAATCGACCACTGTTATAGGTGACGATGGTGACGGAAACCCGTTCCTTATCTGACATGTATGTGGGTCGTGTCTCTATCCTTCGCGTTTGTAAGAGCTGTATTCATCCAGTCACTTTGCTGTAACAACTCGAACTCTGATGGCGAACGTGGCCGGAAATTAAACCCAGCCCCGCGATTCGCGCTATTTTCGCGTAGACTTGTACTGGCCTTAAGCTGCGCCGTTGAATCATGCCAATCGTGGCCCGAAACAGGGAGCCAAGCACCACTGCGGCACTCACGCCCCGGTATGCATACGGCCGGAAGTGCTTAGAGGCGTACTTTAGAAGGCTAACATACCAGCAGACCTCCCGGCATCCCCAATCCATGCTTGCAATGCTGTGCCCACCCTGGTGACGCGCTGTAACTTCTGGCAGATATTGAATTTTGAAGCCTTCCGCGTGCGCCCGCTTCACGAAATCGACATCTTCGAACCAGATGGGATCAAACTGTGTGTCAAAACCGCCCAGCCGCTGCCACAAATCGCGACGGAAAAGCAGGAACGCTCCCGCCGGCTGCTCGACTTCCGCCGGTTGGGACAGATCGAGATCCAGATATCGATAACGGCGATTGACCGGGTTCCAAGGGAACAGCCGGTTGATCCCCAGAGCCTCAAAGGCGAGCGACCATGGCGTCGGAAATCTGCGAACGGTAAAACCAGACTGCACGGCGCCATCCGGATTGGTTAGTTTCCCGGCCGCCAAGCCCACATTGCTTTTGAGGCAAGCGTCCGCCAACGGATCGATGCCGGTTTGAAGTTCGACATCCGGATTCAGCAGCAGGATCATTTCTGTGTCGAGAGCCTCTATCCCCTGGTTCGCTGCAGCGGCAAACCCTCGATTGTCTGAATTCGCGATAAGACCGTGGGGCAAGCCTCCGGCTTGCCTGGACGAGCTGGAGGCTTCTCCCACGAGTGCCACTGTGTTGTCTTCCGAGGCGTTATCCACCACGACGACGGGCATTCCGGCACAGGATTCCAGACACCGTCCGATCACCTGAGCCGAATTGTAAGTGACCACCACGACACCGGTACGGATCATGTCAGAGCGAAGTACAGTCTCCAGTACAGATCGTACCCCGTCAGTCTCTGGATTTCGCGAAGTTCTTTTTCGCTGCTTTCTACAATGGTGCGGAGGTTCGGGGCGGGTTGGCCGCGGAGCGCGCGAAAACCGCGCAGGCCGTCCAGCTTGCCTTTGAGATAAGCCACTCCAGCGCCATGCCTGAGCGCGATGAAACCCCATAATGTTTGGGCGACGAAAACCGGCCAACCATAGCGTAAGACCCATTTTTCGGGATAGTGTTTCGCCACTAAAAGCAATTGGTTGCGGGCGATTTTCCTTACGGTATCGCTATGCCATCGGCCCAGTGTAGCGCTGCCCTGATGGAAAGCGACAGCGTTTGGCACGTAAATTCCTGTAAATCCGGCGCTCGCGGCGCGAATTCCGAAGTCCACGTCTTCAAGATAGGACTCGAATCGCTCGTCCAGCAGACCCACCCGCTCGAACAGTTCTTTGCGAAAGATGGCGGCGGTAAAGGGGCTCAAACGGATTTCGCGAGCCTGGTTCCATAGCTCGGAATCCGGCCGTCCCTGGCCGCATCGCCAGGCGCAGGCGCCTCTACAAATGGCATCGAAGGAACCGTCAATCCGATCGCGCGAGACCGCATCCAGCAGTTTTCCCGTGGCAAACCAAGCTTTGCGTGCCTCGGCGTGCTGCACCAGTTTCTCCAGCCAGTCCCGCTGCGGCATGACGTCGTTGTTGAGGATGCAGATCCAATCGGAGCCGGCAGCGGCTCGGATTCCGAGATTCACGGCGTGGCTGAATCCGGTATTTTCCCTAAGCCCGATGGTTTCGCATCCTTGGCTTTTTGCCAGCGCAACGGAATCGTCGGTGCTCCCGTTGTCCACGACGATGACTTTTTCGATGGGATGAGACTGAGCGGCAAGATCGTTGAGGAGTTTTTCGAGTCGCGCGGAACCATTCCAGTTCGGGATGACAATGGTTACGCGCGCCATCGATTATTTTTTCGCACCCGAGGTGAACCGCTTCTTGACCAGGAAAAACAGGTTGTGGAAACCATCCCGCCACGGGTTTAACTTGATTTCTCCCAAGCGTGAGGAGTACATGATGGAGATTTCTACAAAACGAACCCGTGAGCTCTTGAGCGCTTCGATTTTTATCTCTTCCGAGAACGCCATGCCGTCCGATTCCAGTTGCATGCCTTCCAGAATCGACCTGCGAAACACCCACATGCCGGATTGCGAATCACGCACCCAGCGAAAATAGAGCAGCGACATTGCGAGCGAAAGAATCCAGTTGCCGAATTTGTGCTTGAAACTCATGGCATGCCGGTCGCGCACCGGAAAACGCGAGGCATTCAGGAAGTCGGCGTCGAGATGGAGGAATGCTTCGATCAAATAGGAAATCGCGTCGGGAGGATAGCTGTGATCGCCATCCAGCGTGACAATCAGATCGCCGGTGGCGGAAGCAAAACCCCGTTTATAGCTGCGTCCGTAACCGCGCACCGGTTCCCGGATCACTTCGGCTCCAAATCCGTGTGCGACTTCAGAAGTACGATCGGTGGATCCGTTATCCACCACGATCACCTGGTCCACAAAGTCCGGCATCCGGCTGAGCACGCGCTCGATTCCCTGCTCTTCATTCAGGCAGGGAATGATTACGGTGATGCTTTGCGATTTATACACAGTCGGGGATGGTTGCTACCATATTCTCATGAAGTTGTTTTACGCCCTCGCGCTGTTGGCCGCCGCCGCTCCAGCCGCGGTGAATCCGCAATTGAAGCAGGTGAACACAGTCTACATTCTGGCGATGGGAAGCGGCATGGATCAATATCTCGCCAATCGATTGACCACGCTCGGCGTGTTTCAAGTGGTGACCGATCCGCAGCAGGCCGACGCAATCATCACGGACCGTTTGGGCGAGACATTCGAGACCAAGTTCAAGGAGCTTTATCCTCCGCCGCCTCCTCCCGCGCCACCAGCGCCGCCACCAGCCGCTAAAGACGATAAAGACGACAAAGACAGCAAACCGGTAACGACTGCGGTCAGCCCTTCGGAAAAGAAGGACGACAAGGACAAAGCCGCCGACACGGGCGCCCGCCGAGTAGGATCGTTCAATCGCGGTCGGGGAAACATCTTCATTGTGGACCGCAAGAGCAAGAACGTGATCTGGTCCGTTTTCGATCGTCCAAAAGACACGACTCCAGGCGAAATGAGCAAGACCGCGGAGCGAGTAGTGAAGCGGCTGCGCGACGATCTCAGCGATAAGAAGCAGGCTACCAATTAGCCACGGATGGACACGGATGCACTCCGTGTTTATCCGTGGCCAATCCGTTTTTTGTTCAGCACCTGCTCATAGCTCTCCAGCAATTTCCTGGTGAGCACACCCATATCCCTGGTAGCCACTACATGCTGACGGGCGCGCTCGGCAAGCTCCCCAGCCTTAGCTGAATCGGCGAACAGATCGAGAATCTTCTGCGCGAACTCTTCCGGCGAATCCGCTAGTGCACAGATTTCGCCGTCGCGCTCTGCCAAGCCCTCAGCGCCGATTCTGGTGGAGACTACCGGAATGCCAGCCGCGAACGCTTCCAGGAGTTTTACTCGCATGCCGGAGCCGGTCAGTATGGGAC
>DATGIH010000529.1:0-22363 GCA_035295865.1 Bryobacteraceae bacterium
GTGGAGAAGATTCCGCGCGAGAATTCGAACGACTTCAATCCAATATGGATCGGCGATCGCGTTTTCTTTCTCTCCGACCGAGAAGGAGCGTTCACCCTGTTCTCCTACGACACGCGGAAAAAGACCGTGGCGCGGGTCATCGAGAATGCGGGGTTGGATTTCAAGTCGGCCTCTGCCGGACCGGGGGCGATTGTGTACGAACAATTCGGTTCTATCCATCTCTTTGATCTGAAAACCGGCAAGCCGCAGCCGGTTGAGATTCAAGTGACGGCCGATTTGCCGGAAGTCCGGGCGCATTTCGTGAAGGTGGGGAACCGGATTCGCGGTGCGGCGCTATCGCCCACCGGGGCGCGGGCTGTGTTCGAAGCGCGCGGGGAGATTCTTACGGTGCCCGCCGAGAAGGGCGACATCCGCAATCTTACAAATTCGCCCGGGGTGCGAGAGCGAAGCCCGGCGTGGTCGCCGGATGGCCAGCGCATTGCGTACTTTTCCGACGAATCCGGAGAATACGCGCTGCATGTTCGCAAGCAGGATGGAAGCGGCGATGTTCAGAAGATCGATCTGGGAACTCCGGGGTCGTTTTATTTCAATCCGACGTGGTCGCCGGACAGCAAAAAGATTTCTTACACCGACAAGCGGCTGAACCTCTGGTACGTGGATCTGGCGAACGGTAAGCCGGTGCATGTTTTCAAAGACACGTACACGGGACCGGAGCAGATCTACCAAGCCGGATGGTCGCCGGATAGCAAGTGGTTGGTGTATACCAAGCAGGGCCGCAGCCACATGCGATCGGTGTATGTGTATTCGCTCGAAACCAAGGAAAACCACGCCATCACGGACGGCATGAGCGATGCGATGTCGCCTGCGTTCGATCGCAGCGGAAAATATCTTTATCTTTTGTCGAGCACTAACGCTGGTCCGATGATGGACACGTCGATGACGGGCTTCGACAAGGCATTTTCAAGCAGCGTATATATCGTGGTTTTGCGCAAGGACCTGCCTTCACCGCTTGCGCCTGAAAGTGACGAAGAGAAAGACGCGAAGCCGGAAGGCAGGAAGGATAGCGAGACTAAATCGTCACCGCCTGCCGCGGTCAGCATCGATTTCGACCGGATCAGCCAGCGGATTCTCGCACTGCCTTTGCTTCCGCGCAATTACACGGAACTGATCCCAGGCAAAGAAGGCGTGCTGTTTTTGGTGGAAGGTCCGGCGGTGGCTCCCTTGGCCGCGCCATCCAGCTTGACCGCGCAAAAGTTCGATTTGAAAACGCGAAAGAGCGAAGTTGTCGCGCAGAACATCGGATTCTTTGCGCTTTCCGCCAACGGGGAGAAGATGCTCTACCGGCCGGCGGCGAGACCGGAGGAAGCAGCTGGTGGACCGCCTCCCATTCCGCAGTGGACCATCGCTCCGGCCGCTGCCGCGCCACCCGCAGGAGGCCCCGCGCCAACGCGTCCGGCTGAGCAAGTACTGAAGCTCGACGCGATGGAAGTGCGCGTAGATCCGATCGCCGAGTGGAAACAAATGTATCACGAGGCATTTCGATTGGAGCGCGATTTCTTCTACGATCCCGGGTTCCACGGCTTTGATCTCAAAGCGGCGGAGAGAGATTATGAGCCGTACCTTGAAGGAATCGGATCGCGCGCGGATTTGAATTATCTTTTCGAAGAATGCCTCGGAGGTTTGACCGTGGGCCATCTGCGCGTGGGCGGCGGCGATTTCCAGGAAGTAAAACACGTGCCGGTGGGATTGCTGGGAGCGGATTACAAGGTCGAGAACGGCCGCTATCGTTTCTCGCGCGTTTTCGATGGCGAAAATTGGAATCCGCAGCTTCGCGCGCCGCTGACGCAACCGGGCGTGAATGTCGCAGCAGGAGAGTATCTGCTTTCCGTGAACGGCCGCAATGTTCCTGCGGCTGATGAGGTGTTCAGCTTCTTTGAAGGAACGGCGGGCAAGTCCACCGTTCTTCGTGTGGGGCCGGATCCGAACGGCGCCGGCGCGCGTGAAGTTACTGTGGTTCCGGTGGTGAGCGAGCAAAATCTGCGCAACCTTGCCTGGGTGGAAGAGAATCGGCGCAAGGTGGATCAATTGAGCCACGGAAAGCTCGCCTATATCTATCTTCCCGACACCAGCGCCGGCGGATATACGTTCTTCAATCGCTACTTCTTCCCCCAAGCCGGCCGCGCTGGCGCCGTGGTGGATGAGCGCTTCAACGGCGGCGGAACGATGACGGATTACATCCTCACCTATCTGCAACGGCGGCTTCTGAACTACCGCACCACGCGGGATGGCGAAGATACAACTTGGCCGGTGAGCTTAATTCCAGGCCCGAAAGCGCTCATCATCAATGAATACGCAGGTTCGGGAGGCGACGCCATGCCGTATCATTTCCGCGCTCTCAAAATCGGTCCGATGATCGGAAAGCGAACTTGGGGGGGATTGGTGGGATTTTTCGGTCCGCAGGAAGAGTTGATGGACGGCGGCGTGGTCTCGACACCGAGCCGCGGATTCTGGACCCCGAAAGGCGAGTGGGAAGTGGAGAACAACGGCATCGCACCGGATATCGAAGTGGAATTGGATCCGCATCTGGTGCGCCAAGGCCACGATCCACAGCTTGAAAAAACGGTGGAGGTACTGTTGGCCGATCTCGAAAAGAATCCGATCCCGGTTCACAAGAAACCGGCTTATCCGGTGTATGGGACGCACAAGCAATAGCGCGATGGAGTCGCCAATCTTCATCGTGGGGGCATCGCGCAGCGGCACGTCGCTGATGCGCAATATTCTCAACCGGCACCCCCGCATCGGGATCTGCGGCGAGACGCACTTTCATCATTACGTGTACAAACGGCGCAAACATTTCGGCGATCTCGCCGATCTGAAGAACCGACGGCGAGTGATCGAGGAATACTTGGGGCTCCGGCGATTGCGCTTCATTACAGATCGCGCGGGACTCTCAGAAGCGTTGATGCGAGAAGGCTCCAGCTACCAGGACCTCTTCACCAGCTTTGTCAAGTTCCACGCGTTGTCCGGCGCTAAGCAGCGCTGGGGCGAGAAGACTCCCCAGCACGCGTTTTTCGCGGAGACCCTGTGCGATTGGTTTCCTTCGGGAACGATCATTCATATGATTCGCGACCCCCGCGATGTGGTGGCATCCTTGCAGCGGATGCCTTGGGGGCACGATTCTGTGGTTCCAAACGCGCGGCGCTGGCTGAACCATAATCTGGCAGCCCACCGCTGCCACGGAAAGCGAGCGTATTTTCCAGTGCAGTATGAAGAGCTGGTGACGCAGCCGGAACGGGAGGTTGCGCGGATCTGCGCCCGGCTGGGCGAAGAATATTTTCCAGGCTTGCTCGATCCCACGGGACATCAAGTGCATCCGCCGCCCGCTCTTTGGACACAGGGCGCCACCAAGCCCATCACGACTGAAAGGCTCGGCACGTGGCGTCAGGAGCTCACGCCAAAACAGGTGGCGCAAATCGAATGGGTGATCGGACCGCATATGGAAACGTTCGGATATGGCCGGGAGTCCGATCCGCCATCGAGTTGGACCATCGCGCAAGGCATCGGGGGCGCTGCGTTCGACACATTTCGCATGCGCGTCACCCAGATTCCCGGGATTTGGTACCACTTGGCGCGTCCGACAAAATTGTCCAAAGAAGAATTTTGGATGAGCCGGCGCGTAGCCAAGCGTGGGCAGATGCCGGCGGGTCTCCAGTAAGACCGTTATGATGGGGCGCAAGGGATGAGATTCGACATCGAGGCAGACTGGACGCTCAACCTGTTCTGCAACTACGACTGCGCATATTGTTTCTCGCGCGCCGATAAGGAGCACGCGCTGGTCGGGCGAATCACGCCCGAGCAATACTTGGAGTTCTTCAATTCCACTGGAAAAACCTGGCTTTTGCATCTGACCGGCGGCGAACCATTCTTTCATCCGGATTTCGTGCGTCTGTGTGAAGCCCTGACCTCGCGCCACTACATCTCGCTCAATTCCAATCTTTCGAGTTCACAGCGGGTTCGCGATTTTGCGGCCAAGATCGATCCGGCGCGCCTGCAATGTGTGCACTGCGGCGTTCACGTGGAAGAGCGCGATCGCCGAAAAGGTTGGGGGAATCTGCTCGCGAATGTGAAGGTTCTGCTGGAGCGCGGATTTCCCGTGCTTGCTTCCTTGGTAATGACTCCCGCGGCATTTGCCGAGTTTCCGCGCGTGGCTACGGCTTTTACACACATTGGAGTCCCGCTGATTCCCAAAGCGATCCGCGGCTTTCATCAAGGCCGATGGTATCCGCAAGCTTACACGGAAGCGGAGCGCGAGCAGTTCGTCCATTTTTCCGAAGAAGCCGCGTGCGTTGCCGAGACCAGCATCTGGCGGCCCGGCCGTCGCACCGTGAATCCTCTGCTGGATCGCATCCATCTCAATGGCTTTCCGGATTTCACGGGCATTCCCTGTTCGGCCGGAAAACTGTTCGTCTCGATTGGCTGGGACGGGAAAATCTTTCGCTGCGGCCAAAAAACGGTGCTGGGCGACATCTTCGAGCGGCGGCTCAATCTGTTTTCCGAAAGCAAGCCATGCGATGACGAATACTGTCCGTATTGGTGTATGCAGTATTCGAAATTCTCGGCAGACGCCTCCGCAACTTATCCGCGCCGCGTTGCACCCAGCGCTTTCAAACAGAACCTGGTTACGATTCGCGGGCTTCGCCGCGAGATCGGAAATCGGATCGTGGCGTTGTCGCAGTCCGAGCGGCCCTGATCCGGGAGCGCGCGAATGCCGTTTCCCTTGGTTTCCGTCATCATCCCGACTTTTCAAAGGCCGCAACTGGTCCTGCGCGCGGTCCGCAGCGTGTTGGCGCAGACCATGAGGGAGCTGGAACTGATCGTGGTTGTGGACGGCGGCGATCCGGCGACTCTGGAAGCACTGGGTTCCATCGCAGATTCCCGTTTGCGCGTGAAGCCGCTTCCGAAAAAAATCGGAAGCGCTGGCGCGCGAAATGCCGGCGTTGCTGAAGCGCAAAGCCGCTGGATTGCGTTCCTGGATGACGACGACGAGTGGTTTCCACGAAAAGTGGAGATGCAACTCGAAGCAGCGGAACAAGCCACCAGCCCGCATCCGATCGTTTCCTGCCGATTCATCGCGCGCAGCCACGAAGGCGATTTAGTTTGGCCGCGCCGTGTTCCGGCTGTCGACGAGCCGCTCGGCGAGTATATTTTCTGTCAGCACGGACTGCGCGGTGGCGAGGGCCTGGTACTGCCTTCCACGGTGTTAACGACGCGAGAACTGTTGCTCTCGGTTCCCTTTCGCGGGGATTTGCCGAGACATAACGATGTAGACTGGCTCTTGCGTGCGATCCGCGTCCCGGGTGCAACCGTTGTCTTCATTGCTGCGACCGATCCGCAAGCGGTTTGGTACATCGAAACAAATCGCCCAAGGATTAGCAACACCTCCGATTGGCGGTATTCGGTCAGATGGATCGAGGAGAGCCGTGCCCTGGTGACACCGCGCGCTTACGCATCGTTCTTATTGATCTGGGCCAGTTCCACGGCGGCACGCGGCCGGGCTTGGAAGGCTTTCTGGGTGCTGCCGTGGAAGGCGATTCGCAACGGAAAACCGCGCGCGATCGATTTGCTCGCGCATCTTGCCATCTGGCTAACTCCGCGTAGCGCCCGGAGCGCCATCTCAGTCTTTTTGGAAAGCCGAAAGCAGCCCCAGCGAGGCCTCTATGGCAGCGCTTAACGAAAACGCCATTCGGATCTCGGTGGTGCTCGCCACGCGCAATCGCGCGGCGATGATTCCCGAAGCGGTCCGATCCATTCTGCAAAACGATCATCCGGATTTTGAAGTGATCGTGGTGGATCAAAGCGAGGACGACGAGGCCGAAGCGCTTCTCCAACCGTTCCTAGCCGATCCGCGACTGCGCTACTTCCGAGACAGCCGGCGAGGACGGTCTGCGGGACAGAACGCTGGATTCCGCGAAGCGCGCGGCAGCCTGGTCGTCATGACGGACGACGACTGCACGGTTCCCACGGATTGGCTGCGGCAGTTCGAGCAGGCTTTCGCATCCGATGCGCGCATCGGAATTGCCTTCGGCAACGTACTGCCTGCCCCTTGCGATCCGGCAATCGGATGCATTCCTTCTTATATTCGCCGCCAGCCATTTCTAGCGCGTCATGTTCGCGACAAAATCCAGGTGGAAGGAATCGGCGCTTGCATGGCAGTTCGCCACAGCGTGTGGAGTTCGCTCGGCGGCTTCGATGAGATGCTGGGCGCAGGCTCTCGTTTCAAAGCCGGCGAAGATGGTGACCTGGCGATGCGCGCGCTTTCCGCCGGAACTTGGATTTACGAAACTCCCGCGATTTCGGTTACGCACTTTGGACTTCGCACCTGGCAGCAGCTTCCGGCGTTGATGAACAGTTATTGGTATGGATTAGGCGCCATGATGATCAAACCCATGAAACTGGGGCAATGGCACGCCGTACTTTTGCTCGCGCGCCTGGCTGCGAAGTGGGTCATGGGCCGTTCGACGGTCGGTTCCAGCCTGGGGCCAAAGATGCATCGGCTTAGGAAGTTGCGATCGTTCCTGCGTGGATTTTGCGCGGGCGCCGCCGTTCCGGTAAACCAAGCCACCGGCCATTACGTGGCTGCCGTGCCCGCGCGCGAATTGGAACTGGGCGGCTCGCGGCCGCTGAACTAACTGTCCACCGATTTCAGGTATCGCTCACGCAGCGCTTCTTCTCGTGCAAGATGCGTGGAGCGGACGAAGTAATACCAAGCGGCTGGAAACTGCTCCATGCGTTTCGCGATCGCGCCAGAGATCGCACGCGCTTTGTCCCGCGCAATCGCGCTACGGCTGGGCTGGATTCCTGCCGGCTGATAACCAAACCTCCGCATTTGATCGCCTACCGCCCATTCCGCTAGCGCCACTTGTTCCGTTGTCAGCTCTTCCCGCCATTTTCCTAAACGCTCGGTGGTCACCATTTGCTCCGCGCGATGGAACCAAGGAACGTGCACCGAAGCATCCGCATTTGGTTCCAGCATGGCCGGCGAGTATTCTTCACCCAGGAAGTTGCAAATGCCCCGAAGTCCAGCTTCCGGATCGTTCACCAGCTCTTCATAGCGAACCAGCAAATATCGCGGATTGCCGGACGACCGGCGCGCGCCGAGATTAAAGCGCAACCACATGCGCGCGTTCGATACCACGCTCTTCGACGCCCACGGCATTCGCAGCATCGATGCCACGGCGTCTCGGGGGTCCCGCAGAATCTGGATCACTGATGCATCGGGATACCATTCGTACAAGAGTTCCGTAATTAATCCGTTGTGCGGAGTCTTTTCGCCGCAGCGCCGCTTGCCATGCGTGGCGGCAAAAAATCGCATCAAGGAAAGGAACATCGCGGGATAGCTGATCGCTTCTTCGAGCAGCGTGCGGCTGAGTTCGCCCAGATCCACGCGCATGCGCTGGATGCGTTGCGTAGCAAGGTATTCCTTCACCACGCGGCGCCGATTCTCAGAATCGCTCAAAGAGCCAAAGTTACGCCGCCGGCTGAAGACCCAGTGGAAGAATTCCGTTTCGCGGCAAATGGCAATCTCCGGATGCCGGTTCAGCATGTTGCGCAGCAGCGTGGTGCCGCTACGTGGCCCGCCTACGATGAAGATTGGCCCGTTCCCCATGCCTCTGTCCGATAGTACCGAACCGTTCGCCGCCAGAGCGCTATCGTGCGCCGATTAGTTCTTCGACAATCGACAGGTAAAAGCGTTAATCATCAATGAATCCGCGGGTTCGGGAGGCGACGCCATGCCGTATCGTTTCCGCGCTCTCAAAATCGGTCCGCTGATCGGAAAGCGAACATGGGTCGGATTGGTGGGATTTTTTGGTCCTGGACGGCGGCGTGGTGTCAACACCGAGCCGCGGGTTCTGGAGCCCGAAAGGCGATCCACATTCTGGTGCGCCAAGGCCACGACCCACAGCTTGAAGAAACGGTGGAGGTGCTGTTGGCCGATCTCGAAAAGAATCCGATCCCGGTTCACAAGAAACCGGCTTACCCGGTGTACGGGAAACAGTAGCGGCCGCGCTCTTGCCGAACCGCGGCCGCGAGGGAACGCAACCACGATGCGTGGAACTACGTTTACGCTCCCTTGCGGTCGCGGTTCGGTTCGGCAGCGAGCAGTTCCTCGACAATCGAGAGATACCGGTCAAGGTGGACGTCGAGTGTCCAACGCTTTCGCCAGGCGGCGTGGCCCGACTCGCCCAGTTTTGAGCGAAGAGTCGGATCACTCTGCATCCGGTGCAAATGGACGCGCAGTTCGTCGCGATCGTTGAATAAGAATCCTCCGCCGCTGGTATTGACGATTTCAGCGAGCGACCCCCGATTCCGCGCGATCACTGGCGTCGAGGCGGCGAACGATTCCAAAACGACGAGTGGAAAGACTTCGTGCGCGACGGACGGAACCAGCACCGCCAGCGCATTCGAATACAAGCCGGCCAATCTGCTCTGTTCAACATGTCCCAGAAACCGGACGTGATCCGATCCTTTTGCCAGGGCGCGCAGCCTTGGGCCGTCGGCGCCTTCACCCGCGATCAAAAGATCGGCATCCGGATAGCCGCGGAAAACTTCGATCAAATCTTCTACGCCCTTCAGTTTTTCCAAGCGCCCAACGTACAGAAAGAAAGGCCGCAGCTGTGCCCGTTCGCCGAGCGTCTCCCTCTGTTCGTGGAAGCTACCCAAAACGCGAATCCGCATGGGCAGCCCGGAATCGAGATGAATTTGGCGAGTGAATTCCGTGGGCGCAAGAAAAGCGTCCACGTGCGCAACCGATTCGGCGAGCAAGCTTCCATAGCGCCACATCTGCGGCGGACGCCCGTAATGGAGCGCACAAGAGAAGCAGGATTTTCGCGTGCAGAGTTCCCGGTTATCGCGAAACAGAGTGTGCATCGGACACAAGAGCCAGTGCTCGTGGATGGTGTAAAGCTTGACGGCTCTGCCCATTCGAAGCAACGCGGGTCCGCCGATTAAAGAAATATTGTGGAAGTGAATTACGTCGAAAGGTTTGGATTCTAAAATCCGGCGGATCCCGGCCGACTTCAACAACGGATGACCGGTCTGCTGCGTCGCGAGAGGCGACAAAGTTCCAAAGCGGCTGCACAGTGCGTGAATCGTTACGCCATCGTGCTCGGTAGCGGGCTCAGCGGTGGTACGGGGTCGGAGAGCCCTGTAGCTGTCCAAGCAATGGATCACGTCCACATTGTGACCACGCGCCGCGAGCGCCCGGCTCAATGACTGCACGAAGATCGCGTCCCCACCGAAGGAGTACGGCGGGTAAAACGTGGTGATCATGCAGAACCGCGGCATTGTTGGACCTAACGAGGAAGGATTTTCACACGGATTCCATTGCGCGGACGAAGCGTAATGGTCGGGCGCGGGACGATCGCCTGGTGCTGGATGAGTTGAAACCGGAACCGCCGCAAAAGTAGCGCAAGCACCGTCACGCCTTCCAGCAGCGCGAAATGCTCGCCGATACATTGCCGCGTTCCGCCGCCGAACGGGAAATACGAAAACCGGGGACGCTTGGCCGCTTCCCCGGGAGCGAATCGGCCGGGATCAAATCGCAGGGGCTCGGGGAAATACTTCGCGCTGCGATGAGTCACGTATTGGCATAAGTACAGCTTGGAGTTTTTCCGGATGTGGATTCCGTTGGGCAACGTATCGTCACTGAGCGCCATGCGGATGTAGAGCCAGGTCGGCGGATACAGACGCATCGATTCATCCAGCACCTGGCGCGTGAACGTGAGTTTTGTAATATCGCCGGCTGAGGGTTCACGATTTCCGGGAATCGTTTCCAATTCCGCTATCACCTGCGATTCCACATCGGGATGGAGCACCAGCAAGTAAAGCGTCCAGGCAAGTGCATCGCCGATCGTCTCATAGCCGGTGCTCATCAGCGTGAGAATCTCATCGCGCTGCTGGTGGAAGTCCATGCGCGATCCATCCGCATAGGTGGCCGCGGCAAAGCTCGTTAGAAAGCTGCGCGCCGAGGATGGATGTTCCAGCTGCTGTCGGATGATTGCATCGATCGATGCTTGCGCGCGCCGATAGCGCCGTACCATGGGAAACGGCCAGTGTTCGGGATACGGAAGCAGCGATTCGTAAAAGTACTCGATGTATCCGCGGCGGAGTGTAACGGCAGCCGCCAGCTTTTCGTCCGGGAACTGCAATCCAAAAATCGAACCTAAAATGATCGACAGCGCCAGGGACTCGGTTTCCGCCGCAACATCCAGTTCAACGCCGGCCTGTTGCGTCCACGCGTCAATTCTTCGGCTCGTTCGATCCAGCATCACTTCGAAAAACAGCTCTTCGATCGCACTTCTGGAAAAGACGGGCTGCAACATCCGCCGTTGACGCAGATGATCGGCGCCGAAGCTGGTGTGCAGTCCATTTCCGGAAAAGCGCTTGCCGCGGGGGCTGGTCAATCGCCAAGTCTTCGAATAGTTGGCGCTGTGGTCGATCAGAACGTGCTGAATATCGGCGGCATCGTTTAGCAGAAACGTCGGCTCGCCGATGCGCAGCGGCACTGTATCGCCATATTCTTCGGCGCATCGCGTTAGGAATCCCAGCTTGTCGTGCAGAAATGCAGGCAGATGTCCCACCAACGGCCAAGCGGCAGGGGCTTTGGGATTCATCCGCCAACCGCATGGAAGATTCCGATCACTTGCGGCCCAAGTTGCCAGCCAACGCGCAGCAAAACGCAGATCCACGGAAGAAATGCCCACGCGCCGACACTGTTCACGCTCTGCCAGGCAACCAGTCCAAGCAAGGGCGTGAACGCGCGCGGATAGGAAAAGGTATCAATCCAAAAGCCGCGTGCGCTCGTCATCAGAAATAGAACCGCATAAAGAACACAAAGCGACGATTCCAGCCGGAAGGGCCGCCGCCTGATTTCTCTCACGGTTGCCAATGCCGCGATCATCACGGCGGCGATCGAGATCCCGTCGAGCCACTGGGTGGCGGGCTTTAGCCACCCGGCCAAAGGATAGTTCGGCGGATTCGCAATCGCCAGAAACACGCCCAGCAACGGGGTGCGAAACGTCCAGATGGGGATCAGCGCCAGCATGGGCGGGTGCGCGACCGGGTGCGATTTGATGGCGACGCTTACCCAGAAAATCCAAAGCGCCGCCGGAATTGCAGCGGTGGCGAACCAAGCAGCGCGGCGCCATGCGTGGCGCAGCAGAGTCATGCCCACAAGAGCGGCAATCAGAATCAGGCCGAGATCTCGCGTGAGAAAAGCCGCCGCTCCAGCGATCCAGGCGCCGAGCCACAATTCACGCCGCCAGAAATAGAGCGCGGCGGCGATACATGCGTATTCGGTGATGTCCACCGTCATGCGGTTGAGCGTGATCACAACCCCCGGAAGCAACAGAAATCCGAACCCGCACCAGACCGCGCGGTTTTCCAGCAGGGCCCACATCGAAGTGAACCAGGTTCCCACAAAAAGCGAAACCAAAACCAGCAGAATATAGCTAGCGTCGATCCAACTTTGGCGGCCCAGAGCGACCAACCACGCTGCAGCTGGCAGCAGAATTCGATCGAAACGGTGCCGGCTGTCAACAAACGATCGCCTTTCCGTCCGCATCCAGGGATCGTGAGCCACCACGCGATAATACTGGCCGTCGTAGCCTTTGCTTCTGTCGAAGATCCAGGCTCCCGCTTGCAAGTCGGGCGGCATTGGTGACTTGTCTCCGATGCAGAAAAGCGCGGTCCAGTTTCCCTTGTAATTGAAATGAACTGTCGCGGCTTGCCAGGCCAAGGCCAAGAGCGTGGCCGCGCTTGCAATCCACAGACTATGAATTGCCGGCCGCATGCGCACTGGGGACCTGGGGCTGATCGTCGGCGATTTGAATCCATTCGGCCGAGAGGTCGTCGTCGGATTCTTCCAGGTAGTGGCCGTCGTCATTCACGCCCCACACGTTATAGTTCGCGCCGAGCAAATTGCGCGCCGCCATGATTCCCGACAGCATTGCGTGGTCCTGGTTGTTATAGCGATGTAATCCGTTGCGGCCCGCTACTTGAAGGTTGGGCACCGTATTCAGGAAGTGGCGGAACGCTTGCTGGCTTTTTCGATACGTCGCATCGTAGACCGGGTACGCTTTGCGAACGCGCAGCACAGATCCATCCATCACTTCACGCCCGCGCGCCAATCCCAGGTGTTCCAACTCGCGCTTCGCTCGCTCGAAAAGTTCCGCGTCGGAATTGTTCCACAGCGCGTCGCCCTCCGAGCAGAAATACTCCATTCCCAGGCAAGTCACGTCCGGGTCCGGCGACATCTCCGGGCTCCAGTTATTGAAATTCTGGATGCGTCCCACCGCGACGTCGGGAGCATGCACGTAGATCCAGTTGTCGGGAAACAGATTCGCGCCGCGGATCTTGAGCGTGACGATCAGAAAATCGCGATAGCGTAGCTCGGCCGCCGCACTTCGCAGCCAATCGGGAGCAGCGGGCTCCAAGCACTCGACAAAATCGCGCAGAGCCAGCGTGCTGATGAGCGAATCGGCCTTGTACTCCTGACCGCCCGCCACCACGCTCAGAATCTTACCGGGCTCCCAGCGAATTCGCTCCACGGGCTTTTTCGTGATCACGCGGCTTCCGTTCCGGCACAACTGCTGCGCCATTTTCTCCCACAACATTCCCGGACCGCGGCGCGGATAGTAGAACGAATGAATCAGCGACCGAACCGGATGATGGCCATTCGGAGCCGGCGCGGTTCCATTCGTGTTCCGGCGCAGGGCTTCCGAAACCAGGCTGCCCAGGCTCAGCCCACGGATGCGCTGCGCCGCCCATTCGGCCGAGATGTGGGCGCACGGCATGCCCCACACTTTCTCGGTGTAGGTGCGGAAGAAAATTTCGTACAGCCGTTGTCCGAAGCGATTTCGTACCCACGCTTCAAAATTGTTCTCAGGCTGCGTCGGCCGCACATGCGACCATAAATAACTTCCGGCACAGCGGAGAATTTCGGCGGGCCCGAGCCCCGCGATCACGTCTTTGGGGTCGAGCGGGTATCGGAAAAATCGGCCTCGATAAAAAATGCGAGAAATGCGATTGCGCGTGAGCAGATCGTCGCCCAGCAGATCCTTCCAAATTTTCTCGACAAGCGGCGACCGGGTGTAGAAACGATGGCCACCGATGTCGAAGAGGAAGCCTCCGTGATCCACGGTGCGGGACAATCCACCCACCACCGATTCCTGCTCCAACACGGTGCAGTTGTGTCCGTGTCGTTGCAGTTCCCAAGCGGATGTTAAACCCGCGGGACCCGCGCCCAGCACCAGTATCAAACGCGTGCCTCCACTCGCCGCGGCGCGCGGGCTGCTTGCATTAGATGTACAGTAGCGGCAGCAGCGAACGTGGCCGAACTATAGAGAAGATACAAAAAATGCAGCGGAAAGGCTCGCAGTGCGAAGAGCAATCCGCGAGACCGGACGAGAAATCCGAGGAACGGCCGGTTCAAGCCCGCGACGACAGCGGCGGCGGCGAGGGCCGCGAGAAATGCCGGCCAGCGCAGGAATCCGGCGGCGGCTAGCGCGAGGGCGAGCCAAGCGAATAGAGCGCTCGCTCGCTGGCTCCAACCCAAATTCAAATCGGCGGGGAAATTGCGCGAGCGCAGCAATAAACGGGTCCAGGGCCACGCACGGCGGAAAATATCGGTGCGGATCATGCTGGGCAAAGTCCAGCGCTTCCGGTGACAGACTTGGATCTCAGGAACCACCACAATCTTCACGCCTGCTTGCGACAGGCGCGCGCCTAGCTCGATGTCTTCAATCGAAGCTTGCCGGTACGTTTCGTCGAAACCCCCAGCGCTTAGAAACAGTTGCCGGCGTATCGCGCCGCAGCCTGCCCAAAAAGTCCATGCGTTGCGCGCTGCCGTGGAATGCGTGTAATGATGCAGCAGATTCCGGTATTGCGAAACCAACCCTGGCGCGGCCGGGACATCGTCATATGCTCCAAACAAGGCGCCAACCTCGCAATTCTGCAGTTCGCTTTCAATCCGCTCGATTGCATCGTGATGCACCATCACGTCCGCGTCGAGAAATAGGATCACAGGTTGCCGTGCTTCCTTCACCCCGGCGTTTCGCGCCGCAGCCGGACCCAGGCTCGACGGGAAGCGCAACACGCGCGCGCCCATATGTTGAGCAATCGCGGCGGATCCGTCCCGCGAACCATCATCCACGACAATGATTTCCGCAGGCTGCACGCTGGACTGTTGGAGAGCGCTTAAGCACTCGGCCATGTGCTTTTCCGCATCGCGAACCGGGATGATTACCGATAAGGCAGCGGGTACACTACTCCGAAATGATCGCGCTTCACCTGATGGCACAAGTTTCGCTAATTTACGCTCTCCCTAGACTACCAGGAGTCCGATCGTCTCGCGAAAACCAGTACCTAGGGTACTACCATCACCGGGGCCTGCCAGAACGCAACCTTTTGGTCGTTCGGATCGAGGATTGTGACTTGGCAATTGTATGCTCCGGTCGGGAGTTTTCCGAGCGCCAAGCTGAATTTGAGCGGCATCGTTTTTAGCCTGTTGTTCAAAGCTTCTCTGACTTCCAGCGGTGGAGTTTCAAAGGCTTTCGATTGTCCGCGATAAAAGGTGACGAACGCGACCAACGGCTGGGCGGACTGCGCGGTCTGCTGATAGGCCTGCAGGTAGACGAACATGTCGCGCGATTTACTGAACACGCGCGTAACGCTCGGAATCAACTTTTGGCCGTCTTGTACTAAGGGATTGACGCTCTCAACCTTTCCTTTATCCTTCGCGGCATTGTATAGCGCATCTTTGAAATCCACGCGCTGACTGCTTAGAACCACCGAACTGATCGGAATCCTCTTCTCTTCTTTATTGAGATTGGGGACGAGAAACGCTGCCTCGTAAGTTCCGATGTGGCCGGTTTCGGCGTCGCGCGCGAGAAATTTGATGCGATATTTTCCGGGCAGCAGAGTGAATCCCGTGTCGTATTCAATGGGACGCTTCACTAGCTCAGCCGCCGTCGCGCCGCTCAACTTGATATCCACGCGATCGCGCACATTGGAAACGGTGGTTCCGAAATCGTCTTTGATTTCCCCGATGAAATCGAGCAGCGTGCGCTCGGCGCCGCCGCGCTTGGCCAGCGCCAGTTCGCTGCCCGGAATCTTCACCACCACCGGCACGAAGTACTCAGCCCGATTGAGCTGAAAATAATCGATCTCCATGGCAATGGTAAGTTCCGTCACCGGATCGGGCAGCATCAGAGCGTCTTCGAGCTGCCGTTCTTTTTCGGCGGCCGTGAATTTTCCGAACTGCTTGCCTGCGAAATAGCCTTGCCGGTAATCGAGCGTGGCGCTCAGATCGCGATTCAATGAGATCTTGATGCGGCGGAACTTGCCGTCCAGCGCGGCATTCGTCGTGTAATAACCGATCAGGTAATAGCTGGAGATCGCCTGCTGCGCGAGCACCATTCCCTTGGTGAGGTCGTTGTAATCCAACAAAGCTTTTCCGCCGGTATCGGCGGCCAGCGTCCACAGCGTGTCCTGCGATTTCTGGAAATTGTCGCGCACCGCCAGCGCCGATGCCCCGTTATACATCGCGATCCCGCCCGGGGAACCGCGCGTGGCGTCGCCCAGCGGCGCTTCCGCCATCAAACCGCGCGCATCGATCGGCCAAAAGGAAACACCCGCGCGGATGGCGGCGTTGATGGTGGCGTGAAGCTGCGCTTGGTTGTCCATGCCGTTCAATCGCAGGCCGCTGGCGAAATAGATGAGCGCCTTTTTTTCGTTGAGCGAACCGAGCATGCGCGCCGCCGTTTGCAAGGCTGACAATTGCCGGTCCGTGTTGAAGATGTTGAACTCTGAATCGTCCTGGCCAAATGCCGCGCCCGTGTCGGCCGAACTCGCGTCGTTGGCTGTATCCGCCACGTTTTCATCCTCGCCGACGATCAGTGTTTCCACGATGCTGACCAAACGTTCGCGATCGGCCGTGAAATCCTGCAGGATCTTCACCGCGCCGTCATCGTAGATCATGATGGACATCAGGTCCGACGCCGTCATTTGCGTCCGGATAAATTTCATTGCCGCCGCGAATGCGCGCATTTGATCTGGCTCGGGCATCGCGCTCATGTCGAAGTACAGCGCCAGCAGCCGATGATCGCGATACTTGGTGCTTCCCACCGACTCCGGCGTAATTTGCGATTTCGGCAGCTTGGCGAAAGGTATAGCGCGTCCGGCCGGCGGGGCGCTGGGGGGCTCCGCCGCCAGTTTCTGATATTCAAAAAATCGGATGGTCTGCGGAGCGCCGTCTTCTGTCACCGAAAAATCCTTCTCGGTAAGATTCTCAATTGCGTTGCCGTTTTTGTCTTTCACCGACACGGTCTCGACCACCAGTTGCGTGCTGGTTTGGAACGTGGAAGCACTTCGTCCCGCTGGCGCATTCTGTCCAACCTGTTGCGCCGCAGCTCCGAGAACAGCGATGAGCGTTAGACTGGCAATTCGCCGCATTAGAACCTCAAGCGCACCGTCGTTTGCAGACTACGCATCGGGTTCGCCGTCGTAGGCAGTCCGAACTGCGCGCTACTTACCGTGGTATTCCAATTCGGATACGTGACGTTGTTGAGCGCGTTCGTGGCATCGATGCGGAAATCCAAACCCAGCCGGTCGGTCATTTGAAAGACCCGTCCCAGTGACGCGTTCAGAGTAAACTGCGCTGGGCCGGTGATGGTGTTTCTTCCCACGTCTCCCCACTCGCCGGAAGCTGGCATCGTATACGCCGCCGGATTCAAGTGCAGACCTTGCGGGGCTGCGTAAACGGACGCACCGGTGTAATCCGGCCGAATGCTGCCCGTTACGCCCGTTCCATTCACCGCGGTGAGATAAATCGGAGTGAGTGGCAAGCCGGTACCTGCTGTAATCTGGCTGCCGAATGTCCACTCTTTGAAGAGCGCGCCCTTCCATCCACTCAGCAGAGTGCCGCCGGCGAGCCCCATGCCCGTGGTGTACTGGATCTGCGCGTTTAGCAAATGGCGCTGGTCAAAATTCGACAGGCCGCGTTCTGCGTCTAGATCCAGCCAGTTTTGCGCGATCACCGGCGATCCCTGATTACGTCCGCCGAGCGCCGCGTCGTCGATGGATTTCGAATAGGTATATTGCAAGCTTCCAGTGAGCCCGCTGCGCAGCCGCCGCCGCAACTGAATCTGTCCGGCTTCGCGCGTTGAGTTTCCGTTCGATGTCACATATTCAAAGCCCGCCGGACAGGCGGGGCAAGGATTCACCGCGCCCGCGGGATATGTATTTGGCAGGAAGATCTGTTCGGCGCGCGTTCCTTTGCTACCTTGGTACGCCACCGTTAACACCATCGCTCCGGGGAGATCCCGCTGCACCGACAACTGCCAGTTCTGCGAGTAACCCAAGCGGAAGTTCGGATCCACCGCGAACGTATTCGGCGTGATGGTGGGAGAAGCGGTGAATCCGTCTGCCAGCGTCAGCGGGTTGTTCGGACTATTCTGCACACTTAAGCTTTTCGACAGCGGCGACTGTTGCGCCATCTGCGTCGCCAGCGGCAAGTAGACGGAAGTGTTGTAGTAAACACCATATCCGCCGCGAACCACCATCGAAGAGGCTGCGAAGGGACGCCACGCAAAGGCCACGCGAGGCTGCACTGCATGCTTGTCCGGATGAATCAGGCCATTCGCCGCCACAACGGGATTCTCGGCCGAGAAGCCGGGCGAAATATCCAGGTTCACCAGCCGGCCATATTTTTCGCTCAGCGGCGGCCAGTACTCCCAACGAACTCCCAAATTCAGCGTCAGAGCCGGGCTCAATCGCCAATCATCATTGACATACGCTTCATAAATAGACGAACGGAAGTACTTATCCGCATTCCCGAACGCGATGGAACTCGTATCCGGAATTCCAAGAAGAAAATCCGCCAGATCCGAGCCCGCCGCCGCTCCGTTAAAGGTAAAAGCTCCGCGCGGATCTTGCTGCGACAGCAAATTGAACTCCTGCCGCCGAAAATCGCCTCCGAACGTCAGGTTATGCCCGCGATGTCCCCAGAAGTTATCTACCGAGACCGCGCTGGTTTGATAGCGCGTGTGCGACGGTAGCGCGTCTGTCAGTGACGATGTTCCGCCGGAGAAATTCAGAGTAGGCGGTCCCCAATTTACCGGTTCCTGATTGTTGCCGCCGATACCGGCGTTTGCCGATACGTTCTCGCGGTTTTCGAAATACGGCGTTATCCGCGTCGCCAACCGGCTGAACTGATACCCAAAAGTGGAAAAAAACCGCGGACTGAAGCTGTGCCGCCAGTCGGCATTCAAATTGATGCCAAGCGATCGCGTGGTATCGAGAAACTGGAAAAGATTGGGCGTATCCGACCGAGTACTTTGCATGGCGAACAGGAACGAGAGCTGATTTTTGCGCCCCACTGTTTTCATGACGCGCGTTTGCAGACTGTCCTGATGCTGATTGCCGATAATCGGGATCTGATAGTTGTATTGCGTCCCCCCGGCGAAATTCGGTAGCGGATAGAGCCGCAACAAAGCTTGTGCCTGCGGACTCAGTAGCGATTTGGGAATCAACGTGCCGTCCGGGAGTTGGCCATTGCGCTCGGCGGCAGTCGGCACCAACCCGGTTGCGTCGCTATCGTTCCGATTCCGAGTCCATTGGTAATTGAGAAAAAACATTGGGCCATCGCGCGGGATAAGATGCGGGATCTTGATGGGACCGCCGAGCGCCAGTACGCCTTGCAGGTGATCGTAGGGAAGCTTGGGTGTATCCTGGCCGGTTAGAGAAAATGGACGAGCGTCCAACGTCGAGTTATCGACGATGACGCCGAGGTAGCCGCTGTACAGCGACTTTGTTTTTCGGCTGTTGCCGAACGCCTGAGCCATGGAAAATGGCGAACTCGCGCCATTGTTCGCGGTGCCGTTGATCAGAAATCCGTCGGCGGCTTTTTGAGCCACGTCGTCTCCCAGATCGGATGCCGGCGCCGCGGATGAACCGGCGGAGGTGTTCAAGTCCGCGCGCTGGAATGGCGCTGCGGTGTTCGTCGGCGCGGGCGGCGCATTTTTCCCTTTGCGCGATTTTTCCGGCAGAGAAGGCACCGGAGCCGGAGGTGTGGACGCCGCTTCAACCGCGTGCATATCCGCCAGCGGCAGCATCTTCAATTCCCATTCAGCGCCCGAAGCCGCCGACTCTCGACGGACCTTCTCGAAACCGAGCATTTCGATTTCAATGGTGCACACGCCGTCGGGAAGATCGACGAACGAGTACGCGCCCTGCTGATCCGTAATCGCAGTGAACGTTTTGCCTGATACGCTCGCAGTGACCGTTGCGCCCGGAACCGGCAGCCCGCCGAACTTCACCAGGCCGTGCTGTTCCGCGGCCAATGACAGCACGGCCGCCAGAAACAAGCCACAACTAATTCTCAGACGGCTTCTCCACCTTGTCGATGACGATCAGATCCACCGGTCCCTTTTGCGATTCCAACCGCAGCCCGAGCTGTTCCTGCACCGCCGTAAAAAGCGACGGACCGTTCGGATCCGGCGGTGGAGGCGCGTCCACTCCCGGAGGCGGCGGACCCGGCGGCACCCCGCCAAACTGTCCAGGATCGGGCGTCCATTGCAGTTTGAAATCGAAATTTCCCGTCAGCCCGGTATGATCCAGCACGGGCCGGCCGAGCACATTCGAAAGCGCGTTCGTGAGCATGGCAAGTCCCACGCCCTCCGCATTGAGATCCCCACGGCCCATCCGCATCATGCGATTTCGCTGGCCGCCTTCCTGCACTTCGGATGGTTTGAGCTTCGATCCGTTCTTGTCTAACACCAGCGCATAGATTTGGGATTCCTTGGTTTCCCGATGGATGGTCAGTTGGAAACGATCGGCCAAAAGCGCCCGCACCCTTTCGCGCATCTTCTCCGCATTCGTTTTCATCTGTTCATCCGTCATGTTGCGCATGTCGTCCGGGCCGCCGTCCGATTCGGTCCGCTCGGATTTGGCGGTAATGTCGTAACGCGCGGAGCTGATCCATCCTGGCCCACCCGAAACTTGGAAATCGCGAACATCATAAGCAAAGCCAATCAGGAATTTCACTGTAGTCCCGGTGGTTCGCATTCCGCCGCCGGGAATAAACTGAATCCCGATGCGATGTGAATCGTCTCCGCTCGGTTTGATGGATGCCACTTCGAATGTCAGCGGCTTTGCGCTGCCGGATTGCGCGCGGACTTGCGGAGCATTGAAGATCCCAACCGCGACCGGCGCTGCAATCGCCAACGCTCCGGCGCTGGCGAGCAATAATTTCTTTCCCGCACCAAGATTCAAAACCATCCGGCCGGTCATGATCTCTTCAATACGGCGCTTCAGGTCGGATCCAGTGACGCCAGACACGCAGCGCAACGGCGACGAAACATAATACTTGCAAACGTTCAGAATTCCCTCGGCATAGATTTCCGGCTCGCCCGCCGCGCTCAGGACTGCTTCGTCGCAGGCGCGCTCGCGCTCTTCCACTAAGCGCGCGCCGACCCACCAAACCAGCGGATGGAACCAGAAGATCGCTTCTACCAGCATGTGTACGGAGGCCGCGAGATTATCGCGCCGCCGGACATGGCACAGCTCATGCGCCAGAATCGCGCGCAACTGCGCCGGCGACAAGCGGTCGAGAATGCCCTCCGGCATCAACAAAACCGGGCGGAAAACACCGAACACACCGGGCTCGAGCGGCATCTTGGAAGACATCGCTCTTATAGGGATGTCCAAGTCCAAAGGCGACGCCGTGCGAACCGCAGCCCGGATTCGCCGCCACTGAACCAACCACGAAAAGAGCACCGCCGCGAAACCGCACATCCAAATGCCCAGCAAAACTGCCGTAATCCGGCTTTCTGGCTGCACTTCGCGCTTTGCCGGCGCAGCCGGGACAAACGGCTGAGTGATCTGTTCCATCGCGACGGGGATCGCCGATTGCGCAATCGATCGCGCCGGCCGAATTTCCAATTGACTGCCGATGCTCATCAGCACCGCGAACGGAATCAGAAACTTCACCGATGCCGCCAACCAGAGTGCGTACCGGACTTTCGCGCGTTGCCTTCGAAACACGAGACTCAGCAGCGCCAAAGCGGCCGCGAAAACGGTGGATTGCCAAAGGTGGTTCGCCAGTGGTGTCAGATTTGATGGAATCATTTCGATTTGTCCTTTCTCGCCAGCTTGCGCAGAGCTTGCTCGGCTTCCTTTACGTCGTCCACCGTGAGTTTGCCGGATTCAACCAGGTGCGCCATTACGGGCTTCGCGCGTCCGCCAAACAGGCTAAGCAGCTCGTCGATCAACCGGCCTTGCGCCTGGTCTCTCGAAATAGCGGCCTCGAAGATGTTCGCGTTGCTGATCCGCTTGACGCAGCGCAGCGCTTTCTTCGATTCCAGGCGATACACCGTAGTCTGAACAGTGGTGTAAGCGGGTCTCGACGCTTCCGGAAACGCCTCCTGAACCTCGCGGATGGAACAAGGCCCGCGCGTCCAAAGCGTCTCCATGATTTGGAGTTCCAGTTTGGTGAGTTTTGGTAGAGCCATGATCGGTCTACCATGATATACGTTCGAGCTACTATAACGGTAGTTGGGTTAGGAAAGAAATTTTGGCCGCAGATGCACGCGGATGAACGCCGATACGATTCTATCCGCGTTTATCCGCGTTCATCCGCGGCTAAGACCTCCTAAAAGATCATCTTCAGCGCAAACTGGATCTGCCGCGCTGGATTCGCCGCATTATACGCGCCGGCTCCCGGCGAATCGAACGAATTGTTCAAACTGTTCGCCCGGAAGTTCGGATGGTTGATCAAGTTAAAGAATTCCGACCGGAACTGCAGCTTGGCCCATTCGGTGAAGGCGAAATCCTTAAATAAGGACGCGTCGATTCCCACCTGAGGCTGCGTATATATAATGTTACGTCCGGAATTCCCTAATGTGCCAAACGCCGTTGCGACGAAAGCATTCGGATTAAACCACAGACTGGCATTTTGGTTCGACGGATAGAGCGGCACGCCAACCAGCCGGTTCGGACGTTCTTCCGAATCGCCGTTGGTGTTCGATTCGCCATTCGCCGCCTGGATGGTCAGCGGGACGCCGCTGGTGTACGACTGAATTCCCTGCAGCTCCCAACCGCCGATAATCGCGTTCCCGAATCCGTTCATCTGATTCAGGAATTTTTTGCCTTTGCCGATCGGTAGCGTGTAGCTGAAGCTGTTTACGAAGCGGAACTTTTGGTCGAAATCGGAAGGTCCCTTTTCCCACTCGGGATTGTTCCAGTCGCGCGCATAGCCGCCGCCGTGGAATCCGAGAGAGGCAGTGGAGACTTCGTCGATCGATTT
>DATGIH010000530.1:0-4342 GCA_035295865.1 Bryobacteraceae bacterium
GGAAATGCAAGAACAGCCTCGCACCACCAAGAAGCACGTAACTAAATTTTGACAATTGGGGGATACATGACGTTCAAGCACAAACTTCTCACCTGGGTAGGAACGCTCACCGCGCTCGCCATCTTAGGACATTACTATTCAAAACCGCTGCTGGCGCAAGCGCGCGCCGCATTGGTCCGCGATTCCGATAATCCGGCTCTCCAGCCGGCATTTATTGCTTTAGGGTCTGGCACGTACCCTCAGACCTACCACGTTCCGGCCGGCAAGCGACTGGTGATTGAATACATGTCCTGGCGAGGATCGGTGAATCAGGGATACATAACCGCCCAAGGGCTCTACGTCACTTCCAACGGTGCGTCAGGCACCGTTTATCTTCCAGGCTCTCCTGTGAGTGGGGAAAACATCGGCGGCGGCAAGGTTTTCATCATGGCCGATCCGAACACGGATGTGATCTACCAATCGGCCGGATCGATCGGGTCTGCACCAATCTTTTTGGTCGGTTACTACGTGAACATTCCTTGATCACGCGTTCCGCTCTTCGATTCTATTTCGTCGCCGCCGGACCGGCCTCTTCCGCCTTCGGCAGCGGCTTGCGCGGCAGCATCTCATTCCGATTCGCGGCATCGTAAACCACCGACGCGATCACAGCGGCGGCTTGCATCAAATCGCCAGGAACCGCGTGATCGTACGTGTCCATGCTCGAATGATGCGTCACCGTGGAATAATCCAGCGGATCTTGGATGAACTGGAATCCCGGCAGACCCACCGCATCGAACGCCTGGTGATCGGTCCCGCCGGTGTTGCGGATCGTGATGGTGCTCACGCCTAGATCGCGGAACGGCGCGAGCCACTGCTCGAACAGCGGACGCATCGCGTCGTGACCCTGCAGATACACGCCGCGGATCTTTCCGCTGCCGTTGTCCAAATTGAAATAGCCGGAGAGCTTGGCGTGCGCCTCGGTGAGCTTCATGGTTTTGGGATCGCCGAAATGCTCCTTCACGTAAGCTTTTGATCCCAGCAAGCCCTGCTCTTCCCCGCTCCACAGCGCGATGCGCACGGTCCGATCCATTTTCAAATCGAGCGCTTTCAAAATCCGCATCACTTCGATCATCACCGCGCTACCTGCGCCGTTATCGGTGGCACCGGTGCCGCTGTGCCACGAATCGTAGTGCGCGCCCACCATTACAATTTCGTCTCTCTTCGATCCGCCCGGGATCTCGGCAATCACGTTGTAGCTATCCACGGCGGCATCGGAAACGTGCGCCTTCAAATTTACCGACAGCGCGACACTCGTCTTGTCCGCGAGCAGTCGCGTAATGCGATTGTAATGCTCGGATGTCACGATGAACGTTGGCGGAGCAAGCCTGGCTCCATTTTTGGGATTGTGATCGCCCGCAGCTTCCGCGAACACCATTCCATCCCGCGCGCGCCGATCGTCCTGCAGCACCGCGACAACGCCTTCCTCCGCGAAAAACTGCGTGCGCTTATGCGACACGGCCTCGCGCTTCTCGAAAAATTCGTCCAGCATCGACGATGTCATGCTGGTGAAGAATCGCATCCGCTCTTCGGGCGCTTCCGGCACATCCATGTCCGTGACGTCCACCTTCATCCGCTCGACCGGCGCTGGCGCGATCGCCATTTCCTGAAGCTCCTGATCGGTGTAGCGGCGGAACGCAGCCTTCGATTCGTTCTCCACGATGTTGTTGAAAGGCTCGGAAATCAGAACGATCTTGCCCTTCAGCTTGCCCTTCCACTTCTCGATGTATTTCGCAAGATCCGCTTCCGCTTTCTTCGGACTCATGGTGCTGGCTACGGGCGCAAGAATCGGCTCGCCGCTCACCGGGCCGCTTGTGGTGTCGGACCAAGCCAGCGGCCAGGCATCCAATAGCGAATACCGGGGCGCGGTCATCTCGACGGAAAACTTATCCAGCGTCCAGGCGCGGCCGAACGGTCCCCATTTTTCCAGATGAGGATTCGCCAGCCCATACTCGCCGAGCCGCTTCGCCGCCCAATCGGCGGCCTCTTTAAATTCCGGCGATGCCGTCAAGCGCGGACCGTAGCGATCAGTCAGCAGATGCAGTGTGTCCATGACCTTGGAATTTTCGAAGGCTTCAGTTTTGATTCGATTGACGACGGCCAGGTCGACCGAGTCGGCAGCCGATAGCGTGATGACAGCGGCGAGTGCAGTGGCGATAAAACGCATGAGGTTCATTATGACATTCCTTAAACAATTATGGCCGCCATGAACGCGGATGAACGCCGATAAAATTTTATCCGCGTCTATCTGCGTTTATCCGCGGCCTAAAATCACTCCGTCGCCCCCGGAGCTTTCTTCTCCGGCTGCGGTTTCGGCAAGGGCTTTCTCGGCAGCATCTCCGGCCGCATCGCGGCGTCGTAGACAAATGCCGCCATGATGGCGGACGCCTGCATCAAATCACCGGCCTGGATGTGATCGTAGACATCCATGTTCGAATGATGCGTGCGCGTGCTGTATTCCATCGGATCCTGGATGAATTGGAAACCGGGGAGTCCAACGGCGTCGAAGGACTGATGGTCCGTTCCGCCGGTATTTCGGATCGTCACCGTGCTCGCGCCGAGATCCTTGAATGGCTCCAGCCAAGCTTGGAAGATCGGCCGCGCCATGTCGTTGCCTTGCAGATAAATTCCTCGGATTTTGCCGGTGCCGTTATCGTAGTTGAAATATCCGGCCAGCTTGGAGTGTTCGGTGGCGAGCTTCATCGTTTCGCGATCCGCAAAATGCTCTTTCACGTACGCTTTCGATCCGAGCAGGCCTTCCTCTTCTCCGCCCCACAGCGCCATGCGGACGGTCCGATCCATGTTTAAGTTGAGCGATTTCAAAATCCGCGCCGCTTCCATCACTACGGCGCTACCGGCCGCGTTGTCCGTCGCACCGGTGCCGCCATGCCAGGAATCCAGGTGCGCGCCCAGCATCACGATTTCATCGCGTTTCGCGTTGCCAGGAATCTCCGCGACTACGTTCACTGAATCCGTTTGATCTTCGAAGATCTGGTTCTGGACATTGAATTGAAGCTTTACTGGAATGTTGTGCTCCATCAACCGCGCGATGCGATTGTAATGCTCGGGCGTGAGCGCGACCGATGCCACGGCGATCGGTTTCTTCATGTCATAGGGACCGCCGGACGAGGCGAACACCGTCCCACCGTCGCCGTTATATCCGTACGACAGCAACACCAGCGCGCCTTCCTCCTTCATGAACTGGGCCAGCTTCTCTTGAAATTTACGCCGCTCCTCGCGCCTCTGCCGCGCTTCTTCCGGAGTGGCAGGCGGCTGCTCTGCGCTTCCAGGCGGACGAAAACCGAACGGCGACCGGCCGGGCTCGGGCGCAAGGCCTTCCTCGGTCAGCTCCGCATCCGTATAGCGATGGCCGGACGCGGTCATCTGCATCGAAAGCTGCTTCGCCGGCGCAGACAGGACAACCTTGCCGCGCAGCTTGCCTTTGTACTTTTCGAAATCCGCCTCGGTTTTGATGTTTACCAGGATCGGCTCGCCGGTCACGGTTCCGTCCGTACTGGCGGTCCAAGCGAGCGGCACTCCGATCAACGGCTGATACTGTGGCTCAATCATGTGGGCTTCGAAATGTTTCATGGTCCAGCCGCGGCCGAAGGGTCCCCACTTTTCTTCTTTCGCCGTCAAACCATACTCGCTCATGCGCTTCACCACCCAATCCGCGGCGGCTTTGTAGGCGGGCGAACCGGTGAGCCGCGGACCATTGACGTCAGTCAGGTAGAACATGTGATCCATTACCTTGGAATTCTCAAAAGCTTCGGATTTGATCCGGTTCATGACCAGAAGATCCACCTTTTCGCCCGCCCAGAGCAGCAGCGGAACGCTAGCGGCTGCGAGGCAAAGGAGCATGCGCATCATTTTGGGTTTGTTCATAAATTAACCAGAGTGTCATGGCGTAAACCTGGTATCGGGAAGTTACCGGGCCACGCTACAATTTGAGTGGCGTGAAGATCACGATCTCGAAGGAGAACTATTTAAAAGCGATCGCCGAGGCGGAGAGTGAAGGCGAACCGGTGATCGCGGCCACTCTGGCGCGCTGGCTGCATGTTTCGGCGCCTGCTGTCACCATGGCGATAAAGCGGCTCAAGCGGGATGCTTTGATCCGCGTCGGCCGCGACGGCCATCTGTCGCTGACCCCCGGCGGCCGCGATATCGCCAATCGCGTGCTCAACCGGCATCATCTGATCGAGCGGATGTTGACTGAGATTTTCGGCATGGAATGGTACAAGGTCCACGATGAGGCGGAGCAGTTGGAACATGCGGTTTCCGCCGATTTCGAACGAAAATTACTGGA
>DATGIH010000531.1:0-6118 GCA_035295865.1 Bryobacteraceae bacterium
CGCTCCTCGAACAAGCCGACGAGGGCGTCGGCTGCGGACCTGGGGGTCCGCCCTACATCTGTTTTCGACGGGGCGAACACGGCACGCGAGGGTGCTTGCGCTCCGTCTTCAACCGGCGTACGCCGTGGACCCTCGCGGCAAACGCCTCGGCGATGTAATCATCGTGGCGAGCGCTAATATCGCTGGTGCCCGAAGAGAACTTGCCAGCGCCAGCAAGAGCGCGTTTGATTTGCGCCGCTCGCTTTGACGACGGATTTTTAAGTTCGCTTGCGCGCATATTTCAATGGTGGCAACAACCCACTCATCGCGCCGTCCATCCCCCATCAATCACAATCGTCTGGCCCGTAATCAACGAAGCGGCCGGCGACGCCAGGAAAACCACCGCGCCCGCGACGTCCATCGGCTCGCCGATGCGGTGCAGCGCCGCGATCCGCTCCACCACATCCGCGCGATTTGCCGGATTCGAGAGATACTCTTCCGTCCCGGGCGTATGGATAAACGTTGGAGCGACGGCGTTCACCAAAATATTGTGCTTACCCCATTCGACCGCCAGGCATTTCGTTAAGTGTGAAATCGCGGCTTTGGTCATGCAGTAAACGGACTCTGTCGGAAGCGCTACGAATCCAGCCTGCGACCCCATATTGATAATGCGGCCGCTCTTCTGCCGG
This sequence comes from Bryobacteraceae bacterium, assembly GCA_035295865.1. GTDB lineage: Bacteria > Acidobacteriota > Terriglobia > Bryobacterales > Bryobacteraceae > Palsa-89. The sequence goes on from DATGIH010000531.1 coordinate 669, forward strand.
ATCATCACTCGCCCCGCGGCTTGGGAGGCGAAAAAAGTTCCTTTCAGATTGATTCCGACCGTGAGATCGTAGTCGGCCTCCCGAACGCTCTCGGCCGGATTCTCCGGCGCCACGCCCGCGTTGTTCACCAGAATGTCCAACTTGCCGAAATGCGTCACGGCCTGGTCGACTGCGCGGAAAATCTGGTCCATGCTGGTCATGTCCATTTGAAGCGCGCACGCTCTCCGGCCAAGCTTTTCGATCTCTTGCGGCAAATCGCCGGCCGCGTCTTTATCGCGCAGGCCGAGTGCTATATCCGCGCCCGCATGCGCCAAGGCCAGCGCGATGGCACGTCCCAGCCCGCGCGCAGACGCGGTCACCAGCGCCACTTGCCCCGTCAAATCAAATCGTGGAAAGGCGTCCATCCGAGTCGATCATAGCGCGCTGTCCTGTAAATAGCGCACCGTCGTGTATACAGTACATCCTGTGATACCATCGCCTTAGCTTCCGACGGTGAAATTATGCGTGTATTCGTTCTGCTGTTCTGCGTCTCCACAGCTTTTGCTCAGGTCTCCGCCATTCTCTCCGGGACCGTCACCGATCAATCCGGCGCGGTGATCTCCGCGGCTGAAGTTACGGTCAAGAACGTGGACACCGGCGCATCTCGCGGCAGCATGACCGACACCGGCGGACGCTACCAGTTCACCTCGCTCCCAGTGGGCCAGTACGAACTGCGCGCCACGAAAGCTCGCTTTCAGGAAGAGGTTCGAACCGGCATTCGTCTAGTGGTGAATCAGAACGCGACGGTCGACATGGAACTGCACGTGGGCGACGCGAGCACGCTCATCACGGTCAATGGCGACGCATCCGTAGTCAGCGTCACCAACGCCGACATATCCGGCTTGGTGGGTGAGCGCCAGATTAAGGACCTGCCGCTCAACGGCCGCAGCTACGACGAATTGCTGACTCTGAATCCCGGCGTCGTGAATTTCACTTGGGAAAAGACCGGTGGCGTGGGCGTTTCGAATTCCACCTCCGGAAATAATTTCGTCGTATCGGGCAATCGCCCGCAGCAGAATCTGTTCCTGTTGAACGGCGTCGAATTCACCGGCGCGGCGGAAAATAACATGCAGCCGGGAGGCGTCAGCCAGCAGCTTCTCGGCGTGGATGCAGTGCTCGAATTCAATTTGCTCCGCGATTCTTACGGCGCCGAGTACGGCAAGCATCCCGGCGCGCAGGTGCTGATCGTTACCGAATCCGGGACCAACCAACTGCACGGATCGGCTTACGAATTCCTGCGCAACAACGTGCTGGATGCTCCCAACTATTTCGATCCCGGCTCCGCGCCTGGCTTCCAGCGCAATCAATTTGGCGCGGCTTTCGGCGGCGCGATCAAGAAGAACAAAACGTTCTTCTTCGCCAATTACGAAGGGCTACGCCAGCATCTGCATCAAACCGGCGTGGATCTGGTGCCCGATCTCAACGCGCGCAACGGTTTCCTGCCTTGCAAAATCGTCACGCCTGCGCCGAGCCCCTGTCCGGCCAGCGGATTAGTGAAAGTTGGCGTTTCTCCCCTTATCAATGCCTGGCCCGAACCAACTCCCGGCGCGCCCGATTTCGGCGGAATCGCCGAAGCGTTCAACAATCCGCTGCAAACCATTCGCGACGATTTCGGAACGGTCCGGCTCGACCATATCTTTTCGCAGAAAGACTCGCTGAGCGCGATCTACACCGTGGATGACAGCGCCGACTTCACGCCCACCAGCACCAATGCCTACAGCACCGACGTGGATAGCCTGCGGGAACAGGTTGCGAGCATCGAAGAGACGCACGTTTTCTCGCCAAGCTTGCTCAACACCGCGCGCATCGGGTTTTCGCGCGCCGGATATTTCTTCACCGGCGAGCCCACTCCCGGAACTCCTGCGGCCAGCTTGCCCGGATTCCTTGAGGGACATCCGATCGGCGCGCTGGTGATCGGGGGTAGCGCGGCATCGAATCCCACCGCGCAGTTGAGTCTCGCCGGAAGCAACAACGGAAGCAATCTGCACATCGCGCGCAACATTTTCACCTATGAAGACCGCGTTTCCTTTACCAAAGGCCGCCACCAAGTCAACGCCGGTGTGTGGTTCCAGCGGTTGCAATCGAACGAAAATATCGCTCTGAGCCAATTCGGGCAAGCGACCTTCACCAGTCTTCAGACTTTTCTTCAGGGAACCATTTCAAGCTTTCTGTACGATCCTTCGTCAACACCGCTCGGATGGCGATCGCTATTCGGCGCCGGATACCTCAACGACGTGATTCGCTTTACGCCGAAGTTTACCGTCACGTTGGGTGTGCGCGTGGAAGGATCCACGGGATGGAACGAAGTTCATGGACGCGCATCCACGTACACGTATCCGGGCGGAATCATTTCGACGCAGCCGACCGTCGGCGATTCGGCGACCCTCGTGAACAACGCGAGGTTTCTGCCGCAGCCGCGCGTCGGCATCGCGTGGAGTCCATCTACTTCAAAACATCCGGCGGTGCTCCGCGCCGGATTCGGAATGTACAACGATCTGCAAGACGCGCTCGGATACCGAACCGATCAAAACGCGCCGCTCAATCCGACTTACAGCTTGCCGAATCTTGCGGTGTCGAAACTTCCTGTACATCCCGCTGCTCCGATCCCGGCCACAGCCAAATTGGTGCCCGGCGGTATTCAGCCGGATCTCAAAACCCCGACACTGATCTCCTGGTCGTTCCGCATCCAGCAGGAAATTACCACGAATACTTCCTTCACTGCGGGTTACGTGGGATCGCATGGCTATCACGAGATCATTGGCATCGATGCGAACGAGCCGTTCCCCGTCATTTGTCCGGACGCGCCGTGTCCCGCGACTTATCCGAGCACTTTCCCGGCAGCTCTCGCGGGCAAACCGGTTCCGGCTGGAACTTATTACATCTCCACCGCCAACAAACCCAATCCGGCGATCGCGAATACCTGGACCTATTTCTCGGAAGCCGACAGCTCCTATCACGCGCTGCAGTTGGATTTCAATCATCGCTTCAGTTCCGGTCTCGCGCTGCGCGGCGCGTATACTTGGTCGAAGACAATCGACGACGGCGATTCGTTGAATGCAACCACTTCGGGCGGTGAACCGGCCTTGGCTTCGAATCCGTTCAATCTGCGCGCAGATCGCGGACTGGCGAATTTCGATGTCCGGAACGTGGCCGCGATCAGTGCGGTTTACGCGTTGCCTTTCGGGTCAGGCCGTCATTTCTTGAACAATGCCACCGGATTCGGCAAATTCCTGTTGAGTGGATGGACGGCCAACTCCATTGTCACGCTGCAAGGCGGCTTCCCCTTCACGCCGCAGCTCAGCTACAACCCCACGCGGTCCGGAGACACGCGCAATCCGGTGCGGCCCTTCGTGAATCCGAACTTCAGCGGCCCGATCATACTAGGAAAAGTCACGCAGTGGTTTAATCCCGCCGCATTCCTTGCGCCGCCGAACAACAGCGGATTCGCGGGCGACCTCGGCCGCGATACCTTGCTCGGACCCGGCCTCGCTACTTGGGACCTGTCGTTTCTAAAGGACAGCTCGATTCAGGAGCGCCTGCATCTGCAATTCCGCGCCGAGCTGTTTAATTTACTCAACCGTGCCAATTTCAATACGCCGAACGCGATCACTTTCACGCCTGCCGGGCCATCGCCAACGGCCGGCGTGATCACCAGCACCAGCACGTCGTCGCGGCAGGTGCAGCTTGGCCTGAAGCTTCTCTGGTAACGCTCTTGCCAACCCGAACCGCGACCGTAACGGAGCGCTACCACGACTGGGTGTTACGCTCCCTGCACTCGCGGTTCGGTTATATAATCCGGAGGAAGTCATGTATACAAGACGTCTGCTTTTCGCCCTCATTGCAGCAGGGTTGCTGTGCGCGCAAGACGCGCTACTCTCCCTCCAAGTCACCGGCGCGGTAAAGCAACCGCTCACCTTCACCGCCGACGATCTCGCAAAAATGCCGCGCGCGACCGTCAAAACGACGAACAACAGAATGGAGACGGTCTACGAAGGCGTCTGGCTCCACGAAATCCTGAAGCGCGCCGGAGCTCCGCAAGGCAGCGAACTGCGCGGCAAAGCGCTTGCGGGATATATGCTCGCCGAAGCGCAGGATGGCTATCAAGTGGTCTTTTCGCTCGCCGAGCTCGACCCCTCGTTCATCGACAACGAAATCCTGCTCGCCGACACCGCCAACGGCAAGCCACTCTTCGGAGCGCAAGGCCGCTTCCGTCTCGTGGTTCCGAAGGACAAGCCGGGTGCGCGATCCATCCGGATGCTGACCAAGTTGGAAGTTGTCCAACTGAGAAAGTAGCTGATGAAGACGCGCGTCGAAAACCGGCTGGCACAGGTTCGCAAGACCCGCGGCGTCGGTGCGTCCGATCTGGCGCGCCGCGTCCATGTGAGTCGCCAAACCATTTACGCGATCGAGGCCGGCACCTACGTTCCGAATACCGAAGTCGCGCTGAATCTTGCGCGCGAGCTCGAGGTTACCGTCGGCGAACTGTTCTCGCTTCAACCCGGAGCCGCGAATTCGCCCGATTCTCTTGCCGCGGAAGTTTTGAGCGCCGATGCTCCCGCCAAAGGGCAGCCGGTTCGGCTGTGCCAAATCGGACCGCGCTGGATCGGTGTTCCAGTGAGCGCTTCGCCGTATTATTTACCCGAGGCCGACGGCATCGTGAAGCGAACCGGTCAAAAGAATGGCCGCACCGACCTTGTCGTGTTCTCTAGAGACGATGTATCCAACAAGCGGCTCGTGCTGGCGGGCTGCGATCCCGCCACCGGACTGCTTTCGCGCATGGTGGAAAAACTAAGCGGCGTTGAACTTGTATCCGCCGCCGCGTCCAGCAAACTCGCGCTTCGCTGGCTGCACGAAGGGAAAGTTCACATCGCCGGATCGCATCTCGAGGATCCCAAGACCGGCGAATTCAACCTGCCTTTTATCCATAGAGAATTTCCGGATGAAGAGTTCCGCGTCGTGACCTTCGCGAGCTGGGAAGAGGGCTTCGTCATCGCGCCGCGGAATCCCAAAGGCGTGCACAAGGCGGAAGATCTCGCGCGCAAAAATGTCCGCTTCATCAATCGCGAGCCTGGCTCCGGCAGCCGGGCTTTGCTGGACAAGCTGATCGCCAAGTCGGGAATGACGGCGCGCAGCGTCTCCGGATACAATCGCGTCGCGCACGGACATCTGGCTGCGGCTTACGCTGTCCTTTCGCAGGATGCTGATGTTTGCCTCGCCACTCGATCGGCCGCACAGACTTTTGGACTGGATTTCATTCCGCTCCAGCGCGAGCGCTACGATCTGGTGATGCGCAAACGTGCCGCGGATCTTCCGGCGGTCAAAGCGTTTCTAGATGTATTGCAGCGGGCCTCGCTGCGGCGCAAGCTGGAAGTGCTGGCCGGTTACGATACCTCGAAAACCGGGGCGTTGAT
>DATGIH010000532.1:0-6984 GCA_035295865.1 Bryobacteraceae bacterium
GATATCCGATTCTCGCTGCGGGCGATTCGCCGCAGCCCGCTCTTCGCGTCGGTGGCGATTCTTTCGCTCGCGCTCGGCATCGGCGCCAATACGGCCATCTTCACATTGATGGACCAACTCATGCTCCGGAAGCTGCCCATCAAGGATCCGGATCAACTGGTGATGCTCTACCAGCGGGGCGCCCACAACGGGAGCAACATGGGCGACCGGATGCACTCCTATCCGATTTACCAGGACTACCAGAAGAAAGCGCTTCCCTTCTCCGAGGTGCTGTGCCGGCGCATGGCGACAGCTTCGGTGAGCGTCGACAATCAGACCGAGCGCGTGGATCTGGAAATGGTCTCGGGCAACTATTTCGACATGCTGGGCGTGAAAGCCGCGGCCGGCCGCGTGTTCAATTCGCACGATGACGATCGCGTGTTCCTGGGCCATCCGGTTGCCGTGCTGAGCTACGACTATTGGGAGTCGCGTTTCAATCGCGATCCGAATGCGATCGGCAAGAAAATTTTGGTCAACAATTATCCGATGACGATTGTGGGAGTCTCGGCGCGCGGATTCGCCGGAATGGACCCCGCCGAGTCGCCACAGATTCGCGTTCCAATTCTGATGGAACCGGCCATGATTCCGCAGTGGAGCTGGATGGAGCCGGCGGATCGCCGCACCCGCTGGGTGCAGGTTTTCGCGCGATTGAAGCCGGGCTACACAATCGAATCCGCGCGCGCGCCGATGCAAGCGCTCTTCCATCAGATCCGCGAGTATGAAACAACATTACCCTCGGCCAAAGGTTGGGACGACTATTCGCGCAACCAGTTCTTGCGCGGCACGCTGCATCTGGACAAAGCCGCCACTGGATATTCGCATTTGCGCAACGATTTTTCCACCGCCCTGATCGTGCTGATGTGCATGGTAGGGCTGGTGCTGCTCATCGCGTGCGCCAACGTTGCGAATTTGCTCATAGCGCGAGCTTTCGCGCGGCAAAAGGAGATCGCGGTGCGGCTGTCTCTGGGCGCGTCGCGCGGGCAACTGATCCGACAATTGTTGGTGGAAAGCATGCTGCTTTCGATCGCGGGCGGAGCTGCGGGAGTTTTCCTTGCCACTGTCATGACCAAAGGGTTGTTGGCGCTGGTCCCGGTGGAGGGGAATCAGTTGCTGATCCGGCCGGAACCTGATCTGCGGATCCTCGCCTTCACGCTGGCATTGACCTTTCTCACAGGTCTGGTCTTCGGGCTGGTTCCGGCGTTGCGTGCCAGCCGTCCCGATCTGTGGACCACGCTGAAGGACGCGATGGGATCGATCGCCGGAACCGGTGGGTCGCTTTTCTTGCGCAAAGGATTGGTGGCCGCGCAGGTGGCGCTGAGTTTTCTGCTGCTGTTTGGCGCGGGATTATTCGTGCGAAGCCTGCAGAATCTGAGATCGGTGGAGACCGGATTCCGCGACATCGACAATCTGGTTACGTTCCAAGTGGCGCCGGCATTGAGCGGATACGACGCTCCGCGAACCGTGCACTTTTACGACGAGCTGTTGAATAACATCCGCGCCGTGCCCGGAGTGAAAACCGCGGGGCTGGCATCGGTCTCGCTGCTCAGTGGGGACGAATGGGACAGCCAAACCGCGGTGGAGGGTTACAACGCCAAACCGGGCGAGGACATGCAAGCTTTCATGAATTCGATTTCTCCCGGATATTTCGCAACCATGGGAATTCCCATCAAAGAAGGCCGGGACTTCGACCAGCGCGATATGAAGAACGATTCCAATGTCGCGATCGTGAACGAGCATTTCGAGAAGCATTTCTTTGGCGATAAGAGCGCTGTCGGGCGGCATCTAGCGCGCGGCGGCGGCCCGAAGTTCGACACCGAAATCGTCGGCGTGGTGGCGGATTCTCTCTACGAAGGCCCGCGCGATGGGATTCACCGGCAGGTATTCGTTCCGAATTGGGGCAACAACGGCGTGGCGTTTTATGTGCGCGCGGGCATAGGATCGCGTTCGCTGTTTTCCGCAATGCGGAACGAGGTAAGAAAACTGGATGCCGCGATGCCGGTTTATCAGCTCAAGACGCTTTCCGCGCAACTGGACGAAATGTTGTTGACAGATCGCTTGATCGCGATGTTATCGGCCGGATTCGGTTTCCTCGCCACGCTGCTGGCCGCGCTGGGGCTGTACGGCGTGATGGCTTTCGTGGTGGCGCGGCGCACCAAGGAACTGGGCGTGCGCATGGCATTAGGAGCGCAGGCTGGTTCGGTGATCTGGCTGGTGATGCGCGACGTCCTTTTGCTGTTGGCTCTCGGATTGGCGGTGGGGATTCCGTCGGCGATGGGATTGGGCCGCTTGGTCGCGACTCAGCTCTACGGAATCAAAGCGAGCGATCCGACGATTGCCGTCGCCAGTATCGTGGTGCTGATTGTAGTAGCGGCGCTCGCCGGGTTCATTCCGGCGCGCCGGGCGAGCCGGATTGATCCGATCCTGGCGTTGCGGTACGAATAATAACCCAGCCGCGACTGCAAGGAAGCAATACCGCGACAGCAGCAGGACGTTGCGCTCCATTGCCGTCGCGGTTCGGTTAAACCGGGACGGTAAAGCGGAACGTGGCGCCTTGACCGGCTCCCGATTCTACCCAGATCTTTCCGCCATACTGCTCGACGATCCGCTTTGCAATCGCGAGTCCGACACCGGTGCCCGGGTACTCGCGGCCCTGCAGGCGGCGGAACGCGCGGAAAATCTCTTCGTGAAACTTCGGATCGATTCCAAGCCCGTTGTCTGCGACGGAAAACGTGACTTCATCTTCCGTGCGCACGGCCGAGATTCGAATGCGCGGAGGCTCAGGGCCGCGGAACCGGATGGAATTGGTGATTAACTGATAAAAGACCTGGCTCAAATGCGTGAAATTGGACTGCACTTCGGGCAGGTTTTCAAAAGTGATTTCGGCGCCGCTTTCTCGAATCGATTTTTCCAGGTTTAATAGAACGCCGCGCGCCGCCGCTTCGGAATCCACCGTGGCCGGGGGTTGATCCAAGGGACGCAACTGCAACGAATAGGCGAGCAAATCCTCCAGCAGCCGTTCCAGGGAGTGGACGCCATTGAGGATAAACCCCATGAACTCACGGCCGTCGTCATCCAACTTTTCGGCATAGCGGCGATGCAACAACTGGGTGTAACTCGCGATCATGCGCAGAGGTTCGCGCATGTCGTGCGAAGCTGCATGGGCGAACTGAGTTAACTCGGCGGAGTGGCGGGCATCTTCCGACCGGATTCGTGTGCGCAATTCCTGGATTTCGGCTTGTAAGCTCTCCAGACTGGGTTCTTCGATCGGGACCGGCTTGGTTCCGGAGCCGCTGCCATCCGTACTCATATTGCGCGCCGATCCATCTGGGGACGCTCTACTTCAGTATCGCAAATGCGCGGCTGTCAGAGTGCCCGTTCAACCTATCCGGTGCTGCTCAGCGGATTTTCCTTAGGAGCTGCTCTGCTTTAGTAATTTCTCGATCATGCGCGCGACTTCGATCAATTCGTCGAGATCCGATGGCTTGCGAATGTATCGGCTGGCGCCGAACCATTCGGCCGCAGCCCGATCCGCAGGAGCCTCCGAAGATGTCATCACGATCACCGGCGTGTCTCGAAAGGATGGCTCGGCGCGGAGCTGGCGAAGAACCTCGTCGCCCTTATGGCGAGGAAGATTGATGTCCAGTACCACGAGGTCCAAGGGTTGGTTGGGGGCTGAGCTTTTAGCAAGCGCAATCGCTTTTTCGCCATCCTCGGCGAGAATGAGTTCAAAAGATAACCCAATGCTATCCAGGGCCTCGCGGAAAAGACGGACGTCGCCAGGATTATCTTCCGCCAGCAGGATTCTAAGAGTGCCGCCCAAAATGTAGTATGACCGATGCCTCTCCAGAAAAGTTGTAACATCCTCTCACCCCAAAAGTCTAATCCTAGATCATCCAGTTATTCCAAGGAGTCAACGAGCTATGAAAGCCGCGCCAGCCGCCCGGAATGGGGCCAAGCCTCTGCCGAAGCCGGACTCGAAGTCCGCCAACAGCGTCTTGCTCAAAACGCTTATCGCCTTCAAACGAGGAGACTTTTCCATCCGGATGCCGGTGGATGAAACGGGCGTCGAGGGGAAAGTCGCCGACGCATTGAACGACATTCTGGAACTCAATCAGAAGATGATGAGTGAACTTGCCAGAATCAGTAAATCGGTCGGCAAGGAAGGCAAAATCACGCAGCGGGCAGCCATTGGCTCGGTCACCGGATCGTGGGCGGATTGCGTGGAATCGGTCAACAGCCTGATCGGCGACCTGGTGCAGCCGTCAACCGAAGTCGCGCGCGTGATCGGCGCGGTGGCGAAAGGCGACCTTTCGCAGACCATGGCGCTCGAAGTGGATGGGCGTCCGCTGCGCGGGGAGTTCCTGCACACCGCACGCGTGGTGAACACCATGGTGCAGCAGTTGAACTCGTTTGCATCGGAAGTAACGCGCGTGGCGCGCGAAGTGGGTACGGAAGGCAAGCTGGGCGGTCAGGCTGTGGTGACCGGCGTCGCAGGAACGTGGAAGGATCTTACCGAAAGCGTCAACTCCATGGCGAGCAACCTGACCGATCAGGTTCGCAACATCGCCGGCGTGACCACGGCCGTGGCCCGCGGCGACTTGACTACGAGAATCACGGTGGATGCCCGCGGCGAAATTTTGGAGCTGAAGAACACCATCAACACGATGGTGGATCAGCTCAGTTCGTTCGCGGCCGAAGTGACGCGCGTAGCGCGCGAAGTGGGTACCGAGGGACGTTTGGGCGGTCAGGCGGAAGTGAAAGGGATCGCCGGCGTGTGGAAAGATCTCACCGATTCCGTGAACTCCATGGCCGGCAATTTGACGAACCAAGTCCGAAACATCGCCGAAGTGACCACGGCTGTGGCGAAGGGCGACTTGTCCACGCGCATTACGGTGGACGCGCGCGGCGAAATCATGCAGCTCAAAAACACCATCAACACCATGGTGGATCAGCTCAGTTCGTTCGCGGCTGAAGTGACGCGCGTGGCGCGTGAAGTGGGTACGGAAGGCAACCTTGGTGGACAGGCGGATGTGCCGGGCGTCGGCGGAACGTGGAAGGATTTGACCGATTCGGTGAACTCGATGGCGGGCAACCTGACGGCGCAGGTCCGCAATATCGCGGAAGTGACCACGGCTGTTGCGAAGGGCGATCTGTCGCGCAAAATTACGGTGCAGGTGCGCGGCGAAATTCTGGAGTTGAAAAACACCATCAATACGATGGTGGATCAGTTGAGTTCGTTCGCATCCGAAGTGACGCGCGTGGCGCGTGAAGTCGGGACGGAAGGGCGGCTCGGCGGTCAGGCGGAAGTGGAAGGCGTCGCGGGAACGTGGCGCGGATTGACGGATAGCGTCAACTACATGGCCAGCAACCTGACCAATCAGGTTCGAAATATTGCGGGTGTAACGACGGCCGTCGCTAAAGGCGATCTTTCGACGAAGATTACCGTCGACGCGCGCGGTGAAATCCTGGAGTTGAAGAACACCATCAACACGATGGTGGATCAATTGAATTCGTTCGGCTCGGAAGTGACACGCGTGGCGCGCGAAGTCGGCACCGAGGGCAAGCTCGGCGGACAGGCTCAGGTGCGCGGCGTCGGCGGCGTGTGGAAGGATCTCACGGATTCGGTCAATTCCATGGCCGGCAACCTGACAGCGCAGGTTCGCAACATCGCCGAAGTCACGACGGCTGTGGCAAAAGGCGATTTGTCGCGCAAGATCACGGCGGACGTGCGCGGCGAGATTCTGGAGCTGAAGAACACCATCAACACGATGGTGGATCAGTTGAATTCGTTCGCATCCGAAGTAACGCGCGTGGCGCGCGAAGTGGGCACGGACGGAAAGCTGGGCGGCCAAGCGCAAGTGAAGGGCGTCGGCGGCGTGTGGAAAGATCTCACGGATTCCGTGAACTTCATGGCTGGCAACCTGACGGCGCAGGTCCGAAACATCGCCGAAGTGACGACGGCGGTCGCGAATGGCGACTTATCGCGCAAGATCACGGTGGACGTGCGCGGCGAAATTTTGGAGCTGAAAAACACCATCAACATCATGGTGGATCAGCTCAACGCGTTTGCTTCCGAAGTCACGCGCGTGGCGCGCGAAGTGGGTACCGAAGGAAAACTTGGCGGACAGGCCGTGGTGAAGGGGGTCGCCGGTACGTGGAAGGATTTGACGGACTCGGTCAATTCCATGGCGAGCAACTTGACCAACCAGGTTCGCAACATCGCCGAAGTGACCACGGCCGTTGCCACCGGTGATCTGTCGCGCAAAATCACGGTGGAAGTGCGCGGCGAAATTCTCGAGCTGAAAAACACCATTAATACGATGGTGGATCAGCTCAGCTCCTTCGCATCCGAAGTCACGCGCGTGGCGCGCGAAGTGGGTACCGAAGGAAAACTTGGCGGGCAGGCCGACGTGCATGGCGTCGCGGGCACTTGGAAGGATTTGACCGATTCGGTGAACTCGATGGCGAGCAACTTGACATCGCAAGTTCGAAACATCGCCGAAGTGACGACCGCCGTAGCAAAGGGCGATCTGTCGCGCAAAATCACGGTGGATGTGCGCGGCGAAATCCTGGAGCTGAAGAATACCGCGAATACGATGGTGGATCAGCTCAACGCGTTCGCATCCGAAGTGACGCGCGTGGCGCGCGAGGTCGGCACCGAAGGCAAGCTGGGCGGACAGGCGGATGTAAAAGGCGTGGGCGGCGTGTGGAAGGACCTCACCGATTCGGTGAACTTCATGGCAGGCAACCTGACCTCGCAGGTTCGCAACATCGCCCAGGTGACCACCGGTGTCGCAAAGGGCGACCTTTCGACCAAGATCACGGTAGACGCGCGCGGCGAAATTTTGGAGCTCAAGAACACCATTAATACGATGGTGGATCAGCTCAATGCCTTCGCTTCGGAAGTGACGCGCGTGGCGCGCGAAGTCGGAACCGAAGGAAAGC
>DATGIH010000533.1:0-9339 GCA_035295865.1 Bryobacteraceae bacterium
GCTACTGGTGATCCCGCCGCTTACGGCGGCCGGTCCGAAACCAAAGATCGCGGACGTCACCAGCGCGGCGTCGTACGCACACACTTACGCTCCCGGCCAGATGATTGTGGTGTGGGGCACCGGACTCGGGCCAACGGAGAAAGGCTCACTGCAGCTCGACAGCAACGGACTAGTCAGCACCAACGTAAGCGGCTTGCGGATTCTTTTCGATGGCATCCCGGCGCCCATCGTGTATGTCACCGCGACGCAATGCTCGGCGGTGATTCCTTACTTCGGCGCGTTCAATCCCACAACCCACGTTCAAGTGGAGTATCACGGCGTGCGGTCCGATCCGTTTCCGATTGCTATCACGCCGACCGCACCGGGTCTGTTCACCGCGGATTCCTCCGGCAAAGGCCAGGCGTCGGCTACGAATGCGGACGGCGTCACGCCCAATTCGTCTTCGGCGCCCGCGCATCCCGGATCGGTGATCACGCTCTGGGCGACCGGCGAAGGCGTGACCGATCCGCCAGGAGTGGATGGACGGCTTGCGATCGGTGTAGTGCCGAAGCCGGTGGCGGATGTGACCGTGGAAATCGGCGGACAATCCGCGACTGTGCAATACGCGGGCGCAGCTCCTGGCGACATGCCGGGATTGTTCCAAGTCAATGCGGTGATTCCATCAAGTGTGCAAGCGTCGAACCAAGTGCCTGTAGTCGTGAAGGTGGGATCGGGTGCGAGCGCCGCCGGGGTGACATTGGCGGTGCACTAGCGAGCACGCCACGCCCATAATCCGGAGACTTCGCGCTTCCCTGCCCTCGCCGGAGAGGTCCAGGTGAACGGTGTGGATCCGACCACCACCATTCCTTCGCCAACTGCCGGGGGGGTGAGCGCTCCAAGCTCGATCACTTCGCTCCGCCAGAACTCTTTTCCAGTTCTTAGATCGACTGCGGCTACCCAGCTATCCGGGCTGTTGTTGTTATTTTCGGTTAGCACCTCATGCACCTTCACGTCGGCGACGTAAAGCAGATCGCCCTGTTGAAATCGAGGCGCGTTGTATTTCCACGAAGTCTTCGCTTCCCAAACCTTTTCGCCCGTCGCGCGTTTGAGTCCGCGATACATGTAACCCGCGTCATCCGCGGTGTTCTTATCCGGTGGATAATCGCACATCACAACGACATCGTCCCCGGCGAGCGCCGGACTATCGGTGTACATCAACGCTGTCTGTGACCATTTCTGCTTCCCGCCAGCGGCGTCCAGTGCGATGAGCACACCATTGCCAAACGTCGACTGGGATGTATCGTGCTCCCAGATAAAGACGTGGTCCGCGTCTGCTGTCATGTCACCAAATGAATGGAAATGATCCTGGACCTCAAATTTCCACCGCAGTGCGCCGGTGGTTGCATCCAGCGCGTAAACGCCGTTTAAATCTTTCGTCAGTAAGTCAACGTGGGTAAAGCCGCGTATGTACAGGGAACCGCCGGCGAACACGGGCGCCGCGAGCGTCTGCGCGGGCACCGAAGTTTTCCAAAGTGGATGCGCGCTTTCATCCAAAGCGCGAATTTCGCCACGCTGGCCCGCCACATAGAGCACATGGTTCGCGACGATCGCGCTCTCCACCGGACCCGCGACCACCAAACTCGACTTCTGCCCGGTCTTGGAATCGTAAGCCCAAGCGCCGCCCGCGCGATCGCGCGCCAGAATCCAGTTTTCGGTGGCGGCCAGAAGACGATCCGGGGAAAAATCCGCCGCCCAGAGCTGTTTCCCCGCTTTAAGATCGAAAGCGCACAGCCGCGGACGCTCCTCGTTCCAGCTCCGTGCAATTGCATAGACCGTGCCACCCGAAATCAGCGGAGCGTCCGACACCCGCACATCGGCGTTGTGCCAAACTGGCGGCACTACCGGGCCGCGATACTTCGGCCGGCCGGAATTCATCAGCGAAGCGCATCCGCTCGCGAATAATCCACCGAGCACCAGCCCAATTTTCTTCAACATTGCGTCGGGAAAAGCGTATCATGAACCAGTGCTGGCCAAGAACGGAATCGTCGTCATAAGTCTACTCACGATGCTTTCGCTCGGCGCTCAAAAACCGGTGGCCCCAACCATCACATTCCTCGGACAAACGTACCATCTGGGTTCGTTCAATCAGAAAAGCCATCCGCAGTGGGAATTCGTGACCGGTTCGGAGACGGTCGAGAAGTGGACGACGCTAGTCACGCTCATCGATCGCCCGGACGCCCGCACGCGTCCCGAGCTCGACCGTCTAGCGCAAGGAATCATGTCCACTTACACCGCGCACGGCGGCCGGACCTTGTTGGCCAAAACCATGCAGGGCGCAGGCGGCGTCCCGTTTAACTACATGACGGTGGCGTTCGAAGAACCGGCCAAACATCGTTACGAGCTGAATTTCGTGAAAGCCGCGCTCGGCCCGAAGAATGCTTATCTGGTCGTGTACGGCGTCCGCATCACCGACCCGAAAGATTACACGGGCAAAGCCAAAACCTACCTGGACCAGCATTCATCGGAAGCCGGCCAAGCCGTCGGCAACTTCGTCCCACCGGATTTCGCGACTCTGCCGCGCAAGGAATTCTAGCGTAGTCACAAAACCATCCACGCTTTCATCCCTTCCCCGCCAACAACTTGAATCTCCACCGCCCCCCAGCCGCCACAAACATCGTTAAGCTCGAACCGAAATGCAGCCGCTCACGCCGCCCCAAGCTCGTCTCGGCGTCCCCAACGCGTGCCCCGGTATGACGCATCGCGATTTTTCATGCGCCGTAACCTGCGAATCGTCGCCGAAACATCTTACGCTCCTACCGTTTACCAACACCCACCCCGCAACACAAAAAACCCGAGATGCGCCGTAGACCAGAGCGAGTCCCAACTCCCGAGCCCCCAATCCCAAAGCCCTAATCCCCAACCCCTCTTCGAGCTACGGGTACACTAACTACAGTCCCTGATGAAGATCTCGGCTGCGATTATCACTTTCAATGAGGAGCGCAACATTGCGCGTGTAATCGAAAGCCTCCGTTGTTGCGATGAGATTGTGGTGGTGGACAGCGGATCATCGGACCGCACGGTGGAACTTGCCACCAAGCTGGGCGCGCGCGTCATCGAAAGCGGCTGGCGCGGATTCGCCGGGCAAAAGAATTATGCCTCCGAGCAGTGCGAGAACGATTGGGTTCTCTCACTCGATGCCGACGAGGCGCTGAGCGAGGCTCTGGAAGGCGAGATCTGGCAGATCAAGAAGAACGGCCCGGATGTCGACGCCTACACCATGCCGCGCATGGCGCAGTATCTGGGCCGGTGGATCCTGCACTCGGGCTGGTATCCGGACCGCAAAGTCCGGCTCTATGACCGGCGGCGTTCGAAATGGGTGGGGAACTTTGTGCACGAGTCGGTCACCGTTAACGGCAGTATCGGTCACTTGGATGCCAGCATTCTCCACTTCACGTGCAGCTCTCTTTCCGAGCATCTTAAGACGATGGATCGCTACACCACGCTCGCGGCCGAGCAACTCGTGGATCAGAAAACGCACATTGGCTGGACACAGCTTGCGCTGGTGCCGCCCTGGACGTTCTTTAAAACCTATGTCCTGCAGCGCGGTTTTTTGGATGGCGTGGAAGGCCTCGCGATCGCGTACATGGCAGCGCTGTACAATTTTTTGAAATACGCCAAAGCCAAGAACATGAGCCCTCGGCGGTAGCGTAGTGTTCATCCTGCATATCGATTCTGGAAACGAGATGCGCGGCGGACAGTGGCAGGCGCTCTATTTGATGCGCGGGCTCGCTGCACTCGGACATCGCATCCGTCTGCTTGCTCCGGAAAGCTCGCCGCTGCGCAAGCTCGCGATCGACGATGGCATCGATGCACGGCCGCTCCGCGCCGCGGCACTCGCATCCGCGACGTCGGGCGTAGAGTTGATCCACGCACACGACGCGCGCGCCCACACACTCGCAGTGCTCGGTGGAAAGCCCGCCGTGGTGTCGCGCCGCGTGGCGTTCCCGGTCCGGCGCGGTGTGGGATCGCGCTGGAAGTATGCGCGCGCGGCGCACTACATCGCCGTATCGCACTGCGTGAAACAAACGTTGCTCGACGCTGGAGTTCCTTCGGAGAAAATCACCGTCGTCTACGACGGCGTTGTGATCGATGCACAGCCGCCCCAAAAGGAAGGCCGATCCGACGTCGTCGCGCTCGACTCCGACGACCCGGGAAAATGCAAGGCAATGGTGGAACAAGCGGCCGCTCTCGCCCGCATTCCCATTAGATTTTCGAAAAATCTGCCGGAAGACCTACAGACCGCCGCCGTTTTCGTCTATATTACGGAGTTGGAGGGATTGGGATCGGCAGCACTGCTCGCGATGGCATCCGGTGCGGCGGTTCTTGCCAGCCGAGTGGGAGGATTGGTTGAGATTGTCGAAGATGGACGAACAGGCTTACTCACCAACAATGACCCACCATCCATCGCTCAGGGAATCACGCGATTGCTGAATGATCCGGCATTTGCGCGCCGGCTTAGCGCCGCAGCGCGAGTTCGCGTCGAGAAGGAATTCACAGTCGAACATATGGTGAATCAAACGGTGCAGGTTTATGAGAGGATGCTCAGTTGATCGAAGCCATCATCGCGGGACTCGTTGGACTGCTCATCGGCAGCTTTCTCAATGTCTGCATCTATCGCCTGCCGCGCGACCTCTCGGTGATCGCGCCGCGCTCCTTTTGCCCGGAATGTGAAGCGCCCATCGCATGGTTCGACAATATCCCGCTTCTGAGCTTTCTCATTCTACGAGCACGCTGCCGGAAATGCGGTAAGGGGATTTCATTCCGCTATCCGGTGGTGGAGTTGCTCACCGGCGTCGCATTCTTCCTTGCGATCTGGAAACTTGGACCAACACCCGTCGCCCTGAAGTTCTGCGCATTTGGAGCGTTGGTAATCACGCTGGTCTTTTCCGATATTGAAGAACGCATTCTGCCGGATGAGTTCACACTCGGCGGCGCCGTCCTGGGTGTTCTTTTCGCGGCCATCGTTCCCATGCGGTTCGGCATCATGCACCTGTTTTTGTTTTCGTTGCGAAATCAGACACTGCTCTCAATCGCCGAATCCGCCTTCGCCGCCGGATTTTGCGCGGGAACCCTCTGGTTTGTCGGCACTCTGTACCAGAAGATCCGCCATCGCGAAGGGCTGGGCTTCGGCGACGTGAAGATGGTGGCGATGATCGGAGCATTTTTGGGATTGCAGGGATCGCTGCTGACCCTGATCGCCGGATCCCTGCTGGGAGCGATCGTGGGGCTTTGCTACATCTGGTTCACTGGAAAAGACGCCTCGACCTACGAACTGCCCTTCGGCGCTTTCTTGGGCGCCGCAGCGTTAGGCGTCGGATTTTTCAGCGAAGTTTTCGGACGCTTGGGAGTCTAGCGGTGTGAGCCTTTGGTAACATAAGAAATTGCGTTCCATGAACCATTTATTCGAGGTTTTGAAGCCGGGGACCACGGATTGGATGCTGGCGGAAGCCATCGATCCCGCACGTTTGCCGGCTCATATCGCGATCATCATGGACGGCAACGGCCGTTGGGCGCGCAAGCGAAATCTTCCGCGCGTGGCGGGTCACAAAGCGGGTATCGAATCGGTCCGCGCGATTGTTGAATCCTCCAGCCGGCTTGGAATTCAAGTTTTGACGTTGTACGCATTTTCCGTCGAGAATTGGAAGCGTCCGCGCACCGAAGTCGACATGCTTTGGCGCCTGCTCCGCATCTATCTGAAACGCGAACTGCCCGATTTGATGCGCAACGGAATCCGGTTCACTTGTATGGGCCGTTTGGATGGTCTTCCTTCCCAAGTCCGGCAGGATCTGGAAATGAGCATGGATGCCACCGCGCGCAACAGCGGAATGCGGCTCAACGTCGCGCTCAATTACAGCGGACGTTCGGAGTTAGTGGACGCGGTCAATTCGCTCATCGACGACGCGCGTCTGGAAGGCCGGCTGCGCGATCTGCACATCGATGAGGAATCCATCGCCGCACGGCTTTACACGGCTGGTCTGCCGGATCCCGATCTGCTGATCCGGACCTCGGGCGAAAAACGCATCAGCAATTTTCTGCTCTGGCAGATCGCCTATGCGGAGTTGTATGTCACCGACACGCTCTGGCCGGACTTCCGGCAAACGGATTTGCTGCACTCGATCCTGGATTATCAGAAGCGCGATCGCCGGTTCGGCGGACTGAGCCCGGAAGAAAGCCCCGCTCTGCAGGAAGAGTGGGCGGATGCGGTGGGCACAATCGCGAGATGAAGCGCGTCCTCACGGCGCTTCTCCTCATCCCCCTCTTCTGCTACATCATCCTGTGGGCGCCGGAGCCGGCGTTCTTGGCAGCCGTTGCGGCAGTCGCGGTCCTCTGCTTTCGCGAGTACGCAAACCTGGTATCCCTGCACGCTATCGAAAAACCGGGCGTGTTCGGCTACGTTGCAGGTTTGTTGCTGCTTTTTCTACCCGGAAAAGATTTTGGATTTCTGGTGCTGGTTGCGATCCTCGCGATGGCTTTGGCCCTGCGCGCACGCAGTCTGGCGGAAGCACTGCCGGCAGGCGCGGCGATGTTGCTGGGCGTGGTTTACACCTTTGGATCGCTGCGCTGCGGCATTGATCTTCGCGCGATCAGCCACTATTGGCTGTTTTTCGCGCTCTCGCTCAACTGGGCGGGCGACATCGCCGCACTTTATGTTGGCCGATTGATCGGACGCCACAAACTGGCGCCGCGGGTGAGTCCTGGTAAGTCGTGGGAAGGCGCTGTTGCATCTGTAACTGCTTCGGTGGTTTATGGAGCCATCTATTTTCCGCGATTGCTTCCCTCAGTTCCGCTGTTCGAAGGCTTGGCGCTCGCCGCGTTGGCCAACATCGCCGGACAGTTGGGCGATCTTTGTGAGTCCGCCTTAAAACGCGGCGCCGGGGTGAAGGACAGCGGTACGCTGCTGCCCGGTCACGGCGGATGGCTCGATCGCGTGGACAGCAGTTTATTCGCGCTGCCTGTCATCTATTTCGTAGTCAGCAATTTTCACTGGTAAGCATGACGCCGAGACGATGGCTGAAACCGGCGGTACCCCCGCTTGTTCTGCTCGCGCTTAACCTCTACATCGCCAAGGATCTGTTCTTTCTCGAATACAGCCAGTTCATGGGGTCCATCGAGGCGGCCTACATCGCGATCAGCCGCTACATGATCGGAAACTGGCGCGATCTCACTTGGTTTCCGCTTTGGTACGGTGGAATTCCCTTTCAAAATACCTATCCGCCGTTTCTACACGCCGTCGTCGCAGTCACTGCAGCGGCATTCCGGATTTCCGTCGCTCACTCGCATCACATCGTGACGGCATTTTTTTATTGCGCTGGTCCAATTGCTTTGTATGCGCTGGCCCTTCGGCTCTGCGGATCCCGCTGGTACAGTTTTGTTGCAGTGTGGATCTATTCCATTTTCACGCCGTCGCTCTTTCTGATGCCGTTAGCGCGCGCCGAAGTGGGCGGTGTATTAATGCCGCGCCGATTTGAGGTGCTCACGGTTTATGGCGAAGGCCCGCACATCACCGCGCTCGCTCTGATTCCGGCCGCCCTGTTGAGCCTCGATCTCGCTCTCTCCAAGAGGTCGGCTCGATGGTACGTTGTGGCGGCAGCGATGATGGCCGCCGTGGCGCTGACGAATTGGCTGGGAGCCTTCGCGCTCGCAATTGCGGTTTTCGCCTTTCTGGCGACGCACTTTACTTCGTCTCTGAAAATACTGTCGATCGCGATCCTCGCCTACGCGCTCGCTGGTCCCTGGATTCCACCGTCCACCATCCTCGACGTCCGGCACAATGCGCAATTGGTCGGCGGCGATTACCGTGGGATCTATGGCGCGTTGCCCTTGTTTCTATTGGTCGCTCTCCTGGCCGCCGCACTGCTTAAGTTCTCAATGCAGCGGCTCAAGGCTTCCGCGAGCCTGCAGTTCGCGGTTTTGTTCGCCGTGATCATGAGCGCGATCCCACTGGGTGTGTCGTGGTTCCACATGACGATCGTCCCGCAACCGGAGCGTTACCAGTTGGAAATGGACCTCGCCCTTTGCCTGGCCGCGGCATTCGTTGTCAAAGCGAGTGCGAGTAAAGTTTCACCCCGCTTGCGCATAGCCCTGCTCGGCATCGTGATCGTCGCGTCGATAATTCCGGCGCGCTGGGATCGCCGCTATGCGCGCCGCATTATAAAACCGATCGACATCACCAGCACCATCGAATATCAAATGGCCAAATGGTTTGAGTCGCACGTACCGGGCGGGCGCGTGATGGCGCCCGGGTCGATTTCGTTTTGGCTGAACGCATTCACCGATGTTCCGCAGCTTGATGGCGGATTCGATCAAGGCGTGGTGAATCGAAATCATAACGGTGTGACTTATCAGATTCTGTCGGCCGATGGCGCGGGCGTCCGCGCGGCTGAAATCGATACCGTTTGGTTTCGCGCATACGGCGTGCAAGCCTTCGGGGTCGGCGGCAGGCAGAGCCGCGAATACTTCAAGCCGTTTCAGCATCCGGAGATCTTCCCTGCCGCTTTTCCCGAAGGCTGGTACGCCGGCGATGACGCAGTGTATTGGGTGCCGGGACGAAATCCGTCACTGGCGTATGTCATTCCGAGGGCGCGTGTCGTGAAGGATCCGCCGTTTGATGGGCTCGACATTTCCCAAGCCAAGCCGTATGTCGAATCGCTCACCGATCCGGCGAGTTTTCATTGGACGAACCGCCATTCCGCCGAAATTCAAGCGACGCTGGCGCCGGAAAAGGTCGTTTCCGTGCAAGTGACATTTCATCCCGGCTGGCGCGCATCGGCGAACGGAAAACCCTGCCGGATCTTCGGCGACGGCCTGGGACAAATCGTTCTCGATCCGCGCGTCGTAGGCGCGTGCAAGATGGAACTGATCTACGATGGCGGTTGGGAAATGAAGATCGCGAAAGCGCTGAGCGGCGCTGCCTGGCTCGGATGCATCGCATCCATCCTGATTTCGAGCCGTGAACGGCAAAAAGCATGAGCGGCCGCCGTACCCTGCTTGACAGCGCGATCATTTTCCTGCTGGCCGGCTGGCTGATTGCTCCGCTATTCAAAACCGAGTACATCGATCATTGGGGATCCATCGAAAGCACCTTCATCGCGGATGCCCGCATGTTGCGCGAACATCTTCCGCATCCGGCGTGGCAGCCGCTTTGGTACTGCGGCACGCGTTTCGACTACATCTATCCGCCGGCGTTGCGCTACGGCACCGCGTTGCTTTCAGTGGCCGCCGGAATCTCCACGGCACGCGCCTATCACCTTTACACCGCTTTCTTTTACGCTCTAGGAATCGCGGGCGTTTATCTGCTGG
>DATGIH010000534.1:0-13374 GCA_035295865.1 Bryobacteraceae bacterium
CTTTCGCGTTGTCCTTCACGCGAGTCTCCCAGACTTGAACGAGGCGATTCGGATCGGCAAACGGAAGCGGCCTCAGCAGTGCCGCGTTGACCACGCTGAAAATCGCGGTGCACATTCCAATTCCGAGAACCAGGGTGAGCATGGCCGTGAGAGTGAACCCGGGATTCTTCGCGAGCAGCCGCGCGCCGTGGCGAACATCCGACGCAAATGTTTCAAGGAGGTTCACACGACGCTCATCGCGGCATTCTTCTTTCATCCGGTCTACCGGACCAAAAGAGTTGCGAGCCTCCCGGCGAGCCTGTTCGGCGGACATGCCGTTCTCAATGTTGAGGCGCGTCTGCATCTCCAGGTGAAACTGCAGTTCGGAATCGAGTTCGTTATCCACGGTGTTCTTGCGAAACAGCGATCGGATGCGAAGAAGGAATTTCTGATGCCAGCGCATTCCGTACCTTTCAAGACGTGGTTTCGATGACGCGAGCGATGGCGGCGGCGTAGCGCTCCCAGCCGGATACTTCGGCCTGCAGTTGTTTGCGGCCGGCCGCGGTGAGTTCATAATACTTAGCCTTGCGATTGGCTTCCGAAGCGCCCCACTTCGAGCGGATCCAGGCTTGTTGTTCCAGCCGGTGCAACGCAGGATAAAGCGAGCCCTGGTTCACCTGCAGCACGTCCTTTGAGATTTGCTGAATGCGCTGCGAGATGCCCCAGCCGTGCATGGGCTCAAGCGCCAGCACTTTCAGAATCACGAGATCGAGCGTGCCTTGCAGCAGATCGGTTTTGGATTGTCCCACGGTTTCCTTGTCGATTCTCTACAAGTAGATTAGGACCACTCTTGTCGAATGTCAAGAGGTAACGTAGGGACAAGCCTCCGGCTTGTCTAAAATAGAGTCGGATGAAACATCCGGAGCCGTATTCCGATACCGATCCGAAGGCGATGGAGGTTTGGCTGGATCTGCAACGCCGCATGTCAGCGGGCGAAAAACTTGCGACCGTGTTAGCCGCTAGCCAGATGCTTCTGCAAATGTACGAGGCAGGAGTGCGGATGCAGTATCCCGAAGCCGATGATCGAGAGGTCTTTTTGCGCGTCGCTGCCCGGCATCTCGACCGCGACCTCATGATCCAAGCTTATGGATGGGATCCCGAGAAAAATGCAGACCCCAGCCGAAGGGCTTAACCGAATTCTTGAAACTCTCGATCGCCTTGAGATCCACTACATGGTGGTCGGCTCAGCGGCGAGTTCGATCCATGGAATTGCACGCCCGACTTTGGACGTTGACTTAGTGGCCGACCTCCACATCGATCAGATCGACGACTTTGCTGAAGGACTGAAGGCGGATTTCTACGCCGATCCGGAGATGATGCGGCAAGCGATCTTACGGGGACGTTGCTTCAACCTCATCCAGTATGCAACGAGCTTCAAGTTTGACATCTTCCCTCTCGCGAAAGACGAATACAGTCGAATCCAGTTCGGACGCCGCCAATTCTCGGAAACGAAATCGCTCGGACCGCCAGTTGAATGCGCCGTCGCGTCCGCTGAGGACACCATCCTCAACAAACTCCACTGGTACCGGCTCGGCGGTGAAACGTCGGAGCGCCAGTGGAACGACCTTCGTGGAATCATCCGAATCCAAGGAGACACGCTCGATCGCGCCTACATGAGCACCTGGGCCCCTCAACTGGGAGTCGCCGATCTTCTTGACCGCCTGCTGCGGGGCGAGTAGATCGCGCATCGTACAATCAAGGACGATGCCGCAAGAACCGCTCACTTGCAAAATTTCTACCGGCGAAAGCAGCGAAGATCGCGCCTTCGGCTTCAGCACCCGCGCGCTGCACGCGGGACATCGGCCGGATGCGGAAACCGGCTCGCGCGCCGTGCCCATTTACCAGACGACGTCGTACGTTTTTGAAGACACCGAGCACGCGGCCAATCTTTTCAACCTGCAACGATTCGGCAACATTTACACGCGGATCATGAATCCCACCACCGCGGTGTTCGAGGAGAGGGTAGCTTCGCTCGAACGCGGCGTGGGCGCGCTGGCTGTCGCAAGCGGACAAGCCGCGCAGTTCATCGCGATCACCAGCCTGCTCGGCGCGGGCGACGAGATCGTAGCGTCCAAGAATTTATACGGCGGCACGTACACGCAATTCGACGTGAGCTTCCGGCGTCTGGGCATCAACACGACATTCGTAGATCCGGATGACGGGGAAAACTTCCGCCGTGCAATCACGCCGCGGACGAGATTGATCTACGCCGAGACGATCGGAAATCCGTTGCTCAACGTGCTCGACATCGCGGCCGTGGCCGAAGTTGCACACTCCGCGAATCTGCCGCTCATGATCGACAACACTTTCGCGTCGCCTTATCTTTGCCGGCCCATCGAGCATGGCGCCGATATCGTGCTGCATTCGGCCACCAAGTTCATCGGCGGTCACGGAACTTCCATCGGCGGCATCATCGTCGACAGCGGAAAATTTCCCTGGGAACGCGGGACCTTTCCGCAGATGCTGGAGCCGAGCAAGGGCTATCACGGCATCCGCTTCCACGAAACGTTCGGGGATTTTGCCTACATCATGAAAGCTCGCGTCGAAGGCCTGCGCGATTTCGGACCGGCGCTCAGCCCGTTCAATTCATTCCTGTTCTTGCAGGGCCTGGAAACATTGAAGCTGCGCATGGAGTGCCACTCGAGCAACGCGTTCGAAGTAGCGCGATTCTTGAGCGGGCATCCGGATGTCGGTTGGGTGAATTATCCCGGGTTGCCCTCCAGCCGCTATCACACGCTCGCGCAAAAATACCTGCCCAAAGGCGCGGGCGCGATCATGAGCTTCGGCATTCGTGGCGGAATCGATGCTGGACGCAAGTTTATCGAAAGCCTGCAACTGGTCTCGCACCTGGCCAATGTGGGCGACGCCAAAAGCCTGGTGATTCATCCGGCGTCCACCACGCATCAGCAATTGAGCGACGAAGAAAAGCAGACGTGCGGCATCAGCGACGACATGGTCCGGTTGTCCGTTGGGATCGAGGATCTCGACGATATCCTCTGGGACCTGAATCAAGCTTTAACCGCCGCGAGCAAAGCGTAAATGGCGGACGGCGTCAGCGGAAATTCGGCGGTGAATCGGAGCGCGTTTGCGACGACAGTGCAGGATCGCATCCGAATTCTGGAAGAATACAAACGAATCGCGATGGTGGGCCTGTCGTCGAATCCATTTCGACCGAGCCACTTCGCGGCGATCTACATGATCTCCGAAGGCTACGACGTAACGCCGGTGAATCCGCGCGAGCGCGAAATCCTGGGAAGAAAATCGTACGCGTCGTTACGAGATGTGCCCGGCCCGCTCGAAATCGTGGACATTTTTCGCGAGCCGGACGCCGTTCCCGCGATCGTGGACGACGCCATCGCGCTCGGCGCCAAGGTGATCTGGATGCAGCTCGGCGTGATTCACGAAGAAGCCGCCGCCAAGGCGCGAGCGGCGGGTTTAGAAGTAGTGATGGATCGCTGCGTTAAAATAGAGCACGCGCGCTTTTTCGGTGGCCTCAGTACGATTGGATTGAATACCGGCGTGATTAGCGCCTTAAGACGAAAGGGATTCTAATATTCAATGTCATCCGCAACAGCAGTTTCTCAACCAGTGGTCGCTCCGCTGACTCGCGAACAGGCGGCTCCTGAAGTACAACCGATCTTCGACCGGCTGACGCAAGCGATCGGGCACATGCCGGCATTTTTCGCCACCATGGCGCGTGTCCCGGAAGCGCTGCAGCACTTCATGGCGCTGTATGGAGCGGTGATCAACAAAGGGCAGGTGGAAGCCAAGTATAAAGAGCTGGCGTATCTCAAAACCGCGCAGATCAACGCATGCGAATACTGCTTCCAGGCGCATTCCGCTTCCGGAAAGAAGAACGCTGGCGTGACGGACGAACAGATCAAGCACTTGACGTTTTATCGGCGCAGCAGCGCATTCGATGAAAAAGAGAAAGCCACTTTGCTTTACGCCGAGCGCGTCACGCGCGGCGCATCGGGACTTCGGGAACCGGCAATCCAGGAGTTGAAGAAATACTATTCCGACGATCAGATTGTGGAGCTGACCCTTACGATTTGCATCGCGAACTTTACCAACCGGTTCAACGACGCATTTGTTTTGACTCCCGACATCGGCTAACAACCCTGTACCGAACCGCGACCGCCAGGGAGCGTAACGATTCTACGCTCGTGGTAGCGCTCCCTCGCGGTCGCGGTTCATCAGCGCGTTTGCGATCACCGCCTGTCCGAGCGAGATCCCTCCGTCATTCGGAGGAACTTGGGCGTGCAGGAAGACTTCGAATCCGGCCGATCGCAATCCGGACACGGCGCGTTCCAGCAAATAGCAGTTTTGAAATGTGCCTCCGCTCAGGCACACTCGATTCAGCCGCTCAGCAGCGCGAAGCCGCAAAGAGACTTCCACGACAATCGCTGCCACTGTGTTGTGGAACATCGCGGCGATCACTCCTTGCGGCTTCGCGGCAACGACATCGTACACGATGGATTCTATCGCAGGCCGCAAGTCGATTTCCCAGGTATCCTTCGCCGATATTTCAAAAGGGTAGCGCTCAAAGACGCCCGCCCGTGCGATCGCTTCCAACTGAATCGCCGCCTGCGCCTCGAAGTTCACTTCATGGCGCAACCCAACAATTGACGCCACCGCGTCAAAGAGGCGCCCGCATGCGGAAGTTTCCACCGTGTTGATGCCCCGTTCGATCATGCCTTTCACAGCAGCGATTTTCTCAGACGGGACGTGGCGCCACACAGCCAGATCCAGGGCACCGGCGCGATCTCCAAATGTATCCATCAAATAGCTCAGCGCCAGGCGCCAGGGCGCGCGCACTGCGGCGTCTCCACCGGCGAGAGGAACATAGCGGAAATGCGCGCGCCGTTCGAATCCCGCGAAATCCGCGATCAGGAATTCCCCGCCCCAGATTTTGCCATCCGTGCCAAATCCGGTTCCGTCAAACGCCACTCCGATCACTTTCCCGGAAACTCCGTTCTCCGCCATGCAACTCGCGATGTGCGCGTGGTGGTGTTGTACGCCGATCTTCTCGATATCCGGCATCTCCAGCGCCAACTTCGTGCTCAGGTAACTAGGATGCAAATCGTGCGCCACGGCCTTCGGTTCGATCCGGAACAGATCCTTCATGCGCGCGAGTGTTTCTTCAAAGAACACAATCGTCTCGTAGTTTTCGAGATCGCCGAGATGCTGGCTCAAGAACGCATGCCGCTGCTTAGTCAGACAGAAGGTGCTTTTCAATTCCGCGCCGCACGCCAGGATTTCGGCGACCGGAAATTCCAGCATGACAGGGGAAGGCGCGAATCCGCGCGATCTGCGCAACACGCGCTCTTGGCCTTCGAAAATCTTGACGACGGAATCGTCCACCCGTGTGTGAATATCGCGGTTGTGAAACAGGAAGGCGTCGGCAACCCGTTCCAGCCGCCGCGCCGCTTCGCGGTTGCCGGTCACGATCGGCTCTTCGCTCAGATTGCCGCTCGTCATCACCAGCGCGGAGAAGGCGGCCGGTTGATCCACCGCGTCCCGGAATAACAAATGATGGAGAGGCGTATAGGGAAGCATCACACCAAGCGTGTGGTTTCCCGGCGCCAATTCCTGTAGCGGAAGATCGGCGTCTGCCCGGCACGGCAGAATCACGATCGGCCGGAGGTGACCTTCGAGCGCGGCACGTTCTTCACGCGAAGTTACGCAGAACCGCGCTACCGAATCGGCGTCGGGCGTCATGATCGCAAGCGGTTTGTCACTCCGTTTTTTCCGCTCGCGTAACGCACGGATCGCCAGCGGGTTGGCGGCATCGCAGGCTAAATGAAAACCCCCCAGTCCTTTGATCGCTAGTATCCGGCCCTGGCGCAGCAGTTGCCGGGCCTTCTGAATTTCGGAGGAGCCGGCGTCAAAATTCGGGGCTTTTTCCTCTAATTCATCTCGCGTGACAAGAGCCAAACCCGGTCCGCATGCCAGACAAGCGTTAGGTTGCGCATGAAATCGGCGATCTTGGGGATTTTGGTACTCGGCGAGACACTTTTCGCACATCGGGAAACAAGCCATCGTGGTGAATGGCCGATCGTAGGGAACTTTGCGCGTAATGGTGTACCGGGGCCCGCAGTTGGTGCAATTCGTGAAGGGATAGCCGTGGCGCCGGTTTCCAGGCTCCCCGAGATCCCGCAGGCATTCGTTGCATGTCGAAATATCGGGCGAGACGGGGGCCAATTTTCCCGGATCGTCAACACTTTCGCGGATCACAAAATTGGAGTAGCCGTATAGCGGCAATGCCTCAACTTCAATAGATTCGATTCGCGCGAGCGGCGGTGCATCGTCCCGAAGGCGGCAGCCAAAGGACTCCAGCGCCTGTTCCGAGCCTTCGATTTCGATAGTCACGCCAGCCGAAGAATTCAGCACGTAGCCATGCAACGACAGCTCCTGGGCCAGCTTGAAGATGAAGGGCCGGAATCCGACGCCCTGCACGATGCCGCGAACGTGAATTTGTATACGCCTGAGCTGGGGCACTCCAGTCCAACGTACCAGGGTTACCGGCAAAACTTGTACACTAGATGGGTAGATTGCGATCCGGCTCACCCAGCACAGCGTACGGGCTGAACCAAATGGGCTGGACACCCGAGTGTTTACCGGGCGCTCGATAGACCATTTCGAATCGCTTTGCCGATAGCGACTATCTCCAGGAGGGAAAACATTGGCAAAGGGAGAACTCCGGACTCTTGAGCAGTCTCTTCATGTAGAATCGAAAGACCATTTAGACCGAACGCTTTTGACTTCACCCGACCCACTCGCGCGGATACTGGATTTGGCGGACGACGCCATTATTTCGGTGGACGAAGAGCAGAGAATTATTCTGTTCAACCAGGGAGCGGAACGGATTTTCGGATATTCGTCGCACGAGATTACTGGACAGATGTTGGACATCCTGCTGCCCTCGCGGTTGGTGGAGGTGCACCGGCAGCATCTCCACCATTTTGCGAAATCGCCCGAGTCGGCGCGCCGCATGGGAGAGCGCAGCGAAATCCTGGGCCGGCGCAAGGACGGTACGGAGTTTCCGGCCGAAGCATCCATTTCCAAAGTGACGGTGCAAGACCGGAACATGTACACCGTAATCCTGCGCGACGTGACCGAGCGGGTCGCGGCGGAAGACAAGATTAAGAATTCGCTGCGCGAAAAAGAAGCGTTGCTGAAAGAAATTCATCACCGCGTAAAAAATAATTTGCAGGTGGTCTCGAGTCTGCTGGGCTTGCAGTCCCGCGTAGTCTCCGATGAACAAACCCGCAAAATGTTTCAGGAAAGTCAAAACCGCATTCACTCCATGGCTCTGCTGCACGAGAGCTTGTACCAATCCGATAACCTGTCCAGGATCGATTTTCCGGTATACATCCACCAACTGGCTTCGCATTTGTTTCAATCCTACGGCGTGATCTCCGAACGCATTCACCTGCGCACCGATCTGGATGCGCTGTATCTCAACATGGACGCAGCGGTCCCTTGCGGGCTCATCATCAACGAGCTGGTGTCGAATTCGCTGAAGTACGCTTTCCCGGATGGCCGGGAAGGCGAGGTACGCATCGAACTCCGGGAACAATTGGCGGGGATGGCGCGTCTGGTTGTGGCCGACAACGGAGTGGGGCTGAGAAGTGATATAAATTGGGAAACCGCGAGGACACTCGGCCTGCGATTGGTGCGCACCCTGGCCGAGCAGTTAGGCGCGAAGATCGAAGTGGAATCCAAGGCCGGCACGGAGGTGCGGTTGACGTTTGCCGCGGCGGCTTGAGGTTTTCGCGGGACTGACATGGCAGCTAAAATCTTGATCGTCGAAGACGAACGGATTACGGCCGAGGATCTACGCGATATCCTCACGGATCTCGGCTACTTGGTGACTGGTTCGGTGGCCAGCGGGGCCGAAGCCATCGCGCAAGCCGAACAAAACCCACCGGACGTGGCGCTGATGGACATCCGCATCAAAGGTGAGATGGATGGAACCGAAACGGCCCGCGTCTTGCGTGATCGTTTTAATATTCCAGTCGTGTATTTGACCGCGCATGCCGATACTACAACCCTATCGCGCGCGAAGCTGGCCCAGCCGCTCGGTTACATTACCAAGCCGTTTCAAGAAGCGGAGCTCTATGCCGGCATCGAGATCGCGTTGCACAAACATAACGAGGACTTGAAGCTGCGGGGTCAGGAGGAACTACTGTCTTCCACCATGCGGGCGATTGCCGAAGGCGTGATCGCGGTGGATAAGCCGGAATTGGTTACGCTTTTGAATCCCGCGGCCGAAGCCTGGACCGGTTGGGAAGCTCGAGAAGCTTTAGGCAAACCGATCCGGGAGATTTTTCCTTTAGTGGATAGCGTTACCGGCGAAGAGCTGAATACGCCACTGTGGCGCGTGCTCAGCGAGGGCACCGTGGAAGAAGTGGGCCCCGGAGCTCTGTTGGTGGACCGGCACGGCGGTAAACGAGCGATCGTGGGCAGCATCGCCCCAACGCGCGACCACAACGGCGAAGTTCACGGCGCCGTGCTGGTCTTTGGACGCGCAACCGGCGATGCCCCAGGCACCCGGCGTCGATCAGCCGATCCGGCCGATGATGGCGTCGTAGGCTTAGGCGACTTCAAAATGGTAGCTGCTTCGCCCTCCATGAAGCAGGTTTTGAAATTCGCCCGCCGCGTGGCCGAAAGTGAAGTTTCCACCATTTTGCTGGAAGGCGAGAGCGGCACCGGAAAAGACATCTTCGCTCAGTTCATCCATCACTTCGGCCGGCGGCGCGATGGGCCGTTCATCGCCATCAATTGCGCGGCTATCCCGGAAACGTTGCTCGAAAGCGAGCTGTTCGGTTACGAAAAAGGTGCGTTTACCGATGCCCGCGCGCCCAAAGCCGGAATTCTGGAAGTGGCGTCCGGCGGAACCATCTTTCTGGATGAAATCGGCGAAATGCCTCTGGTGCTGCAGGCCAAAATGTTGCGGGTGCTGGAGGAACAGACTTTTCGACGCTTGGGCGGAGTGCGCGACATTCAAGTGGATGTGCGCGTGGTAGCGGCCACCAATCGCAAGCTTACCGATGCCATCGAACAGGGCAAGTTCCGGTTGGATCTGTATTACCGGCTCAATGTGATTCAGGTACTGCTTCCACCGCTGCGCGATCGCAAGGAAGACATTCTTCCTTTGGCGGAATCTTTCGTCAAACACTACAACGTGAAGTTCAAGCGCAACATCGAAGGGCTTTCCCATGGAGCCGCCGCAATCCTGATGGGCTACGATTGGCCGGGCAACGTGCGCGAGCTGCGCAATGTGATCGAGCGCGCCATGGTGCTGGAGGAATCGGGATGGATTCAGACGTCCAGCCTTCAGATCCTTTCCGCGAAATCCGATGTTCCGATGGGGAAGTCCGCCACTCCTGCCGCCGATGATAAGTTCGAGGTCAGCCTGGAGGAAGCCGAGAAGAGTTTGCTGGTGAAGGCGCTCGAGAAAGCGGAAGGCAATCAAACGCGCGCAGCCATCCTGCTTGGGATTACGCGGGACACACTGCGGTACAAGATCAAGAAGTTCAACCTGCGGTAATCGTTGGAATCGCATCCCGTCGCTTGGTTATTACTGAACCGAGAACCGGGAGCGCCACTACGATCCCTTGGAATCCCGGTTGCTCCGAGAAAACGCGTGGTGTAGCCTGAAGTCAGCGGTGGGGTCCGCTTAACGCCGTTCAGCCGGCCAATGACTCCTACAGTGGTTTTTCGCTGTGGGAGCTTTCCTCCCTCAGCAACCACAGAAGCTAAATTAGAGTGGAGGTGCTTATGGCACGGAAGGGAGCGAGTGTCGCTTGGACCGCTATCTAGTCGTGCTCGCCGGGGCCGGCCTCGGCGGCTTGGCTCGCTACGTCGCCGCTTCCTGGATCATGCTGAAGTACGGCGGCCGTTTTCCGCTTGGCACGCTCGTGATCAACATCAGCGGATCGTTCCTCATCGGCGTGTTAATGACTCTGCTGACCGAGCGCTTCAGCCCGCATCCCAACTGGCGCCTGTTTCTTGTCGTCGGAGTTCTTGGCGGGTATACGACGTTTTCGAGCTTCGAATATGAACTTTACCAATCCATGCGGGACGGCGCCCGCTGGGTGGGCCTGCTGTATCTAACAAGCAGCGTTGTTTTGGGGTACCTCGGCGTGTGGCTGGGCGCTCTACTGACAGCCCGCCGCTAAGGAGAAGGAGCGTTCCATGCTGAACCAAGGTCCGGCGAAAAAAGTCACGATCTACGTCAACGAAGACGCCCAATATCACAAGCAGGCGCTGCACGATTCCCTGCTCACGTTTCTCTTGCACAAAGGCGTCAGCGGCGCCACCGCAACCCGCGCATTCGCCGGATTCGGCGTGCATCAGATGCTCCACACGCCAAAAGTGGAAGCGTTGGCCGAGCATCTGCCGATCCGGATCGAATTCGTCGACACGCCGGAGAAAGTGGAAGAAGTTCTCCCCACGCTTTACGAAATGGTTTCGGACGGTCTCATTGAGGTGCAAGACACGAATGTAATCAAGAACGCGCGTAAGTCGTCAAAACCGGAGCCGAAGTTCCCGCACGAACGGAAAGACGGTCCGGCCAAGCTGCTGCGAGTATTCATTGGAGAAGCGGATAAGTGGCACGACGAACCGCTGTATGAAGCCATCGTGAAGCGCCTTCGCATGCTGGAAGTGTCCGGAGCCACCGTCTTTCGTGGCATCCTCGGTTACGGCGCCAAAGGACACGAGCACAAGAAGAGCTTTTTGCATTTGTCGCGCGATTTGCCCGTTCTCGTCTCTGTAATCGACAGCGCGGAAAAAATCGAAGCTGCCAGGTCGGCGATTGAAGACATGCTGGAGGATGGCCTGATCGTGATCTCGGACGTTGAGATTGTGCGACTGGTTCGCAGTCCGAAAATCCTGGAGGAACCGGATGCGCCCAGCACAAGCCGCTAAAGTCCTTCGGATTCACATCGCGGAGCCGGACAAAACAGCCGGCGCGCCGCTCTACCAGGCGATCGTCGCCAAGTGCCGCGAGTTGAAGATTGCAGGAGCATCCGTGTTTGTGGGATTGGAAGGATACGCCGAAATTTCCAACGCCCGTCCACTGGATATCACGGTAGTTGACACGCCGGAAAATATCGATCGGCTGATTCCGATCTTGGCAGAAATGGTGGATACTGGGCTGATGTCGGTGTCGACGGCGCAAGTGATCCGCGTCGAAGCTAAGGCTTGACAGTACCGGAGAAAGACAGTGGCGGAAAACAAAACCAAACCCACCAAGCTCAGTGTTACGGAGTTTATCGATTCGCTGCCGGACGCCGAAAAGCGCGCCGATGCGAAAGCATTGGTCAAGTTAATGCAAAGCGCGGCCGGTGAGAAGCCGAAGATGTGGGGGCCGTCCATCGTCGGCTTCGGAAGCTGCCACTACGTCTATGAGAGCGGACGCGAAGGCGACATGCCGCTGATCGCTTTTTCCCCGCGCAAGCCGGCGCTGGTCCTGTATAACCTCACCGGTTTTGATGGCGCTGGCGCCGCATTGGAAAAGCTGGGCAAGCACACCACCGGCAAGGGTTGCCTCTACATCAAGAAACTGTCGGATGTGGACCAAAAAGTATTGCAGACCATGATCGGCAAATCGGTGGCCCACCTGCGGGTCAAGTATCCGCGCTAAGGAACCATGCTGACCGTCCGGCTTTTCTGCGGCGCTGCTGTGCTGGCGGGATCTCTCATGGCAACTTCGGATTTCGATCAAAACCAAGCCGAGCGTTTCGCCAAGCTGGCGCTCGCGTGCGTTCATCAGGAGTATCCGAACAAAATCGCCCACTCGCTTGCATCTGACGCCGATGTGAAACCTCCGCGCGAGTTGACGCCCGCGTTTTACGGATGCTTTGATTGGCACTCCTCCGTGCACGGGCACTGGCTTCTGGTCCGGCTGCTCAGCATGTTTCCGCACGCGCCCTTCGCCGCCGATGCCCGGCGAGCGCTCGCGCAAAGTCTCACTCCCGTAAACATCGCTAAGGAAGTGGAGTACATCCAGGCGCCGGGCCGCGGCGGATTCGAGCGGCCCTACGGATTGGCGTGGGTATTGCAACTTGCGGCCGAGTTGAAACAATCGAAGGACCCTGAGGCCGCGCAATGGCTCGCCGCCCTGCATCCACTGGAACGCGCGGCCGCGAGCGCGATCTCGCGGTGGCTGCCGAAGCTCGAACATCCTGTCCGGACCGGCGAACACAACAACACCGCCTTCAGCCTGGGACTAATGCTGGATTACGCGCGCATCACGGAGAATCAGGAATTCGGCAGGCTTCTGGAATCCCGCGCGCGCGATTTCTATTTCAAAGACCGCAACTGTCCGCTGGCGTATGAGCCCTCGGGCGAAGATTTTCTGTCTCCCTGCCTCGCGGAAGCCGATGTGGTGCGGCGAGTTCTGCCGCCGTCCGAATTCGCGCCTTGGCTTGATGCTTTTCTTCCGCCGCTCAATTTCGAACCGACGCACGTGACCGATTTTACCGACGGGAAACTCTATCATTTGGCCGGGCTCAATCTCAGCCGCGCCTGGATGCTGGAGGGCATCGCGTCCAAGCTTCCGCCCTCCGATCCTCGGCGGAAGCAGTTCGCAGAGCTCGCCGACAAACTGAAACAAGCCGGGCTCGACAGCATCCGGAGCGAACATTATGAGGGCGGCCACTGGCTGGGGACTTTCGCGGTGTACTTGGTGAGCGGCCGCGGCCTGCATTGATCACCGGCGCTATACTGAACCAAGAGAGAACCGATGCCGGTCACAATTTCAGACGAAGTGCTCGCCTTGGCGCATATCACTGAGCCTGAACTCAAGCAGGAGTTGGCCGTGGCACTCTTCCAGCGTGAGCGCCTGACTCTCGCGCAGGCTAGCAACCTCGCAGAGATGACCCAACTCGGCTTTCAGGCGTTGCTAGCGGACCGGCGTATTCCGATTCACTATGGCGTGAAGGAGTTCCGCGACGATCTCCAGACGCTTGACCGCACTGGACGACCTTGATTGTCGTTTCAGACACTTCACCCATATTGAATCTTGCGAGAATCGATCGTCTCTCGATCCTGTCAGCGCTTTACCCCCGTGTGCTCATTCCTTTGGGTGTCGATACAGAACTTCGGAAGGTGCCGCCCGGCGTGGTTGCCTCGATCAACATGGCTAGGAATTCATGGTTAAAGGTCGCGCCCGCAAATGACCAAGAGCACGTGCGCGAAATTCGCACGGACTTGGACTTGGGCGAAGCGGAAGCCATCGTGCTCGCACTGGAACGTCAAGCCGATCTGCTGATGGTCGATGAACGAGGTGGCCGGCGCGTCGCGACAGCCATGGGTCTGACG
>DATGIH010000535.1:0-25617 GCA_035295865.1 Bryobacteraceae bacterium
TCGCACAACGTCACCGAACTGCTGCTGTGGCGCGCGCTGCTTGGAGTGGCGGAAGCCAGCGGCGTTTCCGCTACGGGAAAAGCGGTCGGAATGTACTTGCCGCCCAAAGAGCGTGCCACTGGAACCGCGTTTTCGCAACTCGGCTTGAGCCTCGGAGCAGGGCTAGCCCCGCGCTTCGCAGTGCTGTTCGCCGACAAATACGATTGGAGTTGGGCGTTCTACGGCGCCGGTATTATCAGCTTAGTTTGGATTCCGATTTGGCTGGCCACGGCTCGCACGATTCCGCCGACGGTGGAACTCGCGCCGCCGGGCGGCAAACATTCGTTCGGATTGCTGGCCGATCCCAAACTGTGGGCATTGATCGGCGCGAATTTCCTGAGCATGACCATTTACAGTTTGTGGACCAACTGGAGTCCCTTGTATCTGGTCAAGGTGCATCACCTCACCGGCCAGCAGGCATCGCATTACTCGCCGGTGGTTCCGATTTGCGGATACTTCGGCGCCCTCGCCGGCGGCAGCATTTCCTGGCGCCTGATCAATCGCGGCTACCAGCCGGTGGCAGCGCGCAAACGAGCTTGTCTCATTGCAGCGATTCTTCTACTTGGCACCATGACAATTCCGCTGCTGCCAACTCCGGCGCTCGCCACCGCGGGTATGTCACTGAGCTTTTTCCTGATCTGCGCCTGGAGCACCAATCACTACACGTTGCCGATCGATATCTACGGCGCGGGACGGGCGGCGTTTGCGATCGGCGGACTCATCTTCGCTTACGGGGCGATGCAGACGGTGGTTTCCAAGCCGCTCGGCATGATTATTGAACGATACGGATTTCAGCCGGTCTGCATTGCATTCGCGCTGCTGCCGCTGACCTCGTATTTGTTGGTGCACTTTCTGATCAAAGACAGCGCCCATGCGTAGCGTACGCACTTCGCGGGCCGTGTTCGCACTCTTGCGAACACACTTTCAAAGACGCGTTCACACGAGTGTGAACGCTGCACGCACGAGTGCGTGCGCCACTAATAAAACCGGCCTAGCCATTCAGCCACGATTGCCGGTTTATCGGAACCTTCGACGTCCACGGTCACGAGCCACGTGACTTCGTTGTCCGTGACCTTTTGCGGCGCAAAGCGCGCCCGGATTCTCGCGCCTGCGGGCACCGGCGACACGAAGCGCAGCCGGTTGAATCCGTAATTGACGCGCATCTTGAAATCGCCTTGCACCTGCACCGCTTCCTGCGACAATCGCGGGAGCAGCGATACGGTGAGAAATCCGTGGGCGATGGTTGTGCCGAATCTCGATTCGCGCTGCGCCCGTTCTACATCCACATGGATCCACTGATGGTCGTCCGTGGCGTCGGCGAAGCGGTTGATCATCTCCTGCGTTATCGTCAACCAATCGCTCACTCCCACTTCCTGACCAACGAGAGTGCGCAATTCGTCCAGGCCGTTAACGACTCGCGGATTTGGCATGTTCCATCATAGGCAGATCCGGATCAGCGTTCTTCCACGCGGCCAGAAACTCGCCGTATGCACGAGCCGCACCCTGCTTCTCGCCGGCCAACTCGTAGGACTGCGCGACGCCATATAGAGCGTGTCCGCTCACAGGCCGCGTGATCATTTCTTCATGAAATGCCTTGCGCGCATCGTCCCATTTCCTTGCCTTCAAATACGCGTAACCAAGGCTCTCAAGTTCCGGACGTCCGTACTGCGGGGGCTCTCCATAACCAACATCTTTCTCTTTGTCGACGGCTTTCTGCAGCAGCGCAATCGCTTCCTCGGATTTTCCTTGCGCGCCCCGCAAGTTTCCGCGCAGATCCAGCGAGAGCATTTCGAGCAGATTCAACACCTGCTGCGGCTCATGTTCCAGGCCGCTCTCGGCATGCAGTCGCCACGAAACCGCATCCAATGCGTCCGATTCGCGCGATGCCGCGTCCAGTTCTTTGCGCGACAACGCCAGCATCCCGCGCGCATACGCCAGGATTCCCTCGCGATACGCTACAGCTCCGGGACCCGCGTCTTCTGCGGGGAATCCCAGCTCGATCGGTTTATCCAACACCGCTTGCCAATTTCCGTAGCGGATGTTCAGCCGCGCCGAAGTTCCGCCGAGTGTGACGGCGTGCGAAGCAGTTCCCTTGGCAAGAAACGGATTCACCGCCAATTTGTCGAGCTTCGCAGCCATTTCCAGCGCCTCTTTTAGCCGTCCCGACTCAGCATCGCTCGCGATCAGATAGCTCAAATTGTGCGGATAGTTCCAACAATCGAGCGTTCCCACTTTTTCGCGCTGCATGTAGTCGCCATCCACTTTCATCGATGCCAGAAAGGATTCCCGAGCGCGATCGTAATCGCCCAGCCGGTAATAAATGTGCCCCGGCATGTGGACCATGTGGCCGGAAGCGGGCGCAAGCTTGCCCAAAGCGTCGGCATCCGGCAGCGCATCTTGCGGATGCGTGCTGGCTTCGAGAATGTGAATCCGGTAGTGGTGCGCGGCGGCGCTCGCTGGATGCGCGGCCAGAACATCCTGCACCAGCATGCGCGCGTAAATCGCTTGATCCACTGGACGCCCGTCTTTCGCGTAGTCGTAATCCAAGTGAATCGCCAGAAACAGCTTCGCGTCGATATCGTCCGGATATTTGTCGATGAGCGCTTCCATCTCAGCGCGAAAATCCTTGAGGCCCTCGTCCTCGTCTTGGCGGGCCTTCTGCGCCCGGATGTAGTACTTCTCGTGATCCGAAGCCTTCTCCATCAACTTGTCCGCCTTCTCAAGCGCGGCTTTCTTGATGTCCTCCATCGCCGGATAATTCTCGATCGACTCCGCGATTCCCCAGTACCCCATGGCGGCGTCGGGATCCAGGCGCGCGGCCTCTTTGAACGCGCGGTATGCCTCGAAATCCCAGAAGCAGTGCAGCAGATTGAACCCTTGATCGAAATACTGCTGGGCTTTCGCGGACTTCGTGGTGATCTTCAGATGACCATCGCCCAGGCCGCCGATCAGTGGTGGCGCGGACATCTCGGTCATCTTGTAGTCGCGCGCCGGATGGCCCTTGTGACATTGAACAGCGGCGAATGCCGCGACGGGCAACAAAGATAAGGGGAGAAGCCGCATATCAGCGCTTGTATCCGATTTTCCGAAGGAATCCGTGCCGCCACTCGATGTCGGAATCCGCCTCCACACCCTTGGGAGACGACCCATCGATGACGCCGAGCACTCCCCTGCCCTGATCGGTCTGCGCGACGATCACCTCCACCGGATTTGCGGTCGCGCAAAAGATGGTGCAGACCTCCGGAGTTTCGAGAATGCGGTTTTTGATATTGATGGGAAATCCGCCCCGCAGCGCTACTACAAACATGTGGCCGGCCCCAACAGCCGAGGCGTTGCGAGTGGCGACAGCTTTTAGCTCGTCGTCGTTACCGTCCACGCGAGTCAAGCAAGCGCCGGATGCTTCATTGAACGCAATGCCGAATTTCATCTGCGGCACACTGTTCACGATGGTTTCGTAAATGTCTTCGACCGTTTTGATGAAGTGACTTTGGCCGACGATGATATTCCCATCCGCCGGGATTTCCAGCCGGATCGCGTGCAGGTCCATGTAGTTCATTGTGCACAAAAGCGATTAGAGGTAGGGCGGACCCCCGGGTCCGTGCGAGTCCCCCTGGATTCGCTCTTACTTCACTGCGGCCTGAAGTTTTCTGGCTGGCCGGAACCGATAACGCATCAACATCGCGAATGTCTGACGAATGGTTCGGGCGATCCGCATTTTACTGCCGCCCTGTTTGAAGTCATAGCGGAGAATGATCGGCACTTCGCCAAACACCGCATCCACGGCCCGCAACGTCAGAAGGATCTCCGCCATGCAGGCGAATCCGTCGCTTTCCACAAAATCGTCGCCGGCCGACGCTACGGCGTGCCGCAGGACAGACCCTCGATACGCACGAAATCCGCAGGTGAAATCGCGAACGCCGCGCGTCGGGAACACAATGCGAAAAATGAAAGATGCGCCATAACTCAAGATTCTGCGCAAGAAAGAAAGGCCAACCACAGCGGCTCCTGGCTGGTAGCGGGAAGCGATCACCACGTCGCGCCCTTCGCCGATCATTTCACACATGCGTGGAATTAAACCCGGCATGTGCGTCTCATCCGCGTCCATGGTGATCACGACATCCTGATCGCTCGCAATTTCTGATGCAATCCGCAATCCGTCGCGAATCGTTGCGCCCAATCCGCGATTCACTTCGTGACGATGGACCCTCACTGGAACCAGCCCCTGATAGCCTTCGAGGATTTGCAGCGTTCCATCGATGCTGCCATCGTCCACCACCAGCACCTGATAAGGCATCTGCCGGCGCTTCATGGTGTCGTCGATCGTCTCGAGCAACGGTCCAATGTGTTGACGTTCGTTGTAAGCAGGAAGCACGACGATTACGTTCGAGACACGGGCTTCGCGAGTTGAGTTCGGCATCGCTCGTTTCGTCGAAAAGCTTGGATCGATCACGTTATCGCAGTTCTCTTCTGTTACGTTAGCAGGTTGTGATACGTTTAAATCCTGAACGCGCGAACACTCCCACCAGCGGCCTATTGGGCTGTTCTTTTCTTTGTTTGCCTTGCGCTCTATTGGCCCGGACTGCTGACTTGGTTTCAGGATGACGACTTTGCATTTCTCGGCCTGTTGTCGAAAATCCACAACGCACAGGATCTTCGCGAGATTTTGCTCCAGCCGACGCCCGGTGGTAGCTGGCGGCCTTTTTCCGACCGCGGATACTATCTTTTGCTCCAGTCGATTTTTGGAGCCACGCCGGTTCCGTTTCATATCGCCTGTTTTCTGACCCAGTTCATCAACCTCGCTCTTGTTTTCTCCATCACAAGGCGGCTGACGGGCTCCGACGGCGCGGCGTTCCTGGCGCCACTTCTTTGGATAGCAAACAGCAAACTCCTGCTAGTGATGGCATGGTGCCTGGCGTACGATTATGCACTTTGCGGAATGTGTCTGCTGGGGTCATTCTGGCTTTTCTTGCGCTGGATCGACACCGATGCCCGGCGCTATTACGTCGGCATGTGGATCGTGTTCCTGCTCGGCTTTGGCGTGCTTGAAACCAATCTGGTCTTCCCGATGCTGGCTGCGGCTTACGCTTGGCTTTGCGCGAGAGCGTATTTCAAGAAAACACTCCCGCTATTCATTCCCTCCATTGCATTCCTTGCCGCGCACATGCTGATGATCCACGCACCCGCCTCCGGACCTTACCGGATGCACTTCACCAGCGCGATGGTGCGAACGTTCATCCGGTATTGGGCGTGGGATTTCGAACCGGTGAACTTGACCACCTTCACCCATTTGCCGGAAACCGTCGGTATTGTTGGGATGCTTCTTTTCAGTGGAGCGCTCTTAACTTTTGTTGCGTTTCAAGCCTATCGCCGGAATTTCGTTCCGGTGTTCTTTTTTTGTTGGTTCGTCATAGTTCTTGCCCCGGCCCTCCCTCTGCGCGACAACATTCAGGATGTCTACTTGGCGCTGCCCTGCATCGGGGTCGCGATGCTTGGCGCGTCCGCGTTCGTTTGGGCATGGAAAAGGTCGAAGCTTTATCAAAGCTTGGCTGTCGCGTTGCTCCTGCTCTTCTTGGTGGAGTCCGTGCCCACCGACATTCGAGGCATTGAATGGTATCGCGAGCGAAGCCTTCGAGTGGAAAATTTAGTGGAGACGGTCGTTGCCAAGCACGCAGAAAATCCTGGCAAGATCATTCTACTCACCGGAATTGACGCCCCGTTGTTTTATGCTTCTGTCAATCAGCGCGCATTTGCCGCGTTTGGAGTAAACGACGTATACCTTGCGCCCGGCTCGGAAACCGAAATATCGCCCGGCGATCCAGCAGTCGCCCAATTCGTGTTGCCTGCCGCCAGAATGCAGGATGCAGTGGCCCATCGTGCGGTTGTACTGCAATCCAAAGATGGACACGTTACGGATGTCACGGCGCAATACGCTCTGCCTGAATTGCAGCAACCCCAGGCACAAGCGATGAGCACGCGCGTGGATGCAGGCGATCCTCAATTTCAGAATCAACTAGGCCCGGAATGGTACGCGATCGATCAAGGATT
The DNA here is from genome assembly GCA_035295865.1 of Bryobacteraceae bacterium. Classification (GTDB taxonomy): domain Bacteria; phylum Acidobacteriota; class Terriglobia; order Bryobacterales; family Bryobacteraceae; genus Palsa-89. Next base: position 6,085 of record DATGIH010000535.1, read on the forward strand.
TCGCTGGATGCCCATGCGCGCCACAGTTCGGCTGCGCGGACCGATAGCGAAAGGTCAGAAGTTGATCGTATCCGGCTACTGCCCGGCGCTTCAGACAGCCAAAGGACCGCTGGGGCTGCAAGTCTCGTTAGACGACTTTGCATTGCGCCCCGTAGAGATTGAGAAAGGCGACGCGCCGTTCTCCTTCGAGTTTTCTCTTCCCGAGGACGCGCGTGCGGAGATCACGCTGAGGCTCGAAGTCGAGCGCACCTTCAGCACCCCGGCCGACCAGCGAACGCTCGGCCTGGCGTTCGGGACGTTCGAAATTCGCTAGCAGCTAATAAGGGCGTGGGCAGACCGCTCCTTTGTTATAACGCCCCTCCGCATAGACCGCTCCTCGCGAATTTGTACCAAGATTGCTGTCGTTCTGGATGCAAAGATCCTTCGTTGCACCGGAGTCCTGCACCATCACGCCAAAATAGCGAGGCAAACGTGGATACGGCGCGCTCAGACTTCTCTGTTGATCGTTATGCTGCGAAGCCAATCCTAGGATCGAGATATCGGATACCGTTGCGCGCGGACCGCCAGAAATCTGCACGCCGTTTAAACCGTTGTTGTACACCGCGTCGTTTTCGAGCGTAATGTGATTGGCGCCGTTGCCGATCCAAATTCCGGAAATCGCGTTGTTGAAGATTTTGTTCGAACGAGTCAATATGTATCCGGCTTTATCGATCTCAAGACCGTAGCTGTGAACTGTGTCCCGATTCTCCGATTCTCGCCAGCCCCCATCAATGGTATTGCCGATCACTTTGACATTGGTGGTTTTGCCGGCCAGGTAGATCTGCCCGCCTCCGCAGTTTGGAACGCAGGTGCCGTTGTGATACAGCGTGTTATTCGAAATCACGCCAGCCGTCGCCGGATCGGTTCCCCCTGGCGCATCGGTGATGCTCATGGCGCCGCGATATCCCGCGATGTTGTTCGAGTCCACCGTAAACTGCGTGGCGTTCGGTCCCCAGGCTTTCACCGCCGTATCGATTCCGGGCGCAGGGCGTTTTTCGCCGTTGACGATGAACTCGCCAAAACGGTTGTTCCTCAGCGTAAAATGTGGACCGCCGAAAAACACGCAGTAATAAGCCGAGTTGCCGAAATGATTGTTTTCCACCGTTACGCCGCTTCCTTCGACGGAGATGTCCTGAAAGTCTTTGACAGGAATCTCGTGGCTGTTTCCATCCAATTGAAGATTCCGAATGGTCACATTGGACGCGAACTTATGCACCAGGATCATTTTCTTCAGCGCCGGATCGGTTCGCCTCAACGTAGGCGGATCCTGGCCGGGTTCCGGGGCGCCTTCGATCGTCGTGTCGTTGCGGCGGATGGTTAAGGAAGTCCCTGAAACAGCATAAGGCGTGGACGAGCCGCGCAGGGCGCAAATCAGCGGCGCACCAGCCGGTCGATCGACACAGGCTTGCAACTCGGCGACGCTCCCGACAACAATCCGTTCAGGCTGAGCATAGCTGAGGGATTGCGCGGCCAGCAGTAAAATGCCGAAGCTTAGGGAAGAGTCGACAGATAACATAAATCGCTCCCGCCTTCATTTTATCCAGCCCTGGCGCGGCTCAGCGGCTATGTCAAAATAGAATCGTTCCCTAGCCGAGTTTCATCCAAACCAGGTCAGGTCTATTTACCTTGCGACTCAGCCTATCCATCGCCGTACTTCTTGCGCTGCTCCTTGGCGCCTGCCGCACCAAAGAAGTGAAATCCGCTGGAGCGCCGCCGCCCGTTCCGGTGACTGTCGCCGTTGCTGCGGAAGAGTCCGTACCCGAGGAGATCCATGCTATCGGCGGCGTTGAGCCGTCCGCCAGCGTGCAGATCAAGTCGCAGATCGCCGGCCAGCTCACGGCTGTGCACTTCGTCGAAGGCGGCAATGTCAAAAAGGGCGACCTATTGATCGAAATCGATTCGCGCCCTTATCAAGACGCCCTGCGACAGGCGGAAGCCGCCACGGCGAAGGATCGCGCGCAGTTGCAGCAAGCCGAGGCGAATCTCGGAAAAGATCAAGCTCAATTGAAGAATGCGGAGGTGCTGGCCGCGCGCTACGAATCGCTGCGCAAGGAAGGCGTCACGTCCCGCGAACAGAGCGAGCAGATGCAGACCAACTTCGACGCCGCACGTCAGGCGGTCCGCGCGGATCAGGCCGCCGTCGAAAGCAGCCGCGCCAGCGTGGATACCGACCTCGCCGCCGTCGAAACAGCCAAACTGGAGCTCAGTTACTGCCAGATCCACTCGCCCATTTCCGGACGCGCGGGCAATCTGCTGGTCCACGCAGGAAACTTGGTAAAAGTAAGCGACGTCGCGCTTGTGGTGATCAACCAGATCGAACCGATCTTCGTCACTTTTGGCGTGCCCGAGCAGTTCCTGGGCGATATCCGCAAAAACAGCGCGGAGCGAAAACTGCCGGTGCAAGTGGCGCTGCAGGAAGACGCACGCAAAACCGCTCACGGATTCCTTTCCGTCATCGACAATACCGTTGACAACACCACCGGTACCATTCGTTTGAAAGCGACGTTCGATAATCAGGACCATATCCTTTGGCCTGGCCAGTTAGTGAACGTCGCGATTACGCTGGGCACTCTGAAGAACGCGACGGTCGTTCCTGCGGAAGCCGTCCAAGCCGGACAGCAAGGGCAATTCGTCTATATCGTGAAGCCGGACAAGGGCGTGGAGATGCGCATCGTGACCGTCGGCCGCACCATGGAAAAGAAGGTCGTGCTGGATAAAGGTGTGGCGGCAGGAGAAACTGTCGTCACCGACGGTCAGCTTCTGCTGTATCCGGGCGCCCACGTCCAGCCGGTTAGCCCGGAGAAATCCAACGCGGGAGCCGGAGCGCAGTGAACATCTCGCGCATCTTCATCGACCGCCCGATCATGACCGCCCTGGTCACGTTCGCGATCCTTCTGTTCGGAATCGTCGGATATCGCGCGCTGCCAGTTGCGGCACTCCCCAGCGTCGACTATCCCACCATTCAAGTGCTGGCCTCGCTACCGGGCGCGAATCCGGAAACCATGGCGTCCTCGGTGGCCACGCCGCTCGAGCGAGAATTTTCCACCATTGCCGGCGTGGACAACATGAGTTCGACTAACTCACAGGCCACCACGGTGATCACGGTGCAATTCGATCTGAGCCGCAACATCGACGCTGCGGCACAGGACATCCAGGCAGCCATCACCAAAGCCGGTGGACAGCTTCCGCCCAACATGCCGCGTCCGCCTTCCTATCAAAAGGTGAATCCAGCGGAGCAGCCCATTCTATTCATGGCGCTCAGTTCCGACACGCTACCGCTGTACACGGTGGATGAATACGGCGAAACGTTGCTCGCCGAACGCATTTCCATGGTCAGCGGCGTTTCGCGAGTACAGATCTTCGGCGCGCAGAAATATGCGGTCCGCGTTCAGCTCAATCCGGACGCACTGCTCGCGCACGATATCGGGATCGACGAAGTGCAGCGCGCGATCGGCGCAAGCAACGTGAATCTTCCCACCGGCAAGCTGTGGGGCGAACGACAATCATTCACTGTTCAATCGAGCGGCCAGTTGATGAACGCCGCAGCCTATCGCCCGATGATCGTCGCGTACCGCAACGGAAATCCAATCCGGCTGGAGCAGCTCGGGAACGTCATCGATTCGGTGGAAAACGATAAATCGGCCGCCTGGGCCAATGGCGAACGCACCGTCATGCTGGGCGTGCAGCGTCAGCCCGGCGCAAACACCGTGCAGGTGGTCGACAATGTGCGAAACCTGCTGCCGGTCTTCCAGAAAGAAATACCGCCGGCCATCCATCTGCGCATCATGTTCGATGCGTCGCAATCGATTCGTAAGTCCATTCGCGACGTGGAATTCACGCTGGTGCTGACCATCTGCTTGGTCGTGATGGTGATCTTCTTGTTCCTGCGGAATCTCTCGGCGACGCTGATTCCGGGCGCCGTGGTGCCGTTGTCGATCATCGGAACATTCGCGGCGATGTACCTGCTCGGTTACAGCCTGAACAACCTCTCGCTGATGGCTTTGACGCTCTCGGTTGGATTCGTGGTAGACGACGCGATCGTCATGCTCGAAAATATCGTGCGCTACATGGAACAAGGACACTCGCGGATGGAAGCGGCCAAGCTCGCGTCGCGCGAAATCGGATTCACGATTATTTCGATGACCATTTCGCTGGTCGCGGTGTTCATCCCGGTTCTGTTCATGGGTGGCATCGTCGGACGCTTGCTGCACGAGTTTTCCGTGACCATCACCATCGCGATCTTGATCTCGGGATTCATTTCGCTCAGTCTCACTCCGATGTTGGGCAGCCGGTTCCTGCGGATCGATCACAATGCCCGGCACGGCGCGCTGTATCGAACCTTGGAACGCGGCTTCGATCGGATGGCGGGCGCCTACGAGTACACATTGAAAGCCGTCCTGCATCACCGGTTCGCGACCATTGTGTTCGCCTTCGCGCTGCTAGGCGGAACATTTTGGTTGTTCTTCACCATGCCCACTGGATTCATCCCGAGCCAGGACAGCGGATTCGTGTTCGGCGCAACGCTCGCGAATCAGGACATCTCGTTTGAATCGATGAAGCAGCATCAAGTGGCCGCGATGCAGATTCTGCGCAACGATCCGAACGCTGAAAATGTCGGATCGTTCCTCGAAGTGGGCCAATTCCTGCCCACGCCGAATGCAGGCGTGGTCTTCATAGCGCTGAAGCCTCGCGATCAACGCGCGCTTACCGTCGATCAGGTGCTCGAAGAACTGCGCGCGAAAATGTTCAGCGTCCCCGGCATGCTGGTGTTTTTGCAGAATCCGCCGCCCATTACAATCAGCGGACAAGTTACCAACAGCCTGTATCAAATGACGCTGCAAAGCGCCAATCTCCACGAGATCTATGACTGGGCGCCGAAGCTCGCCATGAAGATGCGCACGCTTCCGGGGTTTTTGGACGTGAATAGCAATCTTCAAATTTCGAGCCCGCAAGTGAACTTGGATATCGATCGCGACCGCGCCATGCAGCTAGGCGTTACGCCGGAACAGATTCAGGACGCCCTGTACTCCGCCTACAGCGCACGCCAAGTCTCCACCATTTACACGCCGGCCAATCAGTACGCGGTAATATCGGAAGTCCAGCCAGGATTCCAGCGTAGCCCCGAAGCCTTGTCGAAACTGAACATCCGCTCGTCGCGTGGTCCGTTGGTGCCGTTGGACGCGCTGGTGAAAGTTTCGCGCACGGTCGGCCCGCTGAGCGTGAATCACTTTGGCCAGCTTCCTGCCGTCACATTGTCATTTAACTTGAAACCCGGGTACTCATTGGGACAAGCGGCGGATCAAGTGAGCGACGCGGTGCGCGAGCTCCGCATGCCGCCGACCATCAGCGCGAATTTCCAAGGGACCGTCAAGGAGTTCCAGAAATCGTTCGCTGGAATGTCGATCTTGCTGCTGGTCGCTATTCTGGTCATCTACATCGTGCTGGGCATTTTGTACGAGAGTTTCATCCATCCGGTGACAATTCTCTCCGGACTGCCATCCGCCGTTTTCGGCGCTCTCCTTACTTTGCGGCTATTCCACAAAGAGCTCGATCTGTACGCTTTCGTCGGCCTGGTGATGCTCTTCGGCGTTGTGAAGAAGAACGCGATCATGATGATCGATTTCGCCCTCGAAGCCCAGCGCGTCGAAGGTATGAAGCCTTCGGACGCAATCTTCAAGGGTTGCCTGCTGCGCTTCCGCCCGATCATGATGACTACCGTCGCGGCGCTGTTTGGAACTTTACCGATAGCGCTAAAAATCGGCGAAGGCGCAGACGCCCGGCAACCGCTCGGCTTGGCCGTGGTCGGCGGATTGGTCGTTTCGCAATTCCTCACGCTTTACATCACGCCCGTGATTTATCTCTACATGGAAAAGCTGCAATCCGGTCTGCGCCGCGAGAAAGTGGCGTCCGGCGGCGGTCAACGCGAAGTGGTTCCGGTATAGGCGTCGCTCGTTAAGCCTTACCGTTCTTGCGGCGCTTCCGTCGATCACCGCGCATTGCGGACAGGTCGCCCTCCCAGATCCCAGTACCGAAGAAATTGGAGATTTCCAGCAGTTTCTTCACGCGCAAGGTTTCAGCAAGCGCGAGATTGACAGCAGCGGAGTGACTTTGGACGCCGAGCACTCGCGTGACTTCGGCAAGCAACACTTCGTCCAATAAAAGAGTTTTACGCTTCACAACGCTAGTCTACCGGCGCTTGAGCCCGACGAGCACGCGATCGTGTTTCAACGTGCGCCGATGCTTCCTGCCGACGCTCCCGAATCAGTTCATCGGATAAGAGGCGCTCCGGCGATATTGACGCGAACAATCCTCTCGCAGATTCCAACTCTTGACGTTGCTTTGAAGATCGTACGACCCCACTCTTTTTGACGGAAAGAAGGCGAGCTTTCTTCGCGGCCATAGCCCTAGCGTAACACTCGGGAAAGTGTTCGCTACTCATACCGCAAGGCCTCCACAGGCGCGATGCGTGTGGCACTCCTCGCCGGATACAGCGTCGCGATAAAGCTCACGAAGATCGCTGTCGCGGCGATCCAGATGCCGTCCTGCCAGCGTGCGCTAAAAGGCACGTAGGGCAGCGAGTACACTTCGGCATTCAAGCGCAGCCAATGGTAGTGGCCTGCCAGGAACGAGAGCGAATATCCGAGAACCAGGCCGATGAGCGTTCCCACCACGCCGATTAACAGGCCTTCCACCACGAAAATCTTGCGGATCTGCTGCCGTTTCGCGCCCATCGACATGAGCACTGCGATGTCGCGATTCTTTTCCACTACCATCATGATCAGCGTGATGAGAATATTGAGCGCTGCTACCAACTGGATGAGGCCGATGGTCAAGGCGGTCACCACTTTCTCGCTATTGAGCGCGCCCAGGATCTGCTGGAACTGCTCCATCCAGGTTTTGGCCCCCATGGACGAACCCGCGATCTTTTCCGCAGCGTCGGCCACCTGTTGAGCTTGGTAAATATCGTCCAGCCGTAACTCAATCGTATTGACCACAGGCCCCGAGTTGAAGATCTGCTGCGCGGAATCGAGGGAAGTGAAGGCCCAGAAAGAATCCACGTCGAAGAAGCCGGATTCGAAAATCCCGATCACGCGGAACTTGTACGGGATAAGCTGGATGTGCATTCCCATCGGCGTCATGACCTCTTGCGGGCTCACCACGGTCAAGACACTGTTCAGAAGCGCACCGGTTTTCTGCGCAAGGTTCGTCCCCAGGATGATGCCCGGCAGTCCAGCGGTGTTCTTCAGTCCGTCGAAACTCCCCTCCTTCAAGTGCCGCAGGATATCGCCCGGAGCATCCGGAGGAATGCCCTTCAACTGTCCGCCCTCTACCTGGCTGACGCCCAGCGCGCCGTAGAGAACCACTTTTCCGTACAGAACCGGCGATACACTGATCACGTGCGGGATTTGCTGCAGCTTCGGATCGAGTTCCGCCCAGTTCGAAATGCCTTGTGACGGGTCCTTTTTTAGCAGCATTACGTGGGCTGTCGCGCCGAGGAGACTTCGTTGCAGGGTGGTCCGAAAACCGTTATTGATTGCGATCCCAATCACCAGCGCCATCACGCCTGCTGCCACGCCGATAATCGAGATGACCGTGATTACGGAGATAACCGTTTGCTTGCGCTTAGCGCGCAAGTAGCGCATCGCGACGAAGAGTTCGAAGGTGTTAGGCCTCATCGCTCGGCAAGCCGGAGGCTTGCCCCACTGGACGCAGGAGTGGGAACAGAATAACGTCGCGGATGGAACGGGTATTGGTCAGAATCATCGTGAGGCGGTCGATCCCGATACCTTCCCCGCCGGTCGGCGGCATTCCGTACGAAAGCGCCCGGACGTAGTCGTCATCCATCTGATGCGCCTCTTGATCGCCCTTTTCGCGCAACGAGAGCTGCATCTCAAAGCGATGGCGCTGCTCGTTTGGATCGTTCAGCTCCGTGAACGCGTTGCCGATCTCCATGCCGGCAACATAAATCTCGAAGCGCTCTACAAAATCCGGATCGGCCGGCTTGTTCTTCGAGAGCGGCGAAACTTCCACCGGATAGTCGTAGACGATGGTTGGTTGAATGAGCGTGGATTCGATATCGCGCTCAAATGCATCCACTAACGCTTGCCCCTTCAAATTCGGATCGCCCACCGCCTCGCGCATCGTGACGCGGCGGAAATTGCCGAAGTCGATTTTCTCGCCCTGATATTCCACTACGGGCGAGCCTGTGGCATCGATCGCCGCGTTACGCAGCAGCTCTTCCGATAGCTCCATCATGCCCAGATAATCCGTGTACGCTTGGTAAAACTCAAGCATCGTGAACTCCGGATTGTGCCGCGTCGAAATTCCTTCGTTGCGGAAATTCCGGTTGATCTCGTAAACCCGTTCCAATCCGCCGACCACCAGTCGCTTCAGGTAAAGTTCGGGCGCGATGCGCAGGTAAAGATCGATGTCGAGCGCGTTGTGATGGGTCCGGAATGGCCGCGCGGCCGCGCCGCCGTAGAGCGGCTGCAGCATGGGCGTTTCCACTTCGAGAAATCCATGCGATTCCAATTGCCGCCGCAGTGACGCCACAATCTTGGCTCGCGTTACGAACACCTTGCGCGATTCCGGACTGGAAATCAAATCCAGATATCGCTGCCGGTAGCGGATCTCGACGTCTTCCAAGCCATGCCATTTTTCCGGCATCGAATACAGCGTTTTGGCGAGGAAATACAGGTGTTCCGCGTGTACGCTCAGCTCCCCGGTCCGTGTGCGGAACAAATAGCCCTCCACGCCAATGATGTCGCCCAGATCCAGCTTGTCATACAGCGCGAAATCCTTCTCGCTGACCGCATCCTTGCGAACATAGATCTGCAGCCGCTCGCCATTCTGCAGCAGATGCGCGAACCCTGCTTTGCCCATGCGGCGGATGGTCGAAATCCGCCCGGCGATCTTCACGTTGACGCGCGGCTCCAACTGCTCCGCCGTCTTCGCGCTGTACTCCGCCAGGATCTGCGGAATGGTGTGCGTGAAATCGAAGCGATGGCCGTAGGGCGCGAAACCGAGCGCTTCAATTTCCGCGGCGCGATCCAGACGCTGCTGGTACAACTCGTCTTCAAGGGACAAGGCTCTGCTCCTGAGGTGTGGAGGACATCGTAATTTCAGGGTACAACGCGCGCCGAAGCTAACGCCGCACGATCACTTCGCGCAAATGGTCGCGCGTCAAAAAGAACTTCACCGAGTGATACTTCTGGAACAGCTTTTCCAGGCTGCGGTTGTTGAAATACTGGGCCGGTTTTCGCTGCCCACGCGGCGTCAGAGACAGCGTCTTCGATTCCACGATGCGGTAGTTGTAGAGCGGCACGGTGTTGGCTTTTTCTTCCGCATGGAAAAAAGCCAACAGCGCGGATTGCGGACGCAGCACGTGAAACAGCCGGTCCACCGTTTCCTGCAGCAGTGGAGGCGCCAGGAACTGCAGTGTATCCCAGACCAGCGCTCCGTCGAAGCTTCGTTCGGAAAAATCCAGGCTCTCGCGCAGGAAAAAATCCGCTTTTCGAGGATCGGACTGGTTCGCTACAAAATCGCCATCGCCGCCGAACGCCTCATCCAACGTATGCAGAATATCGTTCGAAAAAATACGATGCCCCAGCGTCGTGATGAAGCTGACATTCGCCTGACTGGCGCCGGCAAAATCCAGGATCGACAAGTTGCTTTGATCCTGAATGGAGCTGAAGAACTGATCCAGCCCGTTGCTGGCGCGCGTCGACGATTGCGCGGAGGAGGCCGCGCTCCTGTCCGGCGAATATAGGGAGGGCGAACTGGTTTCTGTTCCCCGCCGGTCTCTTAGCAAAGAATCACCTTTCCCGACCGCGCGAGCGAGGTCAGCGTTTCAATTCGCCGGCCACAGCTGACGACGGAGCCGATGCGGCAGCGGCGCTGGCCGATTGCGTGGACGAAGCTGCCACTGGTTTCGGAGCCGGCTGTGCGGCGGGTTTGCTGATTTCCGGACGAACGATATCGATGCTGCCTTTGAAGTAGGCGCCGTCTTCGATCACGATGCGCGCCGTCTTGATGTCGCCCACCAGTTTCGCGTCCTTGCGAATGTCGATTTTGTCCGATGCTTCTACGTTGCCATGAATGGTGCCCAACACAACAATCTCGCGCGCCTTCACTCCGGCTTGCAGCTTGCCATGGGGACCCACGGTGAGGCGGTGCTCCTGCAGTTCCACCGAACCATCAATTTCCCCATCGATGGTCAAGTCTTCGCGGCTGTAAATCTGACCCTTGATCATCACCGATTTGCCGATGATCGCGGGTCCTCTGGTATCGGGAGAATAATGGCTGGTTGCTGGAGCGGTCGACATGGGCGGGTTCTCCTTGGTCTGGCTGGGCGATGCCGCGGGAATGCTCGCCGACTTCGGAGGATACTCCTCTTCTTTACGTTTATTCCACATGATGAAGATTCCCTTTCATAAGGATGCAACTATGTTACTACTCTTGCGCGAGGTTTTGGGTGGCTTGTAGTCCTTTATCCGAGGGCGGCCTGGGTGGTAGGGTGGCTGGATGCCCCGCGGGCGTTCGTTAGAAGAGCTTTATCGCGAACGTGATTCAACTAACTGGCGCAATCGGCTGCGCAGGGCCTTGGAACCGCCAGCGCCCTACGTACTAAATCCAAGGGAACCCAAGGACTTCCCCCTGGGACGCTGGAATCTCTACATCGGCGGCGCCGGACGTCGCGTGGATGGCTACGTCAACCTCGATCTCTTCGCGGTACCCGGCGTGGATGTCGCTGCAGATGCCGGAAACCTTCCCTTCCCGTCCGCTATTTTTCAACGCGTGGAATGCGATGCCGTTCTGGAGCATGTGCGCACTCCCGAATTGGTGATGAGCGAAATCCGCCGTGTGTTGCGGCCGGGCGGATATGTACATCTGGTTACACCGTTCTGCCATCCGTTCCATGAGTATCCGAAGGACTACAGAAGATTTACTTTAGATGGCTTAAAGGAATTGGCTGCTGGGATGGAAGTAGTAGCGGAAGGTTGGCGCACCGGTCCTACGGCGACACTTTTGGTAATCGGAATCGAGTACGCGAAGTTGCTGCTTCCATTTCGAGCGTGGCGCGGTCTGATGCATTTCGTGTTGGGATGGCTGTTGTTTCCCTTGCGCTATCTCGATTTGTTGTTGCTGCGATCGCCCAACGCCGGGCGAATCGGGAATCATTGCTATGTTTGGCTACGCAAACGGCGGGATTAGGGATTGGGGATTCGGGATTGCGACCTTTGCGCCAAATAGCGATAGCTTTCCCAGGTGGGACCTGCCGATTGGTCCTCAGCGATGTCCAGGATTTCGCCGCCGTTCTCGGTGATCACGCGGACAACATCTTCTTTCGGGGTGCCGCGCATCACCACGTGCGGCGCAAAAGGATGGACGATCGATCCGAATAGCTCATGCGCCTGAGTTCGAAGCCTCGGCCCACGCCCCTTGCGCTGACTCGGAAGTTGAAAAATCAGCATGCCTGCCGGACGGAGCACGCGCAGAAACTCGGCGATATAGCGCTTCGCATAGCGCGCCGGCATGTGCTGCAGCGTGATGCTGGAATAAACCAGATCGAAGCTGGCGTCGCCAAAGAGGCGCAGGTCGGCGGTCTCATTCACCAGATACTCCACGCGCGCGTCCGACTTCTGGAACTTACGCGCATGCTCAATCATCGCCGGCGACAAATCCACGCCTATCACGCGCTTGAAGTGCCGCGCGATCGCTTCCGTGAGCCGGCCAACCCCGCAGCCAAAATCCAGAGCGTCCTCTTTTTTCGCGAACGGCCGAAAGGATTCCGCATATTGGAGCGCGGTTTCAATCTCCAAAACACCGCTCCGGAAAAAATGATCGACGTTCCAAGGAACGTCTTTATTTTTGGAGCGCGCAAGGATCGCCTGCAACGGATCGTGGCGGCCCAGAGAATTCCAATGCTGCTGCAACGAGCGTAGATTCAATCTTTATTATTAACCCGCCGCGAACCAGTGTGTTTCGTGAAACTCCTATTTTTCGGTATCCACAAAATTTCACTCTGGTTCGTCACGGTTGTTATATTGAGGTCAAAGGAGAAGCTTTCATGGGTAAGCTCCTGCTTTCGTCGGTCCTGATTACCGGACCGATATGTGCGCAATACTCCGATTTCGCTGTCACGCGAGATGGTAATCAAGTCTACTTCTCTTCCCCGCTCCGCCTCCGGGGAACTACGGAATTCGATACACCGAAGATCTTCATTTATTCATCGGTATTCAATCTGATCCAGCAAGGCGCCACTTCCAATGAATATATCGAGGAACCGCAAGTCAGTACGGACGGAAGTGTGACAGGCTACACCGCGTCATATCCCTTCGAATGCTCCCATACCGTCTGCACCACCCTCACACCGGCACCGGAATCTGGTGTGATCGAGGGTGTCAAAATCCCCAACGATCCATTGCCTCATCTCATCGGCCGGCTACGGCTCGGGCGCGATGGGAAGTGGGCGATGGTTTGTTGCGGAAAGGTCGCTGTGCGAACCGAACCAAAGCTGGTGAACTTGGCGACCGGCCAGGTGTCCGATTTGAAGGGATTCGACGCGATTGGGGACGGCAAACAGGCTTTGGGACAAGCATCAGACGGCAGCCTGGTCGTACTTCTGATCAATCAACAAAATATTCCTGTTCTGTACGCGAGTGGAAAATCATCCGAGCTACATTTCGCGCACTTCCCGATTTCGGCGCGGATGAGCTTGGACGGCCGGACGATTGTTTATGAAGCAGCTGACGCGGGCCGGCGTTATGAGTTGATTGCCCATCAGGTTGGAACGGGTGTGGAAAGCACTCTGCGAACCGGTCCCGCAGTGCCGCAGGTGATCCGCGGCCACGCACCCTCCTACTTCCAGCCGTGGCTGAGCGATGACGGAGCTTCCGTACTGTTTCTGGATAGCGCGAAGACAAATGGGCCGCGGCAGGTCTTCATTCAATCGATCAATGGCTCAGCAGTTCACCAACTTTCGACCTCGGGGGACGTTCCAGAGGGCGTGAGCGCGGCCACTTTGTCCGGCGATGGCTCGATGGCTTACGCTGGAACGCCAAACGGGAGGATTCTCCGGTTTTCAATTCCAAGTGGACAAACGCACGAGATCTCCGGTGCCACCCCCCAACTCCAAGCTTTGCAAACCGTCGCTGTGGGTTCGGTGACGTGGATATATGGAGCAGCTCTCTCGGATGGCAAACATCCGAGCGTCATGGTTGGCGATCGAGACGCTCCAGTGATTTCGGCGCAACCTTCGGTGGTGAAATTTCAGATTCCCTGGGAGACGCCGATGGACAAATCTGTTGAAATCCGCGTGGCATACGGACCGGCGACACCGTTCGAGTCGGTACTGACGGTCACCACTGCCGAGATCGCCGCCGCTTTCCTGCCGCCATCGGTGATTCCTTCGGAATCATTATTTAAAAGTGGCCTGGCTTATCACCAGGATTTTCGCTCCTTCGTGACGCCTTCCAGCCCGTCCCAGCCTGGTGAGACAATTCATTTCTACATGAGCGGACTTGGTCCCGTCACCAATCCCCTCGCGACCGGCCAGAAGACTCCCACTTCGGGGCCGCTGCACAAGGCGATCTATCCGCCTCATTGTGAGGTTCCGCTGACCGGATTCGTAGCGGTGGACGTACCGGTCAGCTTTGCGGGCTTAGCGCCCGGTTACGTCGGTTTATACCAAATGGATCTGCAAGTGCCGACAGGGTTGATGAACGCCGATTTACCGCTCGGCTGCAGTTTTCCGAGTCCGGAATACGGAGGCTTTACGGTCGACGAGACGGATTTATACGTTCGTATCCCTAACGTTACTTCCTCGCTAACACGGGTTGAGCGGCCCCTTGCGGACCGCCAGGCGCGGCCTCGGGCGGCGGAACTTTCTTCGGACGCGCGTCGAGTTTGGTGAGAATCAACTCTTCCTTCGTTTTTTGAAACTTCGGAGTTCCGGACTTCGCGCCCGTAGCCAGAACGTCGCGCTCGGTGACTTCCTGCGCGCTCGGCAAATACTTCTGCAAATAGTTCCGGATGCGGTCATGTACGATGCGCTCGGAAGAGTGCGCCAGCAGGAAAAGAATCTGCTCGCCGGGAGCTTTCGACAGGCACAAATAAATGTGCGACGGCTTCTGCAGCTTGGCGGATTTCAAGTCCCTTTCCAGCTTCTTGGAGTTCGCCTCCAGCTTCTGCCACTGTTCCACTTCCCGCTTCGTGAGCCCAATTCCCTTCACCAATTCGGTGCGTTCCTTGGCGGACAATTTCTCGCCCAGGAAATACAGGAACAATCCGACGTTGTCCATGTGCATGTCCACGCCGAACGGGACCATCTGCCTGGCCTTCTGCAGTTTTTGCAGCCCCGGCATGTTGATCTTCGCGCCTTCCAGCGCTTTCGAATAAAGATGCAGCAGTTTTTCCTCTTCCAGCACCTTCACGATGTCGGCGACGTTCGGTTCATTCGCCGTGTGACGTAATTCGTCGAGCAGCGCCGGCTGTGGAATGCGCGTTTCGAGTTGCGCTTCCCGCGCGTTGTCGTATTGCATTTTGGTCCGTTCTTCGATATTGAACCCGAGCCGGACTTTAAAGCGCAGCACGCGCAGCAAGCGCGCCGGATCGTCATACAGCGTGTAATTGCTGACGGCGCGCAGTTCCTTGCGCTCCAGATCGCCCACGCCATTATTCGGATCGAGCAACAATCCGCGCGAAGCCGGATTCAAGGAAAGCGCAATGGAATTGATGGTGAAGTCGCGGCCGCGCAGATCTTCATGCAGGGTGGCTGGCTTGACCACCGGCTTGTCGCCCGGCTTCGGATACTTCTCCTGCCGCGCCATTCCGATGGTGGCTCGCACTCCGCCCGGAAAAACCATTTGGACGAGCTTGCGGTTTTCGTCGGTCGCCACGATTTTCGCGCCCGTCTTTTTAGCCACAACCTGCGCGAGTTTGATGGCGTTTCCTTCCACCGTGAAATCGATTTCAAGGATGGGAAAGCCGCCCAGCATATCGCGCATTGCGCCGCCTGTCAGAAAAATGTTGATGTTCGCTTGAGCAGCGGCATTCTGAAATTCGGTCACTACTTTGCTCTGATCAGAGCTCAAGTGGCTCTCGAGCATAAACATGTAATCGCTCATCGATTCGCTCTCTCTTGAAGCCCTGCTATACCGGGATGCTCCCAGTCCGGGCTCCAAATTGTTTTAGTTCTACGATTCGCCATCAGGCTCGCGGGTGATGCTCGTCCACGGTTTTTCTTAATCGGGATCGCATGACATGCGTATAAATCTGCGTGGTCGAGATGTCGGAGTGGCCCAACATCGTCTGCACGCTACGCAGATCCGCTCCGCCTTCCAGCAAATGCGTGGCGAAGGTGTGCCTCAGCACGTGCGGCGTCAGATCGTGAAAGATCCCCGCCTTTTTCCCGTAACCCGCCAGCAGCTTCCAAAATGCCTGCCGGGTCATTGCGGCGCCGCGCTTGGTGACGAACAAGTACGGACTGGGGCGGCCTTTCAACAAGCTTGGCCGTCCGTTTCCCAGAAACTCTTCGACCGCTTGCAAAGCCGCCTTACCCACCGGAACGATCCGATGCTTGTTGCCCTTCCCCACTACGCGCACGAATCCCATGTTCCGTTCCAAGTCGGAGACTCGAATCCTACATAGCTCCGAAACGCGAAGCCCGGTCGCGTAGAGGAATTCGAGCATGGCCCCATCTCGCAAACCTTGCGGCCGCTTGCGGTCCGGGGATGCCATCAAGTCGCTCAACTGCTTTTTATTAAGATACTTAGGAAGACTTTGCCATTGTTTAGGTGAGGTCAACAATGCCGTCGGGTCGACATCCACAGCACCCTGCTCCAGCAGGAACTTATAAAAATTGCGCAGCGTGGTGACGTGCCGTGCAATGGACCGGCTGCTCATGCCGGATTGGTAGAGAGAATCCACGTGGCGGCGCACGGCAACCGGATCGGAGAGCGAATCCGAGGGCTGAAGCGATCTCATAAACCGTTCTAAATCAAGCGAGTAAGCTTCGATCGTAGTGCCCGCAAGCCCCTTTTCGATTCGACAAAAATCGAGAAACGAACCCACCGCCGCCGATATTGATGCAACGGAGCGCATCGTGCCAATGATACAATATCCGGGAAATTGTTTGGAAGAAAAGTACTGAGATAGGAGTGATTTGGGGGGTTCAACCAACAAGAAAGTCCTGGTATCGCGCTTCGAACGCGAATCTTTGTCCGGCTTCGTGAACCCGCAATCGTACCTTTTACAAGATGGCCTGGAGTTATTGAGCCAGGAAGGGTCGGTCGGGGTCATCCCCTATAGCGACATCAAACTTGTTTGTTTTGTTAGAGATTTCCAACAAGGCGAACCGCGCAAAGAGTTGCGCTTGTTCACCACGCGTCCCAAAATGGAAGGTTTGTGGATTCGCATGCGCTTCCGCGATGGCGACTCGATGGATGGCGTGCTCGCCAACAATCTCCTGCTGCTCGATTCGTACGGATTTTCCGTCATCCCGCCTGATCCGGGTTTTCAGAATCAGAAAATTTTCGTGCCCAAAGCCGCGTTATCGACGATCCAGGTCATGGGCGTTGTCGGAAGCCCGCTGCGGACGCCCAAGCCGAAGCCGGTGCCCAAAGGCCAGTTGGAGATGTTCGAGAAGACCGGCGAGCCATAGCTTACTGGGCGGTTGCTGTCCAGGTGCCTTCGTCGATCGCAGATCCGTCTTCCGTGGATTTAGTGTGATAATCGCCCGCGAGCGTGGTCCCCTTTAACTCGCCTTTGATAGTGGACTCAAGTTCGTTACCGTCCAGATCGAAGGTGTAGACGATTTTGACTTTAGAACCTTCCACGGATACAGACGTGACTTTGGTTTTGATATCGCCGCCGCCGAAGGTGAACGTCACATCTGATTTCCAGCCTTCGTCAGCTTGCTTGAGCGTCACGCTGATGTCGCCGCTTGCGCCCGCGGATCCCGAATAGGTGCCTTTGTAAGTGCCGGCGGGTCCGGCGGCGAACAGCGCAACAGCGAGAGCAAAGCAGATGAGGAGACGCATGCGGCCAACATAGCATAGTGAGGCAGCCAATCTTGGCTTCGGCCGGCTTTTGAGCCGGCACGCCGCATTTCTACGCGGCGCGAGGGCGGAAACTGTGAGCTACAATCGTTTTGCGCGCCATGCCTGCCCTTCCAGGGACTCGTCTCGGTCCATATGAAATCGTCGCGCTCTTGGGCGCAGGCGGGATGGGCGAAGTCCACAAAGCCGTCGATACCCGGCTGGGCCGGACGGTCGCCATCAAGATCCTGTTCAGCGAGCACAGCGCGCGCTTCAAACAGGAAGCTCGCGCGATCGCTTCCTTGAATCATCCGCACATTTGCACGCTCTACGACGTGGGGCCCGATTACCTTGTGATGGAATACGTCGAAGGCGCGCCGCTCCACTGTCCTCAGCCGCCCGAGGACGCAATCCGGATCGCTTTGCAAATCGCCGGCGCTTTGCAGGCCGCGCACAGCAAAGGCATCGTTCATCGCGACTTGAAGCCGGGCAACGTTTTGTTGACCGAGTCCGGTGTGAAGCTGCTGGATTTCGGTTTAGCGAAAGTGCAAAGTCCGGGCGCCGATGTCGACGCGACTCTGCGGCAAACGCAAGCGGGCGAAATTCTCGGCACCGCGGGCTACATGTCTCCGGAGCAGATCGAGGGACAGCCGGTTGACGCGCGCTCCGACATTTTCTCCTTCGGTGCGATGTTCTACGAAATGCTAAGCGGCCGGCGCGCCTTCGCGGGGGACACAGCGGTCTCCACCATGGCGGCGATCCTGCACAAAGAGCCCGAACCGCTCGCCGCTCACGCGGATCTCGTCCGCGTGGTGAATCTGTGTTTAAAAAAATCGCTACCCGAGCGATTTCAAAGCATGACGGAAGTCATCGCGGCGCTCGAAGCCGCGAAAACGATTTCACCGGCCGAGACAGCGCCTTCCATCGCCGTGCTCCCGTTCGTCAACATGAGCGGCGACAAAGAGAACGAATACTTCAGCGACGGATTGGCGGAAGAGATCCTCAACGCGCTAACGAAACTGGCCGGTCTGAAAGTGGTGGCTCGTACCTCCGCGTTCGCCTTCAAAGACAGGAACGAGGATATCCGCGGAATCGGCGAGAAACTGGGCGCCACGCATGTGCTCGAAGGCAGCGTCCGGAAGGCGGGCGCACGCGTGCGCATCACGGCGCAGTTGATCGCCACCGTGGACGGCTGCCACCTTTGGTCGGAACGATACGATCGCGAGATGACCGATATTTTCGCCATCCAGGACGAAATCTCGGACGCGATCGTGAACGTGCTGCGGCTGAAGCTGGCCAGGCCTTCCGCGCAGCCGGCCGCCAAGCGTCCGGTAAGTCCGGCGGCGTTTGAAGCGTATCTGAAAGGCCGCTACTACTGGAACAAACGAACCGAAGCGGATTTAAGCGCCAGCATCGAGTATTTCGAACTGGCCGTCGCATTGGAACCCAATTACGCATTGGCTTATGCCGGGCTGTCCGATGCACTCGTCCTGTTTGGGATTTTCGGCGTACGAGCGCCGGGCGATGTGTATCCCAAAGCCAAGGCGGCCGCGCTCAAGGCGCTCGAATTGGACCCTACGCTGGCGGAAGCTTACGACGCATTAGCGCACGTGAAGGTGTCACTCGATTGGGACGTGGTGGGCGCGTTGCAATCCTATCAGAGGGCGATCGAGTTGAATCCGAATTATTCGCCCGGGCGGCGGGGATACGGGTTTCTCTTATCTGTAACCCAGCGGCATCAGGAAGCCATCGCTCAGCTAAAACTCGCACGCGATTCGGATCCCTTATCGGTACCTGTGAACGCGTTCCTGGGCGTGGTTTTGATCAAGGCTCGGCGCTATGAAGAAGGAATTGCAGCCGCCAGGAAAACGGTCGAGATCGAGCCGGAGAATCCGTTGGGGCATTGGATTTTAGCGCGGGCCTTGGATGCCGCGGGGGTTTTTGCGGAAGCTGTAGCCGCAGCCGAAAAGGCAAACGCCCTCGCAGCCGGAAGCCAACCATACTTCGCGCACTTAGCTTATGCCTATGCCAAGAACGGTGAACGCGAGAAAGCCTGGAAAATCGTCAACGAAATGCTGGAGCAGGCGAAGACAAAATATGTTGGCACGTACTATCTGGGTGTGATCTACGCGAGCTTAGGTGAAAAAGATCTGGCGATGGAGGCGCTGGAGAAAGCCTACGAAGAAAGAAACGTGCGGCTGCTCGAAGTTTTCGATCCAAGCCTGGACTCGATGCGTTCCGATGTCAGATTCCAAGACTTGGTTCGGCGAATGGAGATTCCGGTATCGGCAAGCCGCTCGAGTCTTGATTCCAACCGCCCAATTGAAGCGCGACGGACATAGCAGCTTCGCGCAATTGATCGGCGAGCTGACGATTCTGCAGGGCCCGCGCGACTACCATTCCGCCCACGCACAGTGCCGCGATTGCCTGCGCCCTCCCATGCCGGTTTTCATCG
>DATGIH010000536.1:0-6346 GCA_035295865.1 Bryobacteraceae bacterium
TCACCGGTGACATGGATCAGAATGCGATCGCTGCTTCTGGGCACGGCGTTGACTTCGTTGTCATTTCCGTTCGAAAGGGTAGGATCGAAACCGGGAGTTTCATAGTCCACCTGGCGGATTTCCACTTCGTGCGCGGTCTGTCGCAAGGCCAACTCGCGCAAAGCCACCAAGGTGGATTCCTGGAAAAAGTTTTCGATCGCCTTCTTGGCTTTCTCAGGCGAATAAACGACTCCGCGCGCCAGCCGGTTGAGCAACGCGCGCGGGGTTAAATCCACCATGACGACTTGATCGGCCTGCTGCATCACCCAATCGGGAATCGTTTCGCGCACGCGGATTCCGGTGATCTGCCACACCTGGTCATTCAGGCTCTCGAGGTGCTGAATGTTCATGGTGGTCAGAACGTCGATGCCGGCTTCGAGTAGCGCTTGCACATCCTGCCAGCGTTTGGCGCGCTCGGATCCAGGAATATTGGTGTGTGGAAATTCGTCCACCACGCAGACTTCGGGATGGCGCGCCAGAATCGCTTCCGTGTCCATCTCTTCGAAAATGGTGCCGCGGTAATCCAGTCTGCGGCGCGGAACCTGCTCCAGGCCTTCAGTCCTGGCGATGGTGTCTATTCTTCCGTGGGGTTCGAAATACCCGATCACGACGTCGCGGCCTTGGCGCTTCATTTCTTGGGCCTCTGCCAGCATCTGATAAGTCTTGCCCACGCCGGCCGCATAGCCGAGGTAGATTTTCAATTTTCCGGAAGAAGGGCGATCGGCCATGGATCAGTGAGGAAACACGCGCACATCAATGTCATTCGCGCCGCGAATCAACCGGTCGAGCGGCGTGCCGGTGATCCGTTGCCACCATTTTTCGCTAGTACTGTGGCCGACAAAGATCTGCGTGATGCCGCGTTCACGCGCGAAATCGAGAATGGTGTCGATGGGATCTTCCCCGTCGAGCAGTTCGATGTTGGCATGCGCGGCGCGCGCAATCGCGAGATTGCGGTCAAGCGCGGCTTGATCCTCGGCGGAGATTTCGGGCTGGCTCACGTAGGCGACAATCAAATCGCCGTGGAATCGCTCGGAATTGCGCCGGCCGCTCTCAATCATAGCGGCAGCGTTGGCGCGCGGAGTAATGCAAACCAGAAAACGCTCCTGCGCTCCAAAGGTCTGGGTGATGCCGTTGCGCTGGAGATAGGCTTCCAGTTGGCGATCCACGACGTCGGCGGCCAGCAGAAGCGCGATCTCGCGCAGTTCCGAAAGTTTTTGCGCTTCGCTGGAACCTTCGGACTCGTACTGCCCGTCGCCGGAGCGTGTGATGCACATTTCGGGCGGCGCATCGACGACCACAATCTCGTCCGCTGAATGCAGGAAGGTCAGCGGAACTGTCTGCTTGACGTTCTTGTGAGTGATGCGTTCCACGCGATCGCGCAGTTCGTCGATGTACTGGATGTTCACGGAAGAAATGACGGAAATGCCAGCTTCCAATAGCTGCTCCACATCTTGCCAGCGGCTGGGATTTGTGGAACCCGGCGGATTGTCGTAGGCCAGGCCATCCACCAGACACACAGCAGGATGGCGGGCGAGAATGGCCGTCACATCCATTACCGGGACTCCGTCCACGATCTTGAGCGGGATCACTTGCATCTTACTCAGGAGCGCGTCAATCTCGGGCGTGGTCTTGGGCTGAAGGGCGCCCACCACGACGTCCTGGCCGCGTTCGTGACGGCGCCTTCCTTCATCCAACATGCGAAAGGATTTGCCGACGCCCGAAGCGTATCCGACAAACACTTTCAGCTTGCCGCGCCGTTCATAATTTTCCTCAGCCTGAGCTTGCTGCAGGAGCTCATCAGGAGTTCGTTTGCGCGTAACTGTGGCCGGCATGCTAGTCAGCTTCTATTATCGAACGAAGCTGCAGGAAGACGCCGGGGCCTATTTCTTCGCTTTGCGCCCCAGATTGAGGCCAAACGACGGGGAGTCGCGCGTACCGCTGATCTTGATCGGAAGAACGGCGCCCGCGCCTTTCTTCGAGAAGAACGGATCGACGGCTTTTAGTAGAAAGCTTTTGAATCCGGTGGTGGTCTGCGAAAGCTTGGCCTGCAGGCGAGCTTGGCCGGTCAAATCGATTTGTCCGTCCGCCAGTTTGTAAGTTCCATTGAGAGAAATGGAAGCGCCTGGGACCAGGAAAGAAAGATCCGTGAACGTCATCACTCCTTGGCGGAGTTTGAAGCGACCGCTGAAGTCAGAGGCGACGGAATCGTCGGCGGCGTCGTCCGTTTGCCCGCGCGCGCGGTTGCTTAATTTATCCACCTTCTGCTGTTGATCCGGCTTTGCAAATCGCGTGGAATCCGCGTCGAAGTTGCCATCGAGTTCCAGTTCCTCGGTAACATCGCGGCCGATGATGGGCAGACGCAATTTGGTGTGAAATGCGACAGCGCCGCTCAGTGCCGGCTTCCCTTTGACTGCCATGCGAAGCATATCCTCCAACCGGCTGTTCGCCGATCGGACGTCGAGCGAGATAATCTTTCCTGGTTTTCCGGGCGTCGTATCCACCACGCCTTGCGCGGTCAGTGAGGAGTGTCCGAAGCGGGCGACTGCCGGCTGCAAATACGTTGTGCCGTTGGTTCCATCCACCATGGCATGGAAGTCCGTGGTCAAATGCACCGGATTCCCCGCCACCGAGACGGCGAAATTCGGAACGTCGGCATGACCCTGAGCGTCGATGCGCTCCAACACTCCATGGTATTCACCGGTAGAAGATAGCTTTCCCGAAATGCCGTGGAACACGCCGAGATCCGCATCCGTGAACACGTATTTCCCGGAGACCGGAGTCTGGGCCGGTTGATCCCGCTGCCACGGGCCGAAGCTGCCCGTGCTTTGGATTTCCCCCGGGGGCTGCGCGTTGTGCAAGGTAGCGACGAAGCTCATGGCGCGCTCCGATCCGCCATCGTGCAGCGTCAATTTTCCAATATCCCAAACCAATGGCACTTTGCCGGCTTGCGCCGGAATGGTTTCCACGCGCGCACCGTCGGCGATCACTTCGCCGATCACGAAATTCGGCGGCTTTTTAGAGGGAGACTGGCTATCGCCGTCCGGAATTTTCGGCTGACCGGTTTGCACGTTGACACGCAAACCGTTCAAACGGACGTGCTGAATCTTGGCCGGAATATGCAGCAGCTCGAAAAGATTCGTGTCGGCGGTGAATTGTTCCACCGAGATGAGCGGCGGCTTGTTTCCGTCGCCGTCATTCTTCTGCCGAAGTACCAGGCCGGAGCCCGTGACATGAACGGATGGAAACAATCGAACGTCCAGGGTTTGGATCTGGAGGCGGCTGGCGAACGATTCCTCGAGCGTCTTCTTGATGCGCTCCCGTGCCTGCCCAGCCAAGCTATTCGCGCCGATGGCGAGAGCCGCTATCAACACGATCAGAACTACTCCCGCCGCGATGGCCCAGCGTGCGCCGGTGGACAAGTTGCGTTTCGTGGTCCGTTCCTCCGTCAGAGGTTGAGGCATAACGTGCGCTCAGACAATAGCACGATGGATACCAACGCTAACGATGGCCATGCGATTGCTAGATTCCTAGCATGTTAGAGCGATATTTGTTGATCGGACTCGCAGTTGGA
This sequence comes from Bryobacteraceae bacterium, assembly GCA_035295865.1. GTDB lineage: Bacteria > Acidobacteriota > Terriglobia > Bryobacterales > Bryobacteraceae > Palsa-89. The sequence continues at coordinate 3,611 of DATGIH010000536.1, forward strand.
CTACTCGGCAGCGTCGGCGCTTTTTTCCTTTTCGTGGCGATCTTACCTGTTATTGCAATTGCTTCCATCCTGATTGGGCTGGCGGCGATGTTCTGGCTGGGATTCCACACCGGACGAAAGCCGCAGGAAGTCCACGATCTGACCGCTCAAGGGTGAATGCGCCCGAAGCGGTAGGTGAACGAAAGACTGGCGTAGCTGGGCATTCGAACGCCCACCGCTCGTTCGAAGGGATCGGCATCGCCGGGTAGCGCGAGGACTTCTGTGGTTTGGCCGGTGTAGCCGCTCGCAATGAGGAAATTGACGCCCGCCTGAAAGCGATCGCCGAATTGGCGCATCAGCGCGCCGCGAAATTCACGCACAGGCACTCCGGTGAAGCCGTCACCGAGCGGCTTTCGACCGACTTCTTCAAATTCGGCGCGAGCGTGCAGTTGGAAGGGCAGCCGATCAAGCGTCCCCAGCAAGTCCAAAATCAGGCGCGGGGCTTCGGGAACGGGGTTGCCGCCGGACAGATCGCGTGCGTCGGCTTTTGAAATGGACGCTTGCACGAATCCTACGCGAAAATAGCGGCGCGCGGAGACCGTGATGTACTGATTTCGGCTGGGACCCTCGTCGAATTGCAGTCCAGTGTCCGCATCGATCTTAGCGAGAGACGCTTCTTGCGTAATGTGTCCGAGGGTGACGCGGAAATCGGTGCGGGCAATGGTCTTTTCCACCACCATCTGGTAGGAATGCGTGCGGCTCACGGGAGTTCCTTGCGTCTGGCCCGTACCGATGCGCGGATCGTTCGTGAAAAACGCTTCGCCGAAGCTGAACGAGACTCTTGGCAATAACGATCGATCGGGCGCAAGCAGGCTCAGGGTCGCTTTCGGAGAGTTGAAGCCCACCCATCCGTGGAACGAATTTTGCGTATGCAGAAGATCGATGTTGTCGAAATCGATTTGATCGCGGCGCCAGCCCAGATTCAGGTGCAACCAAGAGGCTATCCGGCCATCGATCGCAATATAAGGCGATAACAGATTCAGCGTGACGTTATTGGCCGTGACCGCGGTGAACGGCCCATAAACGGCGGGATCCGTGGATGTGTAATGATCCAGATCGAGGCGCCGCGGCGCTTCGCGAAGATCGTCTATGCCCGCCAAAATCGAGAAGCGCTGATTCAGCCTCCTGATGTACGTGGCATTCGCGCCCGACTCGGTGCGGAATTCGCTTTGCCGGATGAGTCCGTCGCCGAAATTCGAATCGAGCGCGAGATTGTAGGTGCGGAAGAATCCGGAAAGCTGTAGTTCGCTCGCGGGCGTGATTCGCCATACGTCATTCAGCGCGAGCTCGCCCGTGTGAGTTTGATCGCGCTGGCGGCAATCGATGGTGTCATGCAGATTGGGCACGCCGATTGGGACGAGGCCCGGAACTTTTGATTCTCCGTAGTAGCCAATTCCATACAGCGTGAGCTGATGCCGTCCGAGTTGGAAGATCCGAAATCCGTTGAGCTTGTATTGTTGCCGATGTTCCAGTGCGTCGAGAAAGCCGTTCCCGTAGGAAACCTGCATCGCAAGCCAGGCTTTGATTGCGGGATTCGCGGGACTCCATCCGGCGGCGAGATCAATATCACGATAATCTCCCGTGAGCGTGACGAAGGGCTGGAGCGAGGAGCGGAGGAGATAATCCGCGGCGAGGTCCACGGAGTGATTGCCCTCGCGAACATTGAACGCGCCCCCATCGGTTTCCACCGCTTCGATGGTGGCCGGGATCAGGATGTTTGGATCGGAATATCCGTTGCCATGCGCGTTAGCGCTGAGATTGTTGGGAAGCAGGTAAGAACCGACCTGGAGATACTGCGCAATGGGCTCCCCATGGTCGCCAGCCACGCCGGGCGCGAAATATTGCGGAGCCTTGATGCCGCTCGACGCGGTTTCCACCGGAAGGCCGGGGATGGAAACAGGAGCGCCGGGCCGTCCCGGGTTGGCATCGAGAATATCTTCGCGGACGTTCACGCGTTGTGCGGGATCGGGATGTTCGGCGTCCACTTGAGTCACTGTGGCAGTGACGGTAACGCTCTCAGTTTTGATTACGGGCCTCGTGGACTGATTCGCTTGCGGATCGGAAGCGGCCAGGAGCAGGAGGGTCCACGAGATGAGGAAGAGAGCCAAGCGTTCCGGATGGTAGCACGAATCTCATGAACGTGTTACCTGGCTTAGATTGGTGGAAATCCTTCAACTGGTGCGAACGGGGAGGGTCGAACTCCCATTCCCTTGCGGGAGCCAGATCCTAAGTCTGGTGCGTCTGCCAATTCCGCCACGTTCGCATCCGGGATGGCTCTACATTTTCCAGGATACTAGATCCCTAGCCGCTGTTTGAGCGCCTTTACGCGGTCGCGCGATACGGCGAGCTCGGTCCGCTTCTCGTCTTTGAGGCGGACGATCATCCGGCCGGCGAACATGGCGTGCAGATCGTAGACCGAGTCCAGATTCACTAGGGTGGCGCGGTGGATGCGCACGAACTTTCGCGGGTCCAGTTTCTGCTCCAGTTCCTGAATGGTGTGATCGATGGCGTAATTCTTCCCCGGCGTGGCGGCGTATGTCAGTTTGTCGGACGCGAAAAAGTGGGACACGCGCGATAAGTCCACGAACTCGACGCGCTCGCCTATGCGCGAGGCAATTCGAGCCGGATACTCGGGCACGTTTAGACGATCGAGCAAGGCGCGAAGTTCCTGGCGGGGTTCGGCGCCGCCGCGCATGC
>DATGIH010000537.1:0-19013 GCA_035295865.1 Bryobacteraceae bacterium
GCGCATTGCGCCATCCACTGGCGCGCGTCGTCCAAACCAGAAGACCTGGCGCGGATCAGATGCTCCCGGCCCTGCCTGCGGCGATGGATCAAGCGCGCCCGTTCCAGCACGCGAAGGTGGCGCGAAATGGCGGGCGGGGAAATCCGGAACGGTTTGGACAAAGCGCTGACGGGGCTCTCCCGGTTCGTGGATAAGCCCGTCAGAATGCGCCGCCGAGTGGGGTCGGCGAGCGCGGCGAAGATCGCGCTGACCTGTCTCTGATTATTAACCAACATGTTAAGTGTACGCCCGGACTGGATTCGTGTCAAGAGATCGGATCGGCCTAGAACAGCAGCTTCAATCCGAACTGAATCTGCCGCGACGTCGACGCCGTAGAGGTAATCACTCCGGCGGTGGGAGCCGGTGTTGTGGATGCCGAAGAAAACACCACTGGATTCGGCGTGCCGAAATTCGCGTGATTCAGGATGTTGAAGAATTCGGCGCGGAACTGCAGGTTGATTCTTTCCGACAACCGGGTATTCTTAGTGGCGGATAAATCCAACTCGGTCAAACCAGGTCCGGTCAAGATATCGCGGCCCACGTTTCCGTATGTTCCTGCCGTCGGCACGACAAAGGCGTTCGGATTGAAGTATTGATTCGGACCGCCCAAAATGATCGGTCCAGTGAAGTTAGGATTCCACGAGGGACGGATCGGATTCCGGCTGTCGCCGTTGTTGGTCGGGTTGAATCCGAGCTGCGGTGTGAACGGGAAGCCAGATTGCAGGCTTGCGATGCCGCTAATAGTCCAGCCGTGCTCCAGTTTTTCCTGCCAGCCTTTTTTGCCTCGTCCGAACGGCAATTCGTACGATCCGTTGATGGACGCCAGATGCCGGACATCCGTGGTGGCTCGTCCCCAATCCAAGCGGGTATCGAGCGGGAACATCACGAATCCGGGAGCATTCACGCCCACGCTGCTGTTGAGCGCGGTTCCGTCATCCAAATTCTTTGAGTAAGTGTAAACTCCGCGCAACTGGAATCCGTGGCTGAAGCGCTGGTTGAAATCTAGTTCCAGACCGTTGTAGGAACTCACGCCTTCCGATAACCAAGTTGTGGTGTTGGCCAGTTTCGGATTCGCAAATGGTGCTCCCTTCGGATAAAATACCTGCCCGGAATCGAGCACCGTGGGAAACGGCTCGTTCACATCGGCCGAGAGCATTTGATGATAGCCGTGCGATCCAACGTATCCGACGCCGAGCGATGTGTTCGGCGAAAGCTGCTGCTCGATTTTGAAGGTGTAAGACAGAATGGTCGGCGTGTAAGCATCCGGCTGAACACCGCTCGGCGAAATGAGCGCGCCGGCGGGCAACGACTGGCCGGGAACAATGTGCAGACCAGCCACGGAAATGTTCTTGAACGATTGCACCGCGTTAAACGGAGCGGTTTGATCCAGACGATAGTCCAGGTTGTCCAGCAGTGAGCGATAAATACCAAAGCCGGCGCGGACCACGGTCTTGCCTTTTCCGAAAGGATCCCACGCTACGGCGACGCGAGGTTCCGGCAAAAACTTGGCGCGATTCTTGGTAAAAACGGAATCGCCGATGCGCGGGTTCGTCTGGATGATCGGGCCATCAAACAAGTAATTCGATGCACGGCCGTGCGACTCATTCCAGCCGTCGGTGGATTCGAAGCGGAAACCGACTCGCAGTTCCAAATTGGATCGCAGCTTGATGTTGTCCTGGATGAATCCCGCGCCTTCGATTGATCGCCAACCGACGGGAGTGGGATTCGGGACCACGGAGAAGGTCGAGATTTTTCCGGCGAGAAAATTCTTCAAGCTTCCGAACGACGCTTGGCCATATTGCGATTGAGCCAGATTGTCGTTGGCTTGGATGCGCTGCACCCACGCGCCCGCTTCAAACTGATGGATGCCGTGCGTCCACGACACATGATCGTCGTACGTAAACAGGTTGCGTGCCGACGTCAGATTGCTCCCATTGTTGGCGCCGGCCAGGCTGATCTGCGATGCGCCGTTCGATGCCGTGCCCCCGCCGATCACGATTGCCCCGATCGGAGCGCCCTGCACCCATCCCGGAATATCGACGGGAACGGTTCCGGTGAAGAAATATCCGGCGCGCGAGAAGCCAACCCGTACCGTATTGAGGAACGTTGGCGAGAACACGTGCTGCTCTTGCAAGCTGATCACCTGCTCGCGCAGCGTTTCCACCACGCCGCTTAGCGGATTCACGGTCGGCGTGTTGTCGGCGCTGTCATCCACCGTGTAGACGCCGAACAGGGTATCGCGATCGGAAAAGATATGATCCAGGCGCGCCGTTCCAAAATCTTCCCGGATGGTTTGCAGCGGATGGCTGAACGCTTCCGCGATACCTTGCCCGAGTTCCGGACCATTCTGCACCGGCCACAAGGCGAGCAGCGGTTTCACGCTGGCAACGGCGGTGGCGCGCGCGGCGTTGTCGGGAACCAGCGTGACATCGCTCAATCCCAGATGCTGCCGAAAGCCCTCATAGTTACCGAAGATGAAGGTTTTGTCTTTCTGGATGGGTCCGCCGAGCGCGCCGCCGAATTCGTTGCGCTGAAACTGCGGGACCGAGCCTTGATCGAAAAAGTTGCGAGCGTCGAGATCGCTATTGCGCAGAAATTCGTAGAGCGTTCCATGCAGTTGATTGCTACCGGATGCCGTTACGATGCTCACCTGTCCGCCGGGGCGTTTGCCATACTCCGCGCCATAAGTGTTCGAGACGATGTTGAATTCGCGCACGGCCTCCACGCCCAGCAGTTGGCCGCTGGCCCCGCCGGGACTGATGTTGATGAGAGATGCCCCTGTGTACTCGATGCCGTTCAGCAGAAACAGATTGTCCTGCGGCCGGTGCCCGAAGACGGCGAACATGTTTCCGACGGACGAATTCGACGTCCCGGTTCCGCCAGAACGTTCTGAGGTGTAATTCACGATGCCGGAGTTTAGGGTCAACAGCTCGTCGTAACTGCGGCCGTTGAGCGGAAGCTCTTTCACTTGCCGCTCGCTCACTAATCCGGAGGTCTGCTGTGTCGAGAGGCTCACGGGCGACGGTGCTTCGACCACCGTCACGGATTCGCGCAGTTCGCCCACGGGCAACACAATATCTACCGTGGTGCTCTGTCCAACTACTAGATCGATGCCCGTTTTGACTTGAGAGGTGAAACCTTCCTTTTCGGCTCGAACTTCGTAGGGTCCCACGGCAATCGATCGCGCAGCGTACCGGCCGCCCTCGTCGCTCACCACTTTTCGCACGGCGCCGGTTTCCGAGTTCCGGATGGTCACCGAGACGCCGGGCAATCCCGCGCCTGTTGCATCCCGGACCGTTCCGGAGAGCGATGCCCCGACCACTTGTCCCCAGGTTTGGGAGGTTAGACCGGCAGTGACGATCAGCAGCGCAGCGGTATTCAATTTCAGGTTTCGCACGTAATCACCCCTATGTCTATGGACATTATCATGATTGACGGCGGGAGTCAAGAAACTGACCGGCCGGGACGGAGCGTAACCACCGGTTCGTGGTAGCGCTCCCTCGCGGTCGCGGTTCGGTCGGTCAGTAACTTGGCGTGACAGGGGTTCGTCTCCCGAAGGTGGTTTCCCCTCAGTCCGCGTCCTTTCAGATTGATGCCGCGGCGGTTCCTGCGATCCGTGTCGCCATCGCCGAGATCGCCCGAGCTGGTTACTGCGAAGTGGGGGTGCGTGAGCGCTTGGGTCTTACGGACATTACCGAGCTCAAATGGAAGGGACTGCCCATCTATCGCGCCGAACGGCTGGCGACGCGCGATGTGCAGGCGATTGCGATGGAGCTTTTCCTGATGCAGGGAGACGTCGCGGCCAGCGAGCTTGGGCTTTTGCTAAGTCCTGCAAGCGTCGAGGCGCTCGTCAGCGCCGGGCTGCTCACGATCGATCCCTCGAAGCGGGTCCGCGCCAATGCTTCGCTATTTCCGGTGGCCGACCGGCTGGTTTTTTCCGACCACGCGTGGCACAAACTTCCGCATCCCGGATACACAACGGTTCCCCGCGACCAGGTGATGTTCGTGGGCGACGACAGCCGCTGGCTGGCTCGCGCTACGGTGCGGAGGAGGGTTCGGTCCAGTCTGGATCTTTGCACCGGTTCCGGTGTCCAGGCGATTCTGGCGGCCGCGCATTCCGAACGGGTGCTCGCGGTGGACGTAAATCCCCGAGCCGTCGACTGCGCGCGATTGAATGCGATGATCTCAGGCGCAACCAACATGGAGGTGGCGGCGGGCGATCTCTTTGAGCCCGCCGGCGCGGGCGAGCGCTTCGACCTGATTACGGCGAATCCGCCGTTCGTGGTGTCGCCGGTGGACGAAATACTGTTCCGCGATGGCGGGCCCTCGGGCGAAGCCGTGCAACGGCGGATTGTCGCAGGACTGCCGAATCATCTCGCGCCCGGGGGTACGGCGCAAGTGATCACGGAACTCGGCGAGCGCGAGGGCGAGGGCGAGCCGGTTATCCAACGCGTGCGCGAGTGGCTGGGCGGCGCTCCCATGGATATTTATATGCTTCGGTTGCGGACCTATTCACCCGGCTACTATGCGGTCGGGCACGCGACGCGGGAAGGCGATTACGGCGACTATCTGGATTCGGTGGGCGCGTGGGCGGCGAACCTTCGCGCTCACGGATATCGGCAAGTGGTCTTGGCGCTGATCGCCTTTCAATGGAGCGATGCGCCTTTCGACCGGGTGGATGAAGCGCAGCCACCGAAGCGCGCTGCCGGAGCTGAGATCGAAGCGGTGTTTTCGCGCCAGCGATGTAAGGGCTCGCTAGGCCGGGTACAACGCTCCGGCGAGATCGCTCTGAGTGAATCGCGTGTGCTTGGTTCGAGCATCCAGGGCGTCGCCAGCGCAACGCTGCTCGGGCGCGCGATTACGATTGAACACATGTTGAATGCAGTGGAGCGGGAGATTTTGATCCGGCTGGAGAAACCGATGGACGCATCAGAATTGCCGGAGTTGCTCAAGCTAGATCGCTCGATTGTATTCGCGGCGATCGATTCGTTGCGGCGCAGCGGCCTGATCACCGATAAGTGAGCAGCTCTTCGCTTTCCAAATGCGGATGATTGTTGAAGCTGGCCAGCGAAAATCGTTCGGGCGAGAACAACCACTCACTGTAACTCGCATTGCGGGAGGTCCAGCTCATTTCCAAAGTTTTTTGAGGCGCGAGATCCAGCGCCAGCCGGACCGTCGCCGCGATCACCCCGCCGGAAGTGAAAACCGCGATGTGAGCGTTCTTGGAGGCGTCGCTGCGGATGCGCGCGATGCCTCGCTCGATCCGGGCGCAGAAATCGCGCCAAGGCTCTACCTCCGGCGAATCCAACTCTTCGTTCACCCACATGCGCGTGATTCGGGCGAACAGTTTGTCGAAGAGCCGGAAGGCGACATCCTTTTCGCCGGCTTGTCGAAACTCAGCTTCGAGCGCGCGGATGTCTTCGTGCGTTTCCATCAAGCCGGGAAGAAATGTGCGGACAACTTCAATGCCGGCGTACTCGTCGAGTTCCGGCAGTGTGATCGGCTCCGGCCATGCGACACCGGCGCTGCGATACGCATCCGCGACGATTTCACCGGTCCGCAGATGCCGGCACGCCGGGCCGTAGTAGACCTGATCGAAGCGCGCTCCGGTTCGCAGCCAGTATTCGCCTAGGATGCGAGATTGCTGCTCGCCGAGTTCGGAAAGCTTATCGTAATTGTCCGCAAGAAACGAAGCCTGGCCGTGTCGAACCAAAGTAAGTAGCGCCATGCGTTACGCGCCGATCTTGCGCTTCTTGAGCCATTTGAAAATTTGGGGCCAGAGTTGGGACGGGTCCGTCTGTTTGATCAGTTCGGTATCCCCCGGCTTCGCCTTATTGGCCAGGTGCACACCGTCGTTTTGGAAATCGATTGCCGCGATGATTTTGATCCCCACTAACTTCTGAGCCAGTGTTCCCCCCGAGTCCTGGCCGAGCACCAGGATTTGATTCGGATCGACTTTAAAGCGATCGGCGTGTTTCGAAAACCATTGCGCGGCGGCGTTGACATCCGATTCTGCGTCTGACGCGCGATACTCCACGTTCGCCACCACGAAATCCTGCTTGGCCAGCGGGACGCAGAACTTCTCCACCATGTCCGCCTTTTCACCGGCGCCGTGGATCACGATCACGCCCGGTCGATTCTTCAGCGCGGGCGCAGGTGATTGAATGACATCCAAGATTGTTTCGGGATATGCGGCGTAACGGATATTGGCTTCGATTTGATAATCGGCTGAGAACGCAAGAGAGGAAAAAATCAGGAGGGCCAGGAGCTCACGGGGAAGGAACATCTAAGTTCGGGGAGCGGTCAGAAAGCCTCGCTCCCCGTATCTATTCAAGTCCAGCGGACTCTAGAATCAAACTAGGACTTTTTCGGAGGAACTGCGCAACCGCCCTTGCCCTTGCAGGAGTTCTTGCCCGAGCAGCCGTTGTCGCCCGTCTTGCAGCCGCCCTGTCCCTTACAGGCGTTCTTTCCGGCGCAATCGTGCTTCGCTTTTTTCTTCTTCTTCTCGGTGGTGTCCTGTCCGAACAGTGCGGATCCGGCAACCAGTCCCGCAGTCGCGGTTCCAAGAGCGATGGTAAATTTTCTGCGATTCATCAAACTGCCTCCCTTAGTAGACGTGTTTTAATCGATGAGCAACTGCTTCGCCCACCGCTGCGTTCAAGCTTACCCAGTTGTCCGTCCCGAATCAAGAGGTTTGGGGGCCTAACCCCCATTAAGAGTAATTAACATCCGATCTGCGCGCCGATTACGTACCATAAAGGATATGCGGACGATATCCCGCCTCTCAGTTACCTTATTTCTCCTGGTTTGTTACAGTTTGCTGGGGCGGGAGTACGGCCCTCCGGTGGGAGCTAAGCTACCCGGGTTCGAGTTGAAGGATCAATGGGATAAGCCGCAAACCTTAGCGCAGATCCTGGGTCCCAAAGGCGCCATTGTCCTGTTTTACCGGTCGGCGGACTGGTGACCCTATTGTAAAGCCCAGCTGGTCGAGCTGGAGCAGAATCGGGCTGAGATTCAGAAGCTGGGGCTGGGGATCGCCGCGATCAGCTACGACAGCGTAGCGGTGCTGCGAAATTTCGGGGCGCGGCGCGGCATTCATTTTCCACTTCTCTCCGATCCGGATTCCAAAGTAATTCGCGAGTTGGGAATTCTGAACGATAGCATTCCCGCGGGCAATCCGTTCTCAGGCATTCCCTATCCGGGGACTTTCATCCTGAATGAACAGGGCGTGATTACGGCAAAGTATTTCGAAGACGACTATCGAGAGCGCTACACATCGGCGGATATTCTGACGCGGCAGTTCGGTGTGGAAACCGGCGCGAAGACCGAGGTGCAGGGCAAGCAGCTCACGTTGGAAGTTAGTGCCAGTAACCAGATCGTAGCCGCGGGGCAGCGCGTTTCATTGACGCTCGATATCGAAATGAAACCCAACATGCATGTGTACGCGCCGGGTGTGGAGGGCTACATTCCGATCGATTGGACGATGCAGGAATCGACGGCGGCCGTGCCGCATGAGGTGAGTTTTCCAGCGTCGGAGAAGCTGCATTTGGCTGCGATCGACGAAACCGTGCCGGTGTATCAGGGACATTTCCGGTTGACGCGCGATATTACGATTGGCCCGGACGACAAGCTACGCTCAGCGCTCGATAGCGCGGGAAAATTCACGATTCAAGGAACGCTGCGATATCAGGCTTGCGACGACCGGGTTTGCTACATCCCTCAGGTTCTCCCGGTAAAATGGACGTTTCAGTACGCAGAGTTCGATCGGGTGCGGGTGCCGGCGGAATTGCGGCGGAAATAGGTTAGCGCCGGCTGCGTGCCACGAACATGATCTGGTAACCGAAAAGTCCGGGGAACATCCAAGTCAGTCCGGCGAGTAGACGATTCAGGGCTTTCATCACGATATTCTTCGGCGACCAGCCTAACACCAGCTCCAGTGGGATCACCGTTTCCTGTTCCTCCAAAATGGAGTATCCATTCGATTCGAGAAGCCGGCGCGCGGTTCTTCTGGTGAAAAATCGAAGATGCGTCTTGTCAAGCAAACCGCGTTCGGAGTACTCGAAACGGCCGAGCAGCAGCGTCAGCCGGATATAGATATTCGCGATGTTGGGTACGGACACGATCAGGAATCCGTCGCGCTTCAAAACTTCGTGACTTTGCCGCAGGATCTGATCCGGATTTCGGAGATGCTCCAAAACGTCCAGCAGTAAAACACGGTCGAACCGCTTGTTTTCCAGCTGGCGGATCACGGGCGCGATCCCATCTTCCAGATCCGCGGTGAAATATTGTTCGAAAGGCGAGTCTTCGCTGGAAAGCTGCCGATTGTCGATACCGCTGACTCTGTTTCCATCCGCCACCAGCTCTTGGGCGAAGAAGCCTTCGCCGGCGCCGATATCGAGCACGGTTTGATTAGATCCCACCATTTGCCGCGCGTAGTAATGGCTGGACGCCTGACTATGCTTGATCGGGTAATGAACGAAATATTCCTGGAACTCCGGAAAACATTGCACCGATCGGCGAGTTTGCTTGTACCTGCGTACGGCGCGCGCCACATCGCGGGCATAGCGAATGCCGTTCACGTAGCAAATTTCGTCTCCGTAGTATGTCGGGATGGGCACTTCGTGGATGCGGTAGCGCTGGTGCTGTAACTTGATGATGATTTCCGTATCGAAGTGGAAATCGTCGGTCATGCGCGAGAAATCGATGTTGCGCAGGGCATGCAGATTATAGGCGCGATATCCGCTGTGAAACTCGGTCAGATTCATCTTCAGCGCCCGATTCTCAAACCCGGTAAGGATGCGATTTCCCACATATTTATACAGAGGCATCCCGCCCTTGAGAGCGCCCCCATATGCCTTCATCATGCGGGAGCCAAAGACGGCGTCCGCATCGCCGGCGACGATCGGATGATAGAGATGCGACAGGATTTCCGGAGCGTACTGCCCATCGCCATGCAGGAGCACCACGATGTCGAAGCCCTTGTCCATGAAATACCGGTAGCCGGCCTTCTGATTTCCGCCGTATCCAAGGTTCTTCGAATTGGATAGCACTTGCAGCTTTTCCAACTGGCGATAGTGCTTCAGCCCCATGGCTAGCTCATAAGTCGCATCCTGGCTGGCATCGTCGAAGATGGCTATCTCTTCCACGTTTTTCCAGACGTTGGGCGTGATACGCTTGAGCACTTTGGTGAGAGTCGTGACGGCGTTGAAAGTAACGATCAGGATTCCGATGCGCTTTCCGCGGTTGTCGGCGAGCGGGCCGTCATCGGAAAGGGCGCTACCGCGGAAGGCGGGAACTGGTTCAAACGGCAGGAGATCGACTGCCGACTGAGGTTCCGAAACTGGGGCAGGCACCTCCATTATCAGATTTCACTGTGCCACCTTAGCGCAAGCGAAGCAAGTCCAACGCTGCTAGTGGAGCGACCCACGACAACTTAGCTATACTGAAGCTTACAAACCCCACCGTTTATTTCCGAGGAGTTCGCACGAATGTTTGATTTGTTTCGCAGCAGCCAGAAAGGCAAGAAGATCCTTCTCAGCGTCGTGCTGGGCGTGGTAGCGCTTTCCATGCTGCTCTACCTGATTCCCGGCGCTGGATCGCCGATGGGCGGCGCCATCAGCAACGATCAGGTTGTCGCCGAAATCGGCTCCGACGCCATCACCGTTCGCCAGGTGGAGCAGGGCATTCGCAACGTCATCCAGGGCCGGCAGGTATCGCCGGAGGTGATTTCGGCCATCGTTCCGCAGCTGGTGGAACAAACGATCACGGATCGTGCCTTGGCGTATGAAGCGAAGCGGCTAGGTTTCCAGGTTTCCGATGCGCAGCTTGCCAATGTGATCCGTTCGAATCCCCAATTGGCGAACGCCACTCCGCAACAGTACCAGGCTTTTCTCGAACAGCAATTCGGACAGTCGGCGCCGGAATATGAAGGCAATCTCCGGTTGGGGCTGCTGTCGGAAAACATCATGAAGATTGCGATCGAGGGCGCGTTCGTTTCGCCCGCCGAAGTGGAAGCGGAATACCGGCGTCGAAACGAAATGGCGAAAGTAGAGTACATCGCTTTCGATCCAGCGAAACTGGGCGATTCGGCCAAGCCAACCACCGAAGAATTGAAGTCCTACTTCGAGCGGAACAAGGCGTTCTTTCCCTCCGCTGAAACCCGGCAGGTTGAGTTGCTGGTGGCCGACCCGGTGAAGGTGGGTGAATCCATCCAGATTCCCGATTCGCAAATCCTGAGCTACTACAATTCCAACAAGGATCAGTTCCGCACCAAGGAGCGCGTAAAGGCGCGGCATATTCTGATCTCGGTTTTGAACAAGCCCAAGGACGAGATTCCAAAACTCAAGGCCAAAGCCGAGGATATTTTGAAGCAGGTGAAGGCGGGTGGCGATTTCGCAAAGCTCGCGGAACAGAATTCGGACGACAAGACCAACGCTTCCAAAGGCGGCGATCTGGGTTGGGTGAGCCGCGGCCAGATGGTTCCGGAATTTGAAAAGGCTACCTTCGCATTGAACAAGGGCCAGACCAGCGATGTAGTAACCACCAACTACGGATTCCACATAGTTCAAGTGCTGGATAAGGAAGAGGCTCGGCTGCGGCCGCTGGCTGAAGTAAAGAACGAAATCGCAAATGCAATCAAGGGCCAGATGTTGAACGACCGATTGCAGGCGCTGGCGGACCAGGCGCGCTCGGAGCTGGCGCGAGCGCCTCAGAACGGGCAGCAGATCGCAACCAAGCTGGGCCTGATTTTTGCCAAGACAGACAATTTCAAGGCTGGCGATACGGTCCCGGAACTCGGCGCGGATGCGTCGGCGGGAGCGGCGATCGCCGCCCTGCCGAAGGGTGGAATCTCGCAAGTTCTGCAGGTGGGCGACAAATTGGCGGTGGCTGAGGTGACTGCCGTTAATCCTCCGCGTCCGGCGGAATTCTCGGAAGTGCAAGCTCGCGTGAAGGCGCGCTTCGATCAAGAAAAAGGCGTGGCGCTGGCGGCGGAAAAATCGAAGAAGGCAGCTGATCTGGTGAAAGCCAACGGCGGTGATCTAGCGGCTGCCGCAAAAGCGGTGGGCCTGGAGGCGAAGATCAGCACGCCGTTTAACCGGTCGGGTGCGGTGGAAGGACTGGGTGACGCGCGCTATCTGGGAGATTCGTTTGACAAGCCCATCGGCACGGTGATTGGGCCGTTGAACGTTGGAACGCAAACCGTGATCGTCAAGATTGTGGATCGAACGACGCCAGACATGTCCAAGATGGGCGCCGAGCGCGACACCATCGTCATGCAACTCAAGCGCAAAAAGAGCAATGAGCGCGCCGAGTTGCTGCGCGACAGCGTCGTGAATTATCTCTCGCAAAAAGGCAAGGTGAAGATCCATCAGGACGTGTTGGAGAAGATCCAGGCTCGCTACCGCAGCTAGCGGCGCTCCATGCTCCACACCCTCCTGGATTTTCTGCGGACGCTCACTACGCCCGAGCGTTTGATCCAACTGCTCTCGACAGCGGTATCGGGCTGGCTTGGTTATGCCATGCTCACCGCGATTGTTTTCGCAGAGACCGGTCTTCTGGTGGGTTTCGTGCTCCCCGGTGATTCGTTGCTCTTCACCATCGGCGTGGTGGCGGGCGCCGGGCAACTGAATCTCGGGATTATCATTCTTTTGCTCACCTGTGCTTGCCTGGCGGGGGATTGGTGCGGATATCTGCTGGGGCGGCGCGCGGGTCCGGCGATTTTCAGCCGTCCGGACTCCCGATTCTTTAAGCAGGAGTATCTGCAGCGCACACATGCGTTCTACGAAAAGCATGGCGGTAAAACCATCGTGTACGCCAAGTTTGTACCGATCATCCGGACCTTTGCGCCTTTTGTAGCGGGTGTCGGAAAGATGCAGTACTCGCGATTTCTATCTTTCGACATTTTCGGGGCCATTGGCTGGGTCTTTTCCATGACCATGCTGGGCTCCTGGCTGGGCAAATTCGATCTGGTCAGGCGCAACTTCGAAAAGTTCGTTTTGCTGGTCATTTTAGTGTCCGTTCTGCCCATGCTCATCCAGGCGGCACGTGTCCGTCTACAACGCAAAGCCGTTCCCGCCCGCTAATTTTTTCGCCGCGAGTGATATAAAATCCGGCTTCCGCGCACTACACATGGCGGATGTCCAGCTCACGGTCCATGAAGATTTTGGTGGTGGAAGACAACCTACAACAGGAGCAGCTTCTGAAGGAAGTGCTCATCGAAATGGAAGAAAACCGCCAATGGTGCGGTTGGCGAGACTCCAGCGTGGTGTATGTGGAACAACTCTCGGATGCGTTGGACTGTTTAAACGCCGATCGGTTCGATGTCGTTCTGCTGAATTTGTCCTTGCCGGATAGCCCAATGCTGCTCGATTCATTCCATCAAGTGAACGCGTGCGCGCGCGCCGCGCCGATCGTTGTTCTGGCGGATGACGACGATGCGAACCTGGCTCATTTGCTGCTGCGTGAAGGAGCGCAAGATGTGCTGGTCAAGTCCGAGATCGAAGCTGGATCGCTTGGACGGTCACTGCGATATGCGATTGAGAGGCAGCGGGCGGTGGCCAGAGCGATACCCACTTCCCTCGACGATCTTTTCATCGACCCGGTTTTTCTGCGAGTCGCTGCTCTCTATTTACAGTTCTCGCGGCTCGCGCGAATCCCACTTTTTCTCGCCTCCATCGAGTTGCCGGAACCGCGCGACGAGACGCCGGCCGATCGTGAAACTTGGGATATCGTGCTGCTCAGAGCCGGAGAGGTGCTTGCTTCCGCGTTCCAGCCTCCGGCTCTGCTGGGCCGCGTGGACCGTAACCGATTTGCGTTGATGACCGGAGGATTGACCGAAACCACGCTGGAAGCGCTGCTCAATCGGGCGGCCATCGAGATCGACAGCGTGGCTCGGCAATACTTTCACTATCCGGGCGCTGTTCGCTTTTCGATTGCGCGGGTGGAGCGTGAGTTCGATCTGGACGATCTGCTGGGCCGGGACGGCGGTGAATTCCGGGAGACCACCCACCGGCGCGCCAAAACCGCTATGCTTGCGGATTGAAAATCGCCCTCGATGCCACCTATAGCTTAGGCGCGAATCTATCGGGAGTGGGCGTCTACTCGCGCCAGATTCTGAACGCGCTCGCGGCGGCACACCCGGAAACAGGATTTCTTCGCTGTTATCGGCCGCACCGATTTTTTCGATCGTTCGCGGAGGCACTGCCAACTAATAGCAGCCGAAGATTGTTATGGAAGAATGGGCCGCGCGACGCCGATCTTTTCCACGGCCTGAACCAGCGCATCGACGCGCAGTATCGCCGCACTGTCGCCACTTTTCACGACTTGTTTGTACTGAGCGGCGATTATTCCACCCCGGACTTTCGCGCCCGGTTTGCCGCTCAAGCGCGCGCTGCGGCGGAACGGTCCGATCTGATAATCGCAGTTTCGCAGTTTACCGCCGGACAAATCGAGCATTTTCTGAAAGTGGATCCGGCACGAATCCGCGTGATCCCGCACGGTGTCCGTCCGGCGCCTCGCATTGCGAATCCCACTGGACGCGAGCCCTTGATTCTCTTCGTTGGCGCGCTGCAGCGGCGGAAGAACATCCTAAGGCTAGTGGAAGCGTTCGAGACCGTGGCATCCGGATGGAAACTGGTGCTGGCAGGTTCTTCTGGTTTCGGTGCGGAAGAAGCGCTGCAGCGAATCGAGCGAAGTCCGCGCAAAGGCGATATCGCGGTTTCAGGCTATGTTTCCGACCAAGATTTGGAGACGCTGTATCAGCGTGCTTCCGTGTTTGCGTTCCCATCGCTGGATGAAGGTTTTGGGATGCCGGTGTTGGATGCGATGGCGCGCGGAGTTCCAGCGCTGACGTCGAATGTTTCCGCCATGCCGGAAGTCGCGGGCGACGCAGCTCTCCTGGTGGATCCTTTCGACAGCCAGGCTATCGCGGAAGGTCTGCGGAATCTGACCGAGAACGAAGGGTTACGGGCGGATTTGGCTCAAAAAGGCTTGGAGAGAAGCCGCGCGTTCAGTTGGGAAAAGGCAGGTAGCGCAACCTGGGCGGTGTATCGGGAGCTGCTTAGTTCGTCAGCCTAACTTTTGTCGTCGTCGATCGCGATTTTCAGGGCCTTCAGGAATTTGTGATCCTGCGATGTCAGCTTGATCCTGCCAGTGGATTCGAAGCGGCGCTTGGGCGGCGGCGCTGTGTCTGCCTCAACTTCGGCATCGTCGGATTCGTATTCGCCGGATTCGTCCCGTTTGTTGAATCCGATGGTGGCTTCCAGGACTAGAAAGACGTCATATCCAGCTCGCTTGATCTCACCGATCGCGGCTGCAATCCGATCAGAATCCGACAACGATTCGTTGATCGCGTTGCCTAGTTCCTGCATCAGCTCTTTCAGTTTTTCTTCCAAGCTTCGCCCCTTTCTGCGCGGGCCACTTTCAGCATAACACTCTACATTCTGGATGTTGTCAAGGTGAGGCCAGTTTCATCCAAATTGAAAGTGCCTCTGAGGGGGCATTTTGCTCCCCCTAATTATATCGGCCACGTGCGCTGTTCTCGTTAGCGGAGTGTTGGTTACACTGGTACTGACGTGATGTTCCACAAAGCGAAGAAGTTAGCGACGCATGTTTTGCCGGGTGTCGTACGGCCAATCCACATTCTTTGGAATCAGGTGATTGGCTTTATTTTCCTCGCGCTAGCGACGGTTTTCGGCTTTCGCGTGTTCCGCGGCCATGAACCTGTTGGAATGCAATTGGCCGGCGGCGCCTTCGTTCTCCTGATGGCCTGGTTCGGAATCAGTGCGTTCTGGAGAGCCCGCAAGATCTCGAAATCATGAGCGCCACTCCGGATGACCGAGTAGAGATCCCAGGGCAGTTTCCCTACACCAGAGGCATATATCCGGACATGTACCGCGGCCGCTTGTGGACCATGCGCCAGTATGCCGGCTTCGGTACCGCCGAAGAGAGCAATCAACGTTACCGCTATCTCCTTTCGCAGGGGATTACCGGGCTCTCGGTCGCGTTCGATTTACCGACCCAGATGGGACTGGACTCCGATCACAAGCTGGCGGCTGGAGAAGTAGGCCGCTCCGGCGTCGCAATTTGCTCGTTGGAAGACATGGAACGGCTGTTCGATGGAATTCGACTGGCGGATATCACCACGTCGATGACCATCAACTCCACCGCCGCAATTCTGCTGAGCTTTTATGTACTGGTGGCTCGCAGCCAAGGCGCGAACTTGCGCAAGCTCTCGGGCACCATCCAGAACGACATTCTGAAGGAATACATCGCGCGGGGAACGTACATTTACCCGGTGCGTCCTGCCATGCGGATCATCACCGATCTGTTCCGCTGGGCCTCCGCCGAGTTGCCGGAATGGAACACCATCTCGATCAGCGGCTATCACATCCGTGAAGCCGGATCCACCGCCGTGCAAGAAGTCGCGTTCACGCTTGCGAACGCTATCGCATACATCGAAGCAGCGATCGCGGCAGGTTTGCAGGTGGATCAGTTCGCTCCGCGGCTCTCATTCTTCTTCAACGCGCACAACAATTTTTTGGAAGAGATCGCCAAGTATCGCGCGGGCCGCCGGTTGTATGCGAAGTTGATGCGCGACCGGTTCGGCGCGCGAAACCCGCGCTCGATGATGATGCGCTTTCACGTGCAGACCGGCGGGTCGACGCTTACCGCGCAACAGCCGGACGTAAACGTGGTACGGGTTTCGATGCAAGCGCTGGCCGCCGTGCTAGGAGGCGCACAATCCCTGCATACCAATGCGAAAGATGAAGCGCTTTCGCTCCCCACAGAAGAGGCCGCGCGGCTGGCGCTCCGCACCCAGCAGATCATCGCTCACGAGAGCGGGGTGACGCACGTTGCGGATCCCCTGGGCGGCAGTTACGCAATCGAATCAATGACGGACGACATCGAGAATGCAGCCGCGCGCTATATCGAGCGCATCGACGGGATGGGCGGAACGTTGGCCGCGATTGAGAGCAACTTCATTCAGAACGAAATCCAGAATGCCGCGTACGCATACCAGACTGCGGTGGAGCGCGGCGAGTCGATTGTGGTGGGTGTGAATCGATTCAAGCAGGCGGAAGCCGAAGCGCCGTTGCACTTCAAGCTGAATCCGGAGCTGGAACAGCAACAGATTGCGCGCGTCCGGGACGTGCGGTCCTCGCGCGACAGCGCCGTCGTGCAAGAACGGCTGAATGGGCTGGAGAAAGCCGCGCGCTCCACGGATAATCTGATGCCCCACATCCTGGGTTGCGCGGAAGCGCGCGCGACGGTGGGAGAGATTTCTGACCGGCTGCGGGCGGTGTTTGGGGAGTATCGCGAGACGTAAGTCGGGGTCAGGCGCTGGCTGTTTTTGCAAGCGCGCCGTTGCCCACCAATTCCCACGCGATTTCGCGGACCGATTCGCAAAAGCGCTTTTCGGTGAACCAGGATTTTCGCTCGGCAACTTGGATTCTCAGTTCGCGTTCCAGCTCTGGATTCTCAATCGCGCGCACGATCCGTTTGACCGCGTCGTCCACACCATCAAACGTCAAGCGCGGGTCGTTACCCACGATTTCCACCTGGCCGCCGGAGTTATGCACGAACGGAATGCATCCCGCGCGTTGCTGCTCGGCGGGCGCGATGCCGAAATGCTCTCCGCGCATGGTGTGAATCCCGTATTTGTGCCGCGAAAGTTCCGCCAATAGTTCCGTTCGGGTGGCGTTGCGGATCCAGCGGAACCATGGGCGTGTTTTAGCCAGACGATCTAACTTCCTGCCATATTCATGATCATCCGCGTGGCCGATGAGAGTCAGTTCCAACGGGTGCCCGCTGCGACGAACGGCTTCTACAATATTTACCGCCATGTCCCAGCGCTTTATACGATGAACCCGGCCAACAGCGGCTATGGCCAGGCGTCTTTCTTCGAACGGCACTTCCAAGAATTTCCCAGGAACTGGCGGATACACCACGCGAGCGTTTGTTCCGTGCGCTTTTTTGATCTCTCCCACTACAAAGTGCGAGTTGGCAAGCATCAGATTCCGGCGCAGGCCGGAGGGTGTGGCGCGGGCCAAGCGCAGGCATAATTCGCGGTACGCATTGAGGATGCCCGGAATCCGGTGAAACCAGCGCATCTCAATTTCCGGGCGCGGTAGAAAAAACCAGGGATAATTGACGTACTGCACTCCGCTGCGATGAAAATCCATTTCGTTGGAAGTGCTGTAGACCAAGTCATAGTTCGCTTCGCGACCGAGGTCTTGCGCCCAGCGCATCGCGAGGCAAATCTCAAGCAAAGCGCCCGGCGTTGGCATGCTGCGCAGGATGCGCTGATAGCGAGGGGGCGCCACACGAACCTCGAATCCCCCGTCCCGCAGGCTGGTTCCGAAATGAACGTTGAGCGCCCGGTAGTCGAATGGCCCGAGCGTCGCGAACGTGACGTCGAAATCCGTACACAATGCCTGAAGCGTCCAAGCCGCCATCACATTACCACCGCCGGAACTTGTCAGCCTTGGATGCGCCACCAGAATGCGTGGTTTGGGCATAACGCCAGTATAAACAGGGCAACCGTTCGCGAGAGCTTTCTACCAATAAGGAAAGTACTGGGAAGCCTACTATAGACGAAGCTAACTTACGCAGGCTACAAGTAAAGAGATGTGGAAATTGATGGAGGCGATCCGGCGGCCGGAGTACCTATGGCGTCCTTCCCAAATTTTGCGGCGCCTCCGCAAAGGGTCGCTTTGCGCCAGTAAAGCTCTGCAGTTCAGCTGGGGATTGCCGGTGGACTTGGACCACACCTCCCACATCGGCGTCGATGTCATCAACATCGGGTTACACGACCGGGTGGTGCCGGAATCCATTTGCCGACTTCTAGATCCAGGCGAATCGGCGTACGATATAGGCGCCAATGTCGGACAGAATGCCTCGATCATGGCGCTCACGTCGGGATCGCACGGTCACGTGATCGCGTTTGAGCCGAGTCCCGTGGCGTGGGATTTTCTGGCCAGGAACGTTGCAAGCTGGGCGCCGTATGCTTTGGCGCCGATTGAATTAGTCCGGAAGGGCCTCAGTTCCCGTCTCGGCAACGGGGTGCTGCGTGAGATGAGCGACCTCGGCGCTTTCTCGTTGGAAGAAGAGTCGCTCTATTTACCGAGAGAGGAACGCGCCAGGCGTTTTGAAATTGACTTGACGACGCTCGATGCATTCGTTCCCGAAGGCGCGCGAATCGGCTTGATGAAGATCGACGTCGAAGGGCACGAGCCGGCGGTGCTCGAAGGGGCACAGCGGGTGCTCGCGGGGAAGCAGGTGCGTGACATTGTCTTCGAGGATTATCATCCGCAGCCAAGCCCCGTGACCCGGTTGCTCGAAGCCGCCGGCTACCACGTGTTCGGAATGGTTCGCGCCTGGCACAAGCCTTTGCTGTTGACACTCGACGAGCGGAGTAAAGTCGCGGAGCCTGGTTTCGAAACAAATTTTCTGGCGACTTGCGATCCCGATCGAGCGCGATCACGATTTCGAAACGCTGGTTGGAAGTGCCTGCGCGTCAAGGCGCGGCGCGTTCCAGCCGGTCGCGGATAGCATCCCACTCGGCCGTTTGTGGAGGTTGTTCCACGGCGATCCAGTCGAAGCCGAGCGCATCCATTTGATGCAGCGTGTCGTACAGGATCGCGGCGTAAGCTTGCGGCTGCTCCGGCATGCGGATAACGCGAGCAGCGCCGGCTAGAGTGCGGATCCATAAATAGGCGCCGGATCCTTTTCGGGGAAGCTGACCGCCGCTTACAAGAAACAGCGGCGTTCGCGGACTGTAATGCCTGCGATGCATGCCGGGTGAAGGATGGGCGCCATCCACTGCTGCCCGCGTGAGATCAACCGGTCCGATGACTTCTTCTATCTGAGCTTGGGTCAGCATGCCCGGCCTCAGCACCACTGGACGTGGACTCGCGAGTGACAGCACAGTGGACTCGATTCCAACCGTGGTGGGACCGCCATCGAGCACCATA
>DATGIH010000538.1:0-6277 GCA_035295865.1 Bryobacteraceae bacterium
CGACAAGACGGTGGAACCAGAGAGAGTTGCGGCCAAGCTAGGCTTCCAGGGATCGAAATGGAAAACGCTCGAGACCGGATGCGGCAATGAACTGGATTTTCATTTCATCGACCCCACCACCGCGACGTTCGGCTTGAACAATTACATTTACACTTTGAAGAAGCGTTGAATCAGCTACTCCTGCCGCAGCGCAGTCATTGGATCAATCCGCATCGCCCGCCGAGCGGGGAGCAGCGACGCGCAGGCGCCCACCAAACCTAACAGAATCGCGGCCGCGCCGAGTGTCCACGGATCTCTCGCGGTGACCCCAAAAATTTGGCTGGACAGATACGGCGTCAACATCGTAGCGGCGAGTAATCCGATGCCGAGGCCCACGCCTACCGGAATCATGGTCTGTAAGAGCAGCAAGCGGAAAATATTCTGAGCGTTCGCGCCCAAGGCGACGCGAAGCCCGATCTCCTTGGTCCGCTGAGCGACCCAGAATGCAACCACGCCGTAGATTCCCACGGCCGCCATCAGAACGGCGAGACCAGCGAAGACCGACAGGAGAACTTGCGTGAACTTCCGATCCGAAACACTGTCCGCCAAGTCGTTCTCAATCGGCGCGGAATGGAGAATCACGCCGCCTGGGTCCACGCTCTCCATGATTCTACGCAGCGGCAAAATCATCTTGGAGGGATCGGACGCCGTTCGCACCATGAAGGCGGGCTCCTGAAACGGCATCACTTCGAACGGCCAATAAACTTCAGGCGATGTAACTCCACTCAACCCCCCGTGCCGCGTATCGCCCACCACTCCGACGATTTCCTTCCAGCCGATTACGCCAACCGCTCCCACCATCTGAAACTGCTTGCCCAGAACATCTTCGTCAGGATAGAACTTTTTTGCGAAAGCTTCGTTCACCAAGGCTACGCGCGACGTCGCTCGGTCTCCTGCGTCAAAAAGACGGCCTCTGCGCAGCGGAATGCCCATGGTCTTGAAGTAACTCGGGGTCACCACCGCGGCCTGCACGGTAGGCTCCGCGCCCGGTTCACGAGGCCGGTCTTTGAAGTTCACCGGAGGCGCCCAATTGATTCCTCCTTGCGGAAGCGGCCATACCCCCGCGGCGGATTCAACGCCCGGAGCCGACGCCAAGCGATCCAAGACCTCTTCGGCGCGAGCCGCGAGGGCGGCTGGAGTCTGAGAATTGGTTGCAGTGAGCCTCATCTGCAGCGCCAGCAGATTCGCGGTCCGGAAACCGACATTCTGGTGAGACAACGCGTAGAGGCTGCGAATCATCAATCCGGCTCCGGCGAGCAGTGCGATGGAGAGCGCAATTTCGGCGGTAACCAGCGCGGTCCGGATGCTTTGTGTGCTCTTGGCGGAGGTGGCACTGCGCCCGCCCTGCTTCAAAGCGCCGCTCAAATCCGTGCGCATCGCGCGCCACGCTGGGGCTAGCCCAAATACCAGTGTGGATAGCAGCATCAATAAAACTGCGTATGCCATCACAGTTCCGTCAATGGTAATGGGCCGGCCCGAAGGAAGCACTCCCGGTTGGAGCGCGAGAAGGACATCCACACCCCAGGTGGCAAGAAAAGCGCCCAACAGCGTACCTGCGGCCGAGATGAGAAGGCTCTCGGAAAGCGACATGCCGATCAAATGCCAGCGGCTCGCGCCCAGCGATCTACGAACGGTTACCTCGCGATCCCGGTCGATGGTGCGCGCCAGCACAAGATTCGCCACGTTCACGCAGGCAATCAACAAGACAAATCCCACCGCGCAGAAAAGAACCAAAAGCATGGGTCGAATCGAACCCGTCACCGCGTCGAACATGCCTGTGATTTGGACGCCGAAGCCCTTGTTGGTGGCTGGATATGCCTGTTCAAGCGAGGCCGCAATCGCGCTCATTTCGGTACGTGCCCGCTCCATCGTTACACCCGGCTTCAAGCGGGCGACCACTCCAAATCCCGGATGATTCCCGCGGTCCAACTGGTTCGGATTCTTGACCACGCCCATGGGGAACCAGATGCCGGCGCTCGAAAAACGGACAGAACGCGGCAAGACTCCGATGACGGTAATTGCCGTGTCGGAGAACACCACTTGTTTGCCTGCAATATTGGGATCCCCGCCGAAATATTTCAGCCAGACCTCGTCGGTAATTACGGCAACGGGAGCGCCATCGCCCTTATCGTCGTCGGCGATGAAACCCCTTCCCAGCATGGGCGTAATTCCCAACGTGGAAAACAGATTCCAACTCGTTTCGGCCGCCGGAATAATTTGCTTGCCTTCGGGGCCTTTGTATGTGACGGACGCATACGGGTTGTAAATAGCCATCGCTTGAAAGCTAGAGGCGCGGCTTTTCCAATCCTGGAAGTTTGGATAAGAGATGTTGAACTTGTTTTGGGCTTTGGTCTCATAGATCCGGACCAGCTGATCTGGTTCGCGAAAGGGCAAGGGACGAAGTAGAACGCCATTCACCACGCTGAACACCGCTGTGTTCACTCCGATGCCAAGCGCAATCGTCAACACAGCCAGTAGAGTGAAACCGGGATTGCGCCGGAGCATTCGCATCGCGATACGAAGATTCATGAGCATGCCGCGGATTTAGCAATTGATTAGCCACGAAATCTGCGCCTGAACGCGCTCATCCGAGGTGTGGATCGTCCGTTTGCGGGATACTGTGTTGCGATTTACGACAGAACGCCTGCTCGGGTCTAGCGCGCGCCCACCGGATCTTCCAGCTTCTGAAAATACTCGATGGTCGCG
Source organism: Bryobacteraceae bacterium (assembly GCA_035295865.1). Taxonomy (GTDB): domain Bacteria; phylum Acidobacteriota; class Terriglobia; order Bryobacterales; family Bryobacteraceae; genus Palsa-89. The sequence goes on from DATGIH010000538.1 coordinate 2,746, forward strand.
CGAAGCCCTGTCTCCAAATCCACTTTCGGCGACCAACCGAGCACGCGCTTGGCCTTGTCGATCAGCGGCTGCCGCTGTTTCGGATCGTCTTCGGGCAGCGGTTCATACCTGAGCGGCGCAGTGGTTCCCGTCAACCGGCGGATCCGCTCGGCAAACTCGCGAATGGTCATCTCGGCCGGATTCCCCAGGTTCACTGGATACCGTTCTTCGGAAAACGTCAGCCGGTACAGTCCGTCCACCAGATCGTCCACGTAGCAAAAGCTGCGCGTCTGCGAGCCGTCCCCGTACACCGTCATCGGCTGGTCCCGCAGCGCTTGATCGATGAAAGCCGGTACCACTCGGCCATCATGCAACTGCATCCGGGGCCCATAGGTATTGAAGATGCGCGCAATGGTTGAGCGAACTCCGTGTACGCGGTGATACGCCATGGTGATGGCCTCCGCGTACCGTTTGCTTTCGTCGTAGCAGGAACGCACGCCCACCGGATTCACGTTGCCCCAATACGTTTCCACCTGCGGATGGACCTGCGGATCGCCATAACATTCCGACGTCGAGGTCAGCATGAATCGGGCGTTATGCCGGCGGGCAATCTCCAGCATATTGCGCGTTCCCGTGGACCCCACTTCCAAGGTCTCAATGGGATGCTCAAAGTAATCCTTCGGACTGGCGAGCGATGCCAGATGCAGCACCCCGTCCACCGGCCCGTCGATCTCAATGGACCGGCATACGTCCCATTCTTTGAACGTAAACGCTGGAGTTTTAAGAAGATGTTCCAGATTCCGCCCGGAGCCGGTGATGAAATTGTCCAGCCCAAGGACGGAATGGCCTTCCGCCAGAAGCCGGTCACAAAAATGCGAACCGATGAAACCGGCCGCGCCTGACATGATAAATCGCAAGGTTCGCTCCAGAACATCTATCGTAGCGAATTGGCCGAACCTTTAACACCAAGCCGGCGAGGGCTTCGGCTGCGGGCCGTGGGGAGTCTACCCGGCTCACCTGCGCTACACTCGCTTCTTATGGTTCATTTCGGGTGGCCGGAGACCGTGCTGTTTCTGGTCCTGCTGGCAGCATCGGGGAGCGGTTTTCTTTGGCGATTTCGCAAGGTCTGGTGGACCGTCCTGCACTCTAAGAAAGACCCGGAATTCAGTATCCAACCGGTGGGCCGCCGCGTGGCCGACTTCGTGTGGGAAGTTCTTCTGCAGGGCAAAGTCATCCGGCAGCGTCCGCTTCCCGGTCTCGCGCACGCTTTCGTCTTCTGGGGATTTTGCGCGTTCGCGCTGGTCACCATCAACCATTTCGGCGAAGGAGTGGGCCTGCATCTGATCTCGCGCGACGGATTTTTCGGAAGGATCTATTTCGCGGTAGCGGCCATTTTCGGCGTGCTGGTGGCGATCTCCATCGCGGGACTTGCCTTCCGGCGTCTGGTGATCCGGCCTAAATGGCTGGGACCGCTATCGCTCGAATCCGGCTTTATCGCCTTGCTGATTTTCCTGCTGATGGTCACTTATCTCGGAACGTTCCTTCCAGGAGGTGAAGAGAGTAAAGCCCTCTGGTGGGCGCATACCATCACGCTGCTGGTATTCATGCCGCTGATCCCACACACCAAACATCTGCACCTGGTGCTTAGCCCGCTGACCGTCTTTTTGAAGCGCGATGAGTTCAGCAAAATCCCTCCGCTGGTGGGTGACGAGGATTTCGGACTCGACACCGGGAAAGACATCACCGAGTTGGTTTCGTTGCAGGCGTATACCTGCGTCGAATGTGGACGCTGCACCGAGCATTGCCCGGCCAATAACACAGGCAAAATCTTGAATCCGAAAGCGATCGCTCTCGGGGTGCGCGGATACCTCAATGAGTTCGGACCGGCGAGCGAGGAGCCGCTGCTTGGCAAGCATCTCTCGCAGGAAGCGGCCTTCCAGTGCACCACGTGTGGCGCTTGTGAGTTCCAGTGTCCGGTCGGCGTGCAGCATTTGCCCATCATCATCGGACTCCGCCGCGGCGCCGTGAACACGGGCAAGTGGGAAGACGATTACGGGACCAAGTTGTTTTTGAATTTAGAGCGCAACGGCAATTCGCTCGGATTTTCGTCGACCGAGCGCGACAAGTTTGTCCAGAAGCAAGAGCTTCCGATCTTCGACGGCACGCAGGAGTATTGCCTCTGGCTAGGATGCATGGGCGGATATGATCCAAAGGGCCGCGAAATCATCGCCTCACTCGTTCAGGTTTTCCGCAGCCTCAACGTCAGCTTCGGCGTGTTGCGCAAGGAGAAATGCACGGGCGATCCGGCGCGGCGGCTGGGCAACGATCTGGCATTCGGGCAGCTGGCCGAAAATAATCTGGAAACGCTCAAGCAAAGTAAGGTGAAGAAGATCATTTCCATCTGCCCGCACTGTGTACGAACCATCGGCACGGATTGGAAGGAGTTCGGTGAAGCGCCGCCAATCGAGCATCACAGCGAATTTCTCGCGCGGCATTTGGATCAACTGCCGTCGAAGACCGGCGCGGGAGAGAATATCGTCTATCACGATCCTTGCTATTTGGGCCGCTATCGCAATGTGTATGACGAACCGCGCGAAGTGTTCTCTCGATTCGGAACGGTGGTGGAAGCGGAGCGGTCGCGCGAGCGATCGTTCTGTTGCGGCGCAGGCGGCGGGCTGGCGTTCCTCGGCGAAGAGAAAGGCAAGCGAGTCAGCGTGGAACGCGCCGAGCAGTTGGTGGCCACCGGTGCAAGCGTTGTGGGAGCAGCGTGCCCATTCTGCAATACGATGTTTCGCGACGCGCTCTCAGCCGTGTCAACTACTCCGCCGAAGCTCTTGGACATCGCGCAAATCGTGGCGGCGAATTTGCCGGCGCCTCAATAGATCGCCCAACAACCTGGAGTTACCAGCTCCAGCAGATGCCCATCCGGATCGCGGAAGTACAAGCTGAATCCGCCGCGGGGCCAAGTGACGCGGCTTTCGATCGGGACGCTGGCCGCGCTCAGGGCTTGCGTCCATTCAGCCTCGTCTTCGGCCGCCATGGTGAAAGCGAGATGCGTTTGTCCCGAGCCATCGTGCGGAGGAAGAATGCCGCCGGGAATCGATTTCGGCTCCGTGGTCCCGCCTTTCTTAAATAGCAGCAGCACTTGTTCTCCTCGGACGTTCAGCGCGCAGAAGCGATCGTCGGAAACCAGTTTTTCGAAGCCGAAGAGCCGCGTGTAGAAATCGATGGAGCGATCCAGATGATCGACGTAGAGAGAAGTTTCGAGCACGCGTCCGGCAGTGGGCATACGTTCTTTCCAATGGTACAATCGGAGAGTCCTTCTGTTTCGTTTCCCCCAACCAAACGAACGGGCGCGTAGCTCAATTGGCAGAGCAAGTGACTCTTAATCACTAGGTTGTAGGTTCGATTCCTACCGCGCTCACCACCTCAATCCAGCAGTTGCAGCGGTTCCTGCTCTGACGCTTATACCGGCAGGTTCATCATCCGCCGCAGCGCCGGCCAGCGCCTGTGTGAGCTTAGGCAGTCGCCAAACGAGTAGGCGGCTATGAAG
>DATGIH010000539.1:0-5393 GCA_035295865.1 Bryobacteraceae bacterium
GCTACTATGCGTATGAATATGACGGCGCGCCGCAGTCCGGCACTTATCTGATGCCGAAGAAGGTGACAGTCAGCGAGGCTGGAAAAACGGTCTCGGTGATTCAGGTTGTGAGCCTGGAACAGCTACAGAACGTGGATCCGAGCTTGTTTCAACCCACTCCGGAGATGTTGGCGAAAGGTCCATCGATCGCGATGAATGGCGCGAAAAAAATCACGAGCGTGGTTGGCAAATCGGCATCGGCGGTGACGCAGCCTGTGTGTATCTTCGGATTGGTAACCGCAGCCGGCGAATTGGTGGAGGCGCATTCCTTGCAACCGTCCGATCCCAACAGCGCGGCAGCTTTGGATGCAGCTAAGCACACGACTTTCGCGCATGCCGCGCTCGCGGGCGGACGTCCGCAACAGCATTTTGTGTTTCTCATCCAGAAATTCGTTGCATCGCAGTAGGGGGCCGGCTTGCGGAAGATCCTGCTGGTAGGCTGGGACGCGGCGGATTGGAAAGTGATCCGTCCGCTGATGCATGCGGGCAAAATGCCCAATGTCCACGGGCTGGTCGAAAACGGCTGCAGCGGACCGATCGCCACACTGCATCCGCCGCTATCGCCGATGTTGTGGACGTCCATCGCTACCGGCAAGCGCCCGTACCAGCACGGCATTCACGGATTTTCCGAGCCAACTCCAGACGGCGGCGGTGTGCGGCCGGTGACGAATCTTTCGCGTGAATCGAAAGCGCTTTGGAACATCCTGCACCAAAATGATTTGACCAGCACAGTCCTTGGATGGTGGCCCAGTCATCCCGCGGAGCCGATCCGCGGCGTAATGGTGTCCGATCATTTTCATCGCGCGAGTGCGCCATTGGAAGCTGGCTGGCCGCTGCGAGCAAATTCGGTGCATCCGCCGGAATTGGCGGAAAGCCTGGCGGGATTGCGCGTGCATCCGGATCAGATCACACCGGAGATGGTCGAGCCATTTATTCCGCTGGCGCGGGAAATCGATCAGGAGCTTGACCAGCGTCTGGCGGCCTTCCTGCGAACGCTGGCTGAGATGATGAGCGTGCAATCGGCCGCCTTATGGCTCGCGCAAAACAAAGCCTGGGATTTTTTCGCGGTCTATTTCGACGCCATCGATCATTTTTGTCACTCGTTCATGCGCTACCATCCGCCGCGGCAAGCGTGGATTGCGGAGCGAGATTTCGCGTTGTATCGCAACGTTGTAGCGACTGCGTATCAGTTGCAAGACCGGATGCTCGGTGAGCTGATCGAGAAAGCGGCGCACGATGCGGTGGTGATTCTGATGTCGGATCACGGATTTCATCCCGATCATCTGCGCCCGGCTTGGATTCCCGACATTCCAGCGGGTCCGGCTATCGAGCATCGCAATCATGGGATTTTGGCGATTTGCGGGGCCGGCATCAAGAAGGGTGAAATTCTGCACGGCGCGTCGGTGCTGGATATCGCTCCGACCGTCCTGACGCTTTTCGGGTTGGCGGTTGGCGAAGACATGGACGGCCGAGTGCTCACGCAGGCATTCGCCGCAGTGCCTGAGATTCGCCTCATTCGAAGTTGGGAGCATGTTCCGGGCGAAGATGGGAGCCATCCCAAGCACATGCATTTCGATCCGGTGGCGGCGCAGGAAATGCTGGAGCAGATGATTGCGCTCGGGTATATCGCGCGGCCGGATGAGAATCGCGAAGTGGCGGTGCGTAAGACCATCCGCGAGTTGCGCTACAACCTGGGCGAAGCGTATCAAGATGCCGGGCGGCATGTCGAGGCCTACCAGATTTTCGGCGAATTAGCGGCGGCGGATCCGGAGGAGCAGCGCTTTGCTCTAGGATTATTTGCATCCGCGCAGGCACTTGGCAAGTTGGACGAAATGCGCAGAATCGTGGAAGATCTGGAGCCTTCGGCCATTGCCGATTACCTGGAAGCGCAGGTGTGGATCGCCGAAGAGCGCTACTCGAAGGCGCTAGCAGCCCTCGAGCGCTTGCGCGAGGCGCCAATGGCGCGGCCGGGGCTGCTGGTACAGATCGCCGATCTTTATTTGCGGCTGGGCCGGCCGAGAGATGCACGGCGAATGTATCAGAGAGCCATCGATCTCGATCCCGATGATGTACTGGCCCTGAGTGGTTTGAGCCGGATCGCGCTGAGCCGCAGGAAATTCGCGGAGGCGGCGCAATTCGCGCTGGAGGCGCTGCAGCGGGCGTATCAAAATCCGGAAGCGCATTTTTTGCTAGGGCGGGCGTTGCTGGGGATGCAGGAATTTGAGCGAGCCGCGGACGCCTTTCGCGCTGCGATTTCGGTGAATCCGAATTTTCCGGAAGCGCACTTGAGATTGGCACGGTTGGTTGATCGCGATTCGGCGCGGGCGCACCGAACACTCGCCCGTCGCATGCGGCGCGGAACGCAGTCTAGAACGGCCCGGGAAGCCGTTGAAACTTCGTTCCACGTTTCGTCGAATGGCGCGGGAACGCTGGTGGATGATCAGTCTTTGATCGTCGTCACGGGATTACCGCGATCGGGAACGTCCGCATTGATGCAGATGCTCGCGGCCGGTGGTATCGAGATTCTCTCGGATGGCGTACGGGAACCAGATGAAGACAACCCGCGTGGATATCTGGAGTTCGAACCGGTGAAGAATCTTCTGCAGGACTCGAAGTGGCTGCTGAAGGGTCGGGGCAAAGCCGTGAAGATTGTCGCACCGCTGCTCCACGCTGTGCCGGACGGGCTGGGATGCCGGGTGATCCTCTGCGAACGGGATTTGGAGGAAGTGCTGGATTCGCAGGAACGGATGCTGGCGCGGCGCGGCCATCCCTCGGGCAACCGGCAATTACTGAAAATGGAGTACGCGCGCACGCTCGCTGAGGTGAAGAGCAAGTTCGCGCGGGGTTCGTTGCTGATTCTCAATCATGCCGCGATGATTTCCGATCCGGCTACCACAGCTCGTCGAGTGGCGGAATTCCTGGGCGGCGCTCTCGATGTCGCACGCATGGCGGCAGTCATCGATCCGGTTTTGTACCGGAATCGCGCTATATTATAGGTAGTAATCGGCGGGGAATTGTTCCAGCCTCCCGCCAGGCGGGCGGAGTGTGCTTCGCTCAATCCTTTACTTTCAAATACATAAGGTGGTACTCTGAAGGACTCATAATGCGAACTGTCGATTTGATTCAACGCAAACGCGATGGGGAAGAGTTAACTCCGCAAGAGATCGCCGCCTTAGTGGACGGATACACCCGGAATGAGATTCCGGATTATCAGATGTCCGCCTTCCTGATGGCGGTGTTCTTTTCCGGGATGTCGGATCGCGAGGTCAGTGCGCTAACCGAGTGCATGATCAAATCCGGCGAAACCGTCGACCTCAGCTCGATTCCCGGAATTAAGGTGGACAAACATTCCACCGGCGGAGTCGGCGACAAAACCAGTTTGATTTCCGCGCCGCTCGCGGCCGCCGCCGGAGTTGTGGTGCCGATGATTTCCGGGCGCGGATTGGGACACACCGGCGGCACGCTGGACAAGCTGGAATCCATTCCCGGATTCCGTACCGATCTCACCATCGATGAGTTGAAAGCGCAACTGGCAGCGCATCAGTTGGCATTCATCGGGCAGACGGCGGAGATCGCACCTGCGGATGGCAAGCTGTACAGTTTGCGCGACGCGACGGCGACGGTGGAATCGATCCCGCTGATCGCTTCGTCCATCATGTCGAAGAAGATCGCCGTTGGTTTGGACGCGGTGGTGTTGGATGTGAAGGTGGGTACGGGCGCTTTCATGAAGCGCCAAGTGGACGCTCGCCGGCTGGCACAGATGATGGTGGGAATCGGCCGCCGCATGGACAAGCGGGTGCAAGCGCTGATCACCGATATGAACCAACCGTTGGGTTACGCAGTGGGCAACGCGCTCGAAGTGATGGAAGTTTCGCAGACGTTGCAAAATGCCGGTCCCACGGATCTGACGCGCATTTCGCTGGAACTCGCCGCGCGCATGATTTTCCTCGCGAAGATCACCGCGACGCTGGATGAAGCGCGCGAACTGGCGCAGCAGAAATTGTTGGACGGTTCCGGATACAAGAAATTCAAAGACGTGATCCAGGCGCAGGGCGGAAATCCGCAGGTGCTGGATCGCTTCGAGCTGTTGCCCAACGCGACGGGCGTGCGCGAGATCAGCTCACCGCGCGCTGGATACATCAGTGCGATCGACGCGGAAGGCATCGGCAAAGCGTCGTCCCTGATCGGCGCGGGACGAAACACCAAGGAAGACACCATCGATCCCGCGGTGGGTGTGATTTTGGAAGTGAAGGTCGGCCAAAAAATAGAAGGCGGCGCAGTGTTGTGCCGTCTCTACTACACCGGCGAAGAACAGGTTGAGGAGGCGTCCCAGCAGATCGAGGATGCGTTCCGCATTTCGGCATCGGCGCCGGAGGAACGGGAATTGATCCTGGAAGTGGTAAGCTGATCCAACAATGGATCGCTTTACCGGGATACTTGGAATCCTCGCGATTCTCCTGGTAAGCTTTCTTTTCTCCAAACATCGAAAATCGATTCGGCCATCGGTAGTGCTGTGGGGCCTGGGCCTGCAGCTCACGTTCGCATTTATTGTCCTGCGCACCCCCGCCGGATTTGTCTTCAAAGCGGCCAGCGACAAGGTGAATTCGCTAATCGGTTACTCCTTCGCCGGCAGCCGATTCGTTTTTGGCGATCAGTTGGGCGGCAGTCAACCTGTCATCTTTGCGTTTCAGGTGCTGCCGATCATTATTTTCATTTCGAGCCTGTTCAGCATCCTTTACTATTTGGGCGTGATGCAGATTCTGGTGCGCGGGATGGCGATCCTGATGCAGCGCGTGATGGGCGCAAGCGGAGCCGAATCGACGAACGTCGCGGCCAGCATTTTCATGGGACAGACGGAAGCGCCGTTGACCATCCGGCCGTTTCTCGCCGGGCTGACGGAATCCGAATTATTCACTATCATGACCAGCGGCATGGCGCACGTCTCGGGCGCGGTGATGGCGGCGTACGTTTTGATGGCGCACGTGGAGATCCGGCATCTGCTGACGGCGGTAATCATGACCGCACCGGCGACCATCATGCTGGCAAAGATCCTCATTCCCGAAACCGGGAAGCCGGAGACTCTGGGCGACGTGAAAATCGCCGTGGAGAAGCCGGGCGTCAATATCATTGATGCCGCGGCGCGCGGCGCGGGGGATGGACTGCAGTTGGCGCTGAACATCGCCGGGATGTTAATCGCTTTTTTGGCGCTGATCGCGATGTGCAACGGCATGCTCAGCTATTTTCACATCACGCTGCAGCAGATTTTCGGATATGCATTTGCGCCGGTGGCGTGGCTGCTGGGCGTCAAGTTTCACGATTGCCAGACCATCGGGAATCTGCTGGGCACGCGGCTG
>DATGIH010000540.1:0-2577 GCA_035295865.1 Bryobacteraceae bacterium
ATCCGAATACCCGGGACTCGGGCTCCGGACCCTCAACCACCGTTAACTCCCGCTCCACCATCTCGAGATCGATCAACTCGTCCAGCGTTTGGCCGCCGAACACCTGATAAACGCGCTCCCGCATAGTCTCTACCGGCGTAACATCCAGAAGATCGTTATCGCCGTGCCGCAGATGAAAAGCCTTCTTGGGATGCGCCAAGCTATAGTGCGTCGCGAGGGACGCAATGTGCGCCAGCTCCGTCTGATCCGAGCGCAGAAACTTCTTGCGCGCCGGAACATTGAAGAAAAGATCGCGTACCGATACCGTGGTCCCCGCAGGACCCGGAAACTCATCGCAGCGCAGCAGCTTTCCGCCCGCGATTTCCACCGCCGCGCCCGTCGTCTCATCCGCCGATCTTGTTTCGAGCAGCAGCCGCGAAACGGACGCAATGGAAGGCAGCGCCTCACCGCGAAATCCGAGGGTCGCGATGGAAAGCAGATCCTTCACATCATTTAATTTGCTGGTAGCATGGCGCTCAAACGCGAGCAGCGCATCGTCGCGCAGCATGCCGCAGCCGTCGTCCGTGATCCGGATCAACCGCCGCCCGCCGCTGTCGATATCGATTTTGAGATGGGTTGCGCCCGCGTCGAGCGAGTTTTCGATCAGCTCCTTGACCACGGAAGCAGGACGCTCAACCACTTCCCCGGCAGCGATCTTGTTCGCGACCGTGTCGGAGAGAACCCTGATTTTTCCCATAGGTAGCGCACGCACTCTTGCGTGCCGCGTTCACATTCGTGTGAACGCCTTCTCCTAGGTACTCATCGCCGAAAGGAACTCGCCGTTGCTGCGTGTCTTACCCAACTTATCCAGCAACAGCTCCATGCTTTCCACCGGCGACAGCGGATTCAGCACGCGGCGCAGCACAAACACGCGATTGAGCTCTTCTTTGGGAACCAGCAGCTCTTCCTTGCGCGTACCGCTCTTGGTGATGTCGATGGCCGGGAAAACGCGCTTGTCCATCAGCTTCCGGTCCAAATGGATTTCCATGTTGCCGGTGCCCTTGAACTCTTCGAAGATCACGTCATCCATGCGGCTGCCGGTATCGATCAGCGCCGATGCCACAATGGTCAGCGATCCGCCCTCTTCGATATTGCGCGCCGCGCCGAAAAATCTCTTGGGACGCTGCAGCGCATTCGAATCCACGCCGCCCGAGAGTACTTTGCCCGACGGCGGAACCACCGTGTTATATGCTCGCGCCAGACGCGTGATCGAATCGAGCAGAATTACCACATCGCGCTTATGCTCCACCAGGCGCTTCGCCTTCTCGATCACCATCTCGGCCACTTGCACGTGGCGCGAAGCCGGCTCGTCGAACGTGGAACTGATCACTTCGCCCTTCACCGACCGCTGCATATCGGTGACTTCTTCCGGACGTTCGTCAATCAGCAGCACGATCAGCGAAACTTCCGGATGATTCGTCGTCACCGAATTCGCGATCGATTGCAGCAGCATCGTTTTCCCGGTGCGCGGCGCCGCGACAATCAATCCGCGCTGCCCTTTGCCGATCGGCGTGAGCAGATCCATGACGCGACCCGAGTAGTTGTCGCGCGTGGTCTCGAGCTTCAGCCGTTCGTTCGGATACAGCGGCGTCAGGTTATCGAAGAAAATCTTGTTGCGCGCTTCCTCCGGCGGTTCAAAGTTGATCGCGTCCACTTTGATGAGCGCGAAGTAGCGTTCACCTTCCTTGGGCGGACGAATCTGCCCCGAAATCGTATCGCCGGTGCGCAGATCGAAACGGCGGATCTGCGACGGCGACACATACACGTCGTCGGGACCCGGCAGGTAATTGTATTCCGGCGCGCGCAAGAATCCGAATCCGTCGGGCAGGCATTCGAGCACGCCTTCGGAAAATATGAGGCCGCTCTTTTCCGCTTGCGTCTGCAGGATCTTGAAGATCAACTCCTGCTTACGCAATCCGGCGGTACCCGTCACGCCAAGATCTTTGGCGATCTGGTTGAGCTTTTGGATACTCATGTCCTTCAACTCAACCAGGTCGAGCGTGCCGTTTTTCTGGTTCGCTCCCGGAACGTTGCCGCGATGCTTGCGGTGTCCGCCGCCCGCGGGCGCGCCGTCGGGTTTGCCCTCGGCCTTGGCTTCGGAAGGCTTTGCGTCTTCCGCCTTTCCATTTCCGGATGCGTCCGCCGCTTGGCTTTCCGACGCCGTGGAGGCGGCCGTCTTTTTCGCGTCTGATTTCTCTTCGGTGGGAGCAGCTACTGCTGCTGGGTCTGGGTTTTCGATATCGCTTGCCAAATTTCCCTCACTCCCCGGCATGTTGGAGCCGAGAACGGCAGGGGCGCGCTATCCAATGTTTGACTTCGGATCGCGGCCGTTTGAAGCCGTTGTTCTTTCTGACCTTTCAACTTGTCTGTCTTGGTGGCGATCACTAAGTATCGCCGGTTATGGAACTCGAGCCACTGTTTGAGTTCCAGATCCTGTGCCATCCAGCCCCGACGGGAATCGAGTATCAGGAAGCAAAGCTCCAATGACCTTCGCTCTAAAAGGTATTGTTCGATAAGCCGCTTCCACTGGAATGCTAC
>DATGIH010000541.1:0-32840 GCA_035295865.1 Bryobacteraceae bacterium
TCATGCGACCAACATCGCCGAAGACGTACTGTTCCTGATGAAGGGAATCGACGTCCGTCATCACGCGGAAGTTCGCGAGCAGGCCGCTCACTTAAAGCAGTAGGAAATCTGGGGACACTTCGGGCTAGCACGCAGCCTCCACCTGGACAGAGATGGCAGACGTGTCCCCAGATTTCTTAAACTGAGTAACTTGGAACCCGTCTCTCACTATTACTATTCCCACCGCCTCAAACTCCATTTCTGGGACTGGGGCCAGGACGGGAAACCTCCGCTCATTCTGGTGCATGGCGGCCTGGACCACGCGCGCAATTGGGATTGGGTCGCGCGGCCGCTGCGCGAACATTATCACGTCTACGCCATGGATCTGCGCGGCCACGGCAACAGCGAATGGGCGCCCGGCGCGCTCTACACGCTGGCGGAACACATCCTCGATCTTTCCGCGCTCGCGGACGTCATCGGCGATTTTCCGGTCACCATCATAGGACATTCTCTCGGCGGCATCATTACGCTGCTTTATTCCGGAATTTATCCGGACCGGGTGCACAAAGCAGTTTCCATCGAGGGCCTGGGGCTACCGGCGTCGCATCCGGTTCACAAACCACCGCCCGAACGTATGCGCGCCTGGATCGAAGGCGTCCGCAAAACCGAACGGCGGGAACCGCACAGCTATCCCAATCTCGACGCCGCTGTCGCGCGCATGAAAGAGGCGAATCCGCACCTTTCCGACGAGGTCGCGCGCCATCTCACGCTTCACGGCACCAACTGGAACTCCGACGGTTCCCTGGTCTGGAAATTCGATAATTACGCGCGAGGCTTTCCGCCATATGGCACGCGGCTGGAAGATCTGCGCGCCATTGTGAGTGAGATTACGTGCCCAGTACTGCTGTTTTGGGGCATGGAAAGTTGGGCGCCCGATCCGGAAGCCGATGGTCGAGCATCTGTCATTAAAAACCACCGCTTGGTGCGTGTTCCCGGCGCCGGTCACTGGGTGCATCACGACCGCCTGGACGTTTTTATGCAAGAAACCACGCGTTTTCTGCAAGAAGGCGGCGTCTGAAACCCCTCCGCCCCGTATGCTTCAATAAATTCAGGAGCACTTCATGCGAAACATAACTTCGTTAGTAGCTCTGCCGCTGTTGCTCACGGTCACCGTGTCCGCGGGCGATTTTTCCACCGGTCTAACCGCATATCAGAAAAAGGATTACGCCACTGCAGCCAAAGAGTGGCGTCCGTTGGCGGAAAAAGGCGACGCGCCTTCCCAATTCAATCTGGGCCTGCTTTACATCGATGGGCTCGGCGTCCCGCAGGACTTCGGCCAGGCTGCCAGCTGGTTTGAACGGTCCGCGCAACAGGATTATGCAAAGGCGCAGTTGAACCTTGGAGCCTTATACGCCACCGGTAAAGGCGTCAAGCGCGACTACGTGCAAGCGTACAAGTGGCTGAATGTATGCGCAGCCAAAGGCGACCAAAAATGCGTCGCGCAACGCGATCTGGTTGCCGAAAAGCTCAAGCCGAAACAGCTCGCGACGGCCCAGCGCTTGGCTTCGCAATTCCAGCCGAAGCAGGAACCGGGAAAAGAAGATGCCAACAATCCCGATAAATAACCGCGAGTCCGCCTACTGCCGGCTCCCGCCCGCATCCGTCACGCTCCCCGGATGCGCGGGCCTGGGATTTTGATAATTCGGGAACGGCGGACGATGCGGCTCGGGCGGCGGATTCTTCGCCAACTGCTCCAACGCGATGGCCACGGCGCGCTCCAGTTGCGGATCGTGTCCCGCGTGGACGGATTTCGGATCCTGATCCACTTCCACATCCGGCGCGACTCCTTTGTTTTCGACGTCCCACTGCCCGGAAGGATTGAAGAATCCGAAATTCGGCGCGGTCACCTGACCGCCATCCATCAAAATCGGATATTGCGAGATCCCGATCAATCCGCCCCAAGTGCGTTTCCCGACCAGTGTTCCAACATGCGTATGGCGGAACATCCACGGCATCATGTCGCCGCCTGAACCCGCCATTTCATTGGTGATCATCACCTTGGGTCCGAAAATCGCAGCCATCGGCGTGCGATAAATCGCGCCGTAGCGCGGACTCCACCAGCCTTCGAGCGGCCGGTTCAGCACGTCGATCACATAGTCCGCCGCCTGTCCACCGGCGTTGTAGCGCTCATCCATGATGACGCCCTGTTTGTCGACTTGCGCGAAATAGTAGCGATTGAAGCTGGTGAATCCGCCTTGGCCGGTATCCGGCATGTAGACGTAGGCCAGCTTGCCGCCGCTCAACTGATCCACTTTGCGGCGATTTTCTTCCACCCACGCCTGATAACGCAACTGTTGTTCGCTCGCCACTGGGGTTACGCTGATCTCGCGCGAGTTGGCGCCGGACGCGTCCGCGCTGACGCGCAGCACCACGCGTTTGTCCGCGGTTCCTTCGAGCAGACGAGACACATCGTCGGTGCCTTTCAGATCTTGCCCGTTGATCGAGAGAATATAATCGCCGGCCGAAACTTTGACGCCCGGTTGAGCCAGCGGTGCCCGCAACTGCGGATTCCAGCTTTGCGCCGTGTAAATGGTCTTGATGCGATACCGGCCGTTCGCAATTTCGTAATCGGCGCCCAGCAGACCCCCGGGAACCTTCTTCGCTTCCGGAATGTTGCCGCCGCCGCCCCGCAAATGGCCGGATGTGATTTCTCCCAGCATCTCGTGGAAAATGTAATTCAAATCTGAGCGGGAAGAAAGGCTGTCCAGATACTTCTCGAACTCCTTTTCGCTGTCGGCGGAGTTCACGCCATGCAGATTCGGATCGTAGAAATAGCTTTTCTCGATGCGCCACGCATCGTGATACATCTGCTTCCACTCGGCCACGGGATCCACTTTTACTTCCACGTCGTTCAAATGCAGGACGCCCTCGCCCGGCTTGATTGGAGCGGTCGCGGATGCGATGACATATTCAGGAACCGGCGGAGTGCTTCCCGGCCGCGGCGGACCGCCTTCCCCGCCCCGCGTCAGGCGCAGCAGCATCTTCTCGCCGTTGGCGGAAAGATCGAAACCGCTCACGCCGTCGGCCAATTTATCCAGCTTGCGGGTTTTCAGATCGAACTTCGATAGCGTTCCAGCGCCTCCGCCAAAGGGACCGCCGCTCCGCCCCGTTTCCACAATGTAGATCACGCCGGCTTTTCCGGCTTCCAAACCCTGCAGCGGGCGAGGAGAAATCGGCAGCGCCACGGTGCGCTCCATCAGCTTGTCGAAATCGATCCGGACCGGCTTGGGCGGTGCGTCGGAGCGTCCGCCACGTTTTCCTTCGCCGCCCTCGGGCTTTTCGGCTTTCTCGCCATCTTCCGCTTTCTTGTCTTCTGATTTTGCGTCCGCCGCCTTCTCTTCATCGCTCTCGGGAGCTAGCGGAGACGCCACATCGTTTGGAAGCACGATCAGATAGACGCTGCGGGTCACGTCGTGCAGGTCGCTGTTCATGTCCAAGCCACTCATCGTGGGGCCCCAGTTGGTGCTGGCAGTGAAATATAGATACTGGCCGCCTTTATCGAACGCCGGAAAGCGCGCGTCGCTCAGGCCATCCGTCACCTGCGTGCTCTTGCCATCGCTCAGCGAATAAATGTTTACCGCGTGCAGGCGATTCGGCAGATTCTTCACGTAGGCGATCCACTTCGAGTCCGGCGACCAGGCGAAATCGCGATTGATCTCGTAGGCGAAATCCGTATCTATCTTGGTCGCTTTGCCGGTGGCGACTTCGACATCCCAGAGATGCAGCTCGTTGTCGTTGAACGCAATGTGCTTGCTGTCGGGGGACCAGCTTGGATCGAAATAGAACGCCGATTTCTCAGAAAGCGCGATTTTGTGCGCCTCCCCCTCGCCATTCTGCGGCTTGATGTGCAACGCGTACTGGCCGGATTCATCCGAGAAATAAGCGATCGACTTGCCATCGGGCGACCAGGAGGGCGTACGATCCATCACGCCCGGCGAATTGGTGAGATTTCGGATATCGCCCTTCTCGGCAGGGACTGTCATGATCTCGCCGTGCGCTTCAAACACGGCTCTGACGCCGCTGGGCGAAATCCGGGCATTGCGCAGTTCGCGCGCCGCGTTCTGAAAATGCGGACGAACTTCAGCGAGATCGCCTTCAATCTCGATGGGCACAGCGTGTTCGGTGCCGCTCGCGAGGTCGTAAATATGAATCTGGCCGAACTGTTCGTACACAATGCCGTCCGGTCCAGCGCTGGCGGAGTTGATGTCTTTGCCAGTGTTCTTGATCAACTCGGTGACGGCTTTGCTCTTCGGGTCATAACTGAACAGCGTCATGCGGCCGTTGCGATCGGACAGGAAATAGATCTTGTCGCCGATCCACATCGGATAAATATCGTTGGAATCGGTACGCGGAATTTTCTCGGTGCTCAGATCCGCAAGGTTCACCGTCCACAAATAGCTGGCTTCGCCCCCGCGGTAGCGCTTCCACGCCACAAAATTGGTGAAGCTGGTGGCGAACTGGCCGCCATCCACGGGCGCGTAGACCATGTGCTTGCCATCGGGCGAGTAAGCGCCGAAGGTGGCCATCGGCAGCGGCAGGACTTCGGGCAATCCGCCGTCGGGAGAAACCGTGTAGAGCTGGAAGAAGCGCGAGAAGCTGAGGCGATTCGAGCGGAACAGGATCCGCTTGCCGTCGGGAGTCCAACCAACCACGCGATCCGCATCGGGATGATAGGTGGCACGCTTGGGTACGCCGCCAGTGACAGGCATGCTGAATACGTCCACATTGCCGTCGTATTCGCCGGAGAACGCGATGGTATTGCCGTCGGGCGAGAAGGCCGCTTCGGTTTCCATGCCGGTTCCGACGGTCAGCCGGGTGGCCACGCCGCCCTGCCGGGGCACGCTCCAAAGATCGCCGCCGTAGGAGAACACGATGGTGGTCTTGTTCATCGCCGGTTTTTGCAGCAGATGCAGGCTACCGCCGGCTGCAAAAGCGGCTGGAACGGCGGCGGATAGAAGCGCAAATAGGCAGAAATTCCTCATAATACGGGCCTCCCGGTTGACTAGTGTATCGCAACCAAACAGAATCGGGAACTTTTTCCCGGCTCGCGACATTACGTCTATAGACGGACCGTTTCCATCATGGTGAGCGACGAAGCGTTGATGCTGGAGTTTCAGGGCGGATCGCGCGAGGCATTCGAGGAGCTGTTCGCGCGCTATCGCGAACCGCTGTATGGATTTTTCCGCCGGCGGCTGGAAAGCAAGGCGCGTGCCGACGATTTGATGCAGGAGACGTTTCTGGCCGTAATCCGCGCTACTTCGAGGTACCAGCCGCGTGCGCTCGTTCGGACCTATTTGTACGGAATTGCGATCAAGCTGCTGGCGGCCGAACGGAGGCGTGATCGGCGCAGCGATCCGGCGCCGGAGCCGGAGATAGCAAATATCGACAATTCGTTGTGGGTCCGGCGGGCGCTGGAACAACTCGATCCGCAGGAGCGCGAAATCCTGATGCTGCGGGAGTATGAACAACTGAGTTATTCCGAAATCTCGGATCTTTTGCGGCTGCCGGTGAACACGGTGCGTTCCAGACTGTTTCGCGCGAGAATGTCGCTCAAGAATCACCTCGAACCCATACCGAACCGCGACCGCAAGGGAGCGAGCGCGGAGGACCAACCATGAAAACCCATCCCATCGAGCAAGAAGAATTGATGGCCTATCTGGACGGCGAGCTTCCCGTTCAGCGCGCCGCCGAGGCAGCCGCCCACCTGGAAAATTGCCGCGGATGCCAATCGCTCGCCGCGGATTTGCAAGGCGTCCAGCGCCGTCTCTTGGAATGGCAGGTGGACGTGGGGCAAGCCTCCGGCTTGCCAAAGGAAATCCCGGTTCCGGAAAAACGTCCGCGAAAAGTGTGGCGCTGGGCCGCGGCGTTTGTGAGCGTGGGAGTTGCGGGCGTTCTGGTTGTTTCGCTCGGACAACTCAATTCGCGGCGCGCTGCACTGCAGGGGGATCGGATTGTCACCGCCCGTTTGCCGAAGTTTGCAGCTCAAGAACGGCAAGTAGCGGACGCTCTGATGTCGGTCCCGATCATCGCGCGTACGTCCGAAATCACCATCACCACCAACAACTTCGACCAATCCCGCAGCGCGATGGAAGAAATCGTAAAGCGCCGCAACGGCTATTTCGGCCAACTGAACGTCAATGCCAATCCGAACTCCGGCCGCACGTTGGACGCCACGCTCAAAATCCCCGCTCCACAGCGCGAACCGGCCATCGCCGAACTCAAGAAGCTCGGCCGCGTGGAATTCGAATCGCAAACCGGCGAAGAGGTAACGGCGCAGTCCATGGATCTGGAAGCCCGGCTCAGCACCGCGCACAACACAGAGCAGCGGTTAACGGATATCCTCCGCAATCGCACCGGAAAGCTTTCGGACGTCCTGGCTGTCGAAGAATCGCTCAGCCGCGTGCGCGGGGAGATCGAAAAAATGGAAGCGGAGCGGAAGGCTCTCGCTAATCGCGTGGATTTTCTGGCGCTGCAAATCCATTTGCAGGAGAACTACCGCCAGAAACCGGATTCAATCGTGGGCCGCTTGCGCGACGCCGCGGCATCCGGCTATGAAGGATTGGTTAGTGGCATCACCGGCGCGATTCTGCTTTTGCTGAAAGCGGGCCCGAGCCTGATTTTCTGGGCCGTTGTTCTATTCTTCCCCGCCCGATTCGCCTGGAGAAAGTTGCGGCGGCGCTAGCCCATCCACTTCGGATTCATCGCCGTTCCGTCGAACATCTGGGTGGTCTTGAACGGCTCGAATTTCCCAGTCATCGCCGCGGTTTTGGTTTTCGCGAGCAGCGCTTCCACCTGCGGCTGTGTCAGCGGCTTGAATGTTTCGATGGCATGGAACGCCTGCTCCAATCGTTCCATACTGTCGCAGCCGTTGATCACCACCGAAGTCGGCAGACTCATCGCATAATGCAGACATTCGATCGCCGTAACACCGCTACCGCTCTTTAAAACATTTCCCATCCCGAGCGGTTTCATGCCGAGCACCGCGATTCCCTGCTCCACCAGCTTCGGAACCACTTGATGCGTGAAGCTGCGAAAATGCGCGTCGAGCACATTGAGCGGCATCTGCGCGCTGTCGAAATGGAACTTGTGCTGCGCGGCGACATCGAGCATCCGCAAATGCACCGCCGGATCTTTGTGCCCGGTGAATCCGATGTAGCGAATCTTGCCGGCTTTCTTCGCGTCCATCAGCGCCTCGATCGGACCATCCTCGGCGAAAAACCGGTCCGGATCTTCCATCCGGATGTTCTCGTGATACTGCATCAGGTCGATGCGATCGGTTTCGAGCCGCTTGAGCGATTCGTCGATCTGTTCGGCGGTAGACTTCTTCGTCCGGCCATCGAATTTGGTCATCAGGAACACTTTTTGCCGGTAGCCATCGCGCAGCGCCCGGCCCATGCGACGTTCGCTTTCCCCGTCGTGGTAATCCCAGCAGTTGTCCATGAAATTCATGCCGCGATCGATGGCGGTCCGAATGATCTTGATGCCTTCATTCGCGTCTTTGGGCACTCCAATGTGATAGCCGCCCAAGCCGATCGCGGAAACTTTTTCGCCCGTCTTGCCGAGAGTTCGATAAATCATATTGTTCGATTTTGTTGTTTGTGCGTTGGCGCTCAATCCGATGGCTGCCAGCGCTCCCAGAGCTTCTCTGCGGTCCATGTCGAATCCACCCGACTTTCCCGCGAAGCGCCTTAGCTAGTCAGGATGACGATGCCGCCAATCCCAATATTCCTGGCGCTCGCGATTCGATGCCTTGCTCCAATCATGATATGCGATCTTTTTCTCTTCCAGGAATCGGCGGTAGGCCTGTTCTTCTTGGGCGTTCCAGACGTGATAATCCTTGTGATCGGCATCATAATAGCGCTCACCGTCGGCTTTCGACGCCACCGGCATCAGAATCGCGAAGCTCAGGCAGAGGGCGCTCAGAAATCGGTACATACGGAGTACCTCCGCCGATTAGACCAAGCGGCGGATACGGAGGTTTCGTTATGGCTGCAAATTCAGCCGGACAGCCTCTTCCTTCAATCCATGCCACTGATCCATCAAACCTGCGAATGCTTTCCGCCGATCCGCCGCCGCTGCCACCGCTTGCGGAGTGGGCGCGAGGTCCGCGCCTTGAACGACGCGCAGCAGTCCGGAAAGCGCGCCCTGCACGCTTGCGACGGTATCCGGTCCGCCTGCGGGAGCGAAGCGCCCGCGACCGCCACCGCTTCCCACAATCGCCGCTACCTTTTTGTCGAACGCATCCAGCGCATCGGCGTTTTCACCGGAGGCCTTACGCTCTTCTATTTTTTTCCGGACCGAGCTAGCCTCCTCTAAGACCTTTCCGGCAGCAAGAATATCGTCGTAAAGCTGTTTGGACAATGTAAATTGCTGCGTAAGATCCGCGAGCTTCACGTGAACTCGCGGGTCCATTTTCACTGTCAGAGGCTGCTGCAACGTCTTGCCGTTCGCCCGCAAACGAAGAGTGAATTGGCCCGGATTGACCCAAGGCGCTTCATTGGTGGCCGGAGTATCGTGCACGATTGCCTGCATTCCATAATTCGGCCGTGCTTCCGGCACTGGAGCCCAATGCATGTCCCAAATCAGGCGATGCATTCCCGGGGCGATCGAAAACGGATGCGGCGGCCGAACCCAGTACGCCGGGATCGCGAGCGTGTTCAGATCCGGCTGCTCCACGGGGTCGTCACTCGAAAACTTCCGCACCAATTGCGCGGCCCCGTCGAAAATCTCGAGCGTCACCGGCCCCGACACCGACGGCCCGAGCGCGTAATCGATAATCGCGCCGTCCGGCGGATTTTGACCGGCGGGCTCGTCAGGCGGCAGCGGCGTATCGGTATTCATATCCCAGCGCACGCGGATTCCGGCTTCGGGCCGGAACAGAAAGACATCGGCATTGCTGACGTCGGGCGTCAACTGACGCAGCGGCGTGATGTCGTCCAAGATCCAGAATCCTCGGCTGTGCGTGGCTGCGATCAGATCGTCATCTTTAACGACGAGATCACGGATCGAAGTCGCGGGCATATTCAGCCGTAGCGACTGCCAATGATCGCCATCGTCAAACGACACATAGACTTCGCGCTCGGTCCCCGCGTACAACAGACCTTTGCGCTTCGGATCTTCGCGGATCACGTCCACCGGCGCGCCGTCCGGGATTCCATTCACGATCTCCGTCCAATTTTTTCCACCATCATGCGTGCGCAAAATATGCGGACGCATTTCATCCAGCCGCAGGGTATTGATGGCAGCGTATGCGGTCTGCGCATCAAAGTGTCCAGCATCCACGATGGAAACTTTCGCAAACGGGACCAGCTGCGGCGGCGTGACATTCTTCCAGCTCTTGCCACCATCCACGGTCACATGGATCAAGCCGTCGTCGGTGCCCGCCCAAATCCGATTGATATCGAGCGGCGACGGCGCGAGCGCATAAATCACGCCCCGCTGCGTTGGCTGGGCGGTCTGCGTGCTTTTATATTTGCCGACGCTCGCCGGGACATCCCAGGTTTTACGCGAAAGGTCGGGACTGACCTCCTCCCAATTTCGCCCGCCGTCGTGCGTCCGCCACAAAGTATTCGCGGCGAAGTACAGCACATGCGGATCGATGGGCGAAAACATCACGGGCGCCGTACGCAGCACGCGAAACTCCGGCGTGCGGACCGGTTTCGGGGAAACGTTTTCCACTTGCCCGGTGCGCCGATCGAAGCGCGTCAGCTTGCCACCGTAAACGATTTCCGGATCCAGCGGATCCGGCGCGGCGTAGCCGTACTCTTCCACACCCACCGGATGCCACTCGCGAAACGTGATCTCGCCATCGTTGCCGCGGCTGGCAACACACGCCGATCCACTCTCCTGCTGGCCACCGCACACGCGATAGGGAAACGCATTGTCGGCGGCTGCATGATACATTTGCGCGGTCGGCTGGTTGTACCAGGAGCTGAACGTTTCGCCGCCATTCACCGTGACGATCGCGCCCTGGTCGCTGACGATCAGCATGATGCTCGGATGATCCGGATTGATCCAGATGCGCTGATAGTCGTCGCCGCCCGGAGCGCCGCGAATTCCGGTCCATGTTTTGCCGGCGTCCGTAGATTTCCACGTCACCACGCTCGCGCTATAAACAATATCCGGATTCTTCGGATCCACCGCAGGCACGGGGCAGTCGCCGCCGCCAATCCGAGCTGCCGGCCTGGCATCGTTGGTCGCTTGCACCCAATTCTCGCCCGCATCGTCCGATCGATAAATACCCGTGCTGCGCTGCGTCGCGATCGCGGCATACAAACGCTTCGGATCGCTGGGCGCAATGGCCAGATTGGCTTGCACCACAGCATCCTGCAGCCCGCCCGTTAACTGCTTCCATGTTTTGCCGCCGTCGCTCGATTTGAAAATCCCGCCACTCGTTCCGCTCCAGGCTCCGTTCTCCCACGGACCTTGCCGCGCTTCCCAAAGCGTGGCGTAGACGATGTTGGGATTCGACGGGTCCAGAATAACATCGTTGCCGCCGGTGTTCTCGTCTTTATACAGAACTTTCTCGAAAGTCTGACCGCCATCCGTCGAGCGGAAGATTCCGCGCTCTTCGTTCGGACCATACGGATGCCCGAGCACCGCGACAAATAGCCGGTTCGGATCGTGCGGATCAACCGCGATGCGCGGAATCTGCTGGCCGTTGCGCAATCCGAGATGCGTCCAGGTTTTTCCGCCGTCGGTGGATTTATATATGCCGTCGCCAACGGATAAATCGGGCCGCTGCAAACCCTCTCCGCTGCCGACGTAAATGATGTTGGGGTCCGATGGCGCAACCGCGATCGCGCCGATGGAACCCGTCGGTTGATCGTCAAAGATCGGCTTCCAGGTCCGGCCGAAATCGTTGGTCTTCCAAACGCCACCATTCACAGCGCCGATGTAGAAAACGTTGGGCTGCGAAGGGACTCCTTCCGCCGCGCGCGTGCGTCCGCCGCGATACGGTCCGATGGACCGCCAGCGCATTTCGCCAAACAACTTTTGATCGTAGGATTCGGCGCAAAGAAAGGGCGCCGCGACGAATAAGATCAAGCCCAACCGTTTCACGTAGTTGTTCCCCACGCCGCAGTATACCGAATGCATTCGATCTCAATTCAACCGCGCCGCCAAAATCCGCGCTTCCGCATCCGCATCCTTCTCGGACAATCCGGCAATCCCTGCGATCCAGGCCCCTTTCGAAAACACAAACACCGGCCTACCAGCGTCCATCCCGAAATATCCACCGAAGGAGGGCACGAGTTTCGCATCCGCGAGAGCCTTGCGCCAATCGGGCAGCAGAATAGCTGCGTCTGTTGCTGTCGCTAGCTTCGTCACGAACATCTCGTATTCCTTCTTGCCTTTCTTGTAGTGGGCCAAAGTTCCTCCGGGCATGAACGATTTGCCCATCAACTCCTTGTCGACAACTTTGGTGTCCACCAGGTTCGTGGTCGGGAAGCGTGCGGATTCGTCCGGCGGTTTTGGCGTTTCGGCTTTCGGTGCGGGCTCCGATGCGACAGGTTTCGGTTGCGATCCACAGGAACTCAGCCACAGGACGGCGGTCAGGGAAAGAAAACAAGAGCGCATGGATGGAAGTATACGAAACGGCTATCATGGCAGGATGCTGCTTGTCCTGAGCCAGTCGCGATTCTCGAAAATTGCCGCTTTCTTGTTGTTCTGCGCTGCAGCGCTGCCCGCGCAAAACGGCCACCACATCACTACGCCGCAAGAGGCGCTCGGATTCGACATCGGCGACGATTACAATCTGGCCAATTACACGCAATTGACCGCGTGGTGGCAGAAACTGGCGACGGAATCGGATCGCATGAAGTTGGTAGAAATCGGCAAGACGGAAGAGGGCCGTCCGCAATGGATGGCCATTATGACTTCTCCGGAAAATTTCAAACATCTGGCTCGCTATAAAGAAATCGCGCGCAAGCTCGCGCTCGCCGAAGGACTCACCGATGAGCAAGCCCGCGCACTCGCCCACGAGGGAAAAGCCGTGGTTTGGATCGATGGCGGATTGCACGCCAGTGAAGTGCTGGGCGCGCATCAGCTCATGCAGCTCGTTTATGAAATGGTCTCGCGCAACGATCCGGAAACTCAGCGCATTCTGAGCGACGTGATCATCCTCGCGACGCACGCGAATCCCGACGGCATGGAGCTGGTGTCGAACTGGTACATGCGCCAAGCTGAGCCAACGAAGCGATCGCTGCAGAACATCCCGCGACTTTGGCAGAAGTACATCGGCCACGACAATAATCGCGATTTCTACATGTCCAACATGAGCGAATCCACCAATATCAATCGACAGCTTTTCATCGAGTGGTTTCCGCAAATCATGTACAACCACCATCAGACCGGACCCGCGGGCGCCGTAATGTTCGCGCCGCCTTTCCGCGATCCGTTCAATTACAATTTCGATCCGCTGATTCCGGATTTGATCGAACTTGTCGGCGCGGCGATGCATAGCCGCTTCGTGGCGGAAGGCAAACCTGGCACGGTGATGCGTAGCGGCGCGCCGTATTCCACGTGGTACAACGGCGGGCTGCGGACCACTACCTATTTCCACAACATGGTTGGATTGCTAACCGAGACCATCGGTAGCCCCACGCCCTTCGAGCTTCCGCTGGTTCCGACGCGTCAGTTGCCGTCGGGCGACGAACCATTTCCAGTTCCTCCGCAGACGTGGCACTTCCGGCAGTCGATTGAATATTCGATGACCGCGAATCGCGCGGTGCTGGATCTGGCGTCAAAGTATCGCGAAGATTTTCTGTTCAACATTTATCAGATGGCACGCAACTCCATTCAGCGCGGCAACCAGGATGCCTGGACCATCACGCCCAAGCGCATCGAAGCGTTGAAGGAGGCTGCCACCAAGCAAGCGGAAGCCGCAAGTAAGGACGGCGCGAAGAAATCCGGCGGAGAAACCACTGCGAACGAAACGCCCAACGCGATGATGGAGCGGATGGCTGGCGCGGTTCCGGCGAAGCTCTACGCTTCGGAACTTCACAATCCAGCGCTGCGCGATCCACGCGGATACATCATTCCATCCGATCAGCCGGATTTCCCGACGGCGACCAAGTTCATCAACACGCTGATCAAAACCGGCATCACCGTCCACCGCGCTACCGCCGGCTTCGAGGTCGCGGGCAAACATTATCCAGCCGGCTCATGGGTGGTCAAAACCGCGCAGGCTTTCCGGCCGCATGTTCTGGATATGTTCGAACCGCAGGATCATCCTAACGATTTCCGATATCCGGGTGGTCCGCCGATTCCGCCCTACGATGTCACCGGCTACACGCTCGCGTTCCAGATGGGAGTTAAGTTCGATCGTATTCTCGAGGCCTTTGATGGGCCGTTCGAAAAAGTGGACGGTCTGCAGCACGCGCCTGCCGCGGCGATTGCAGGATCGGGGAGCGCCGGATATCTGATCGATCATCAACAGAACGATGCATTCATTCTGGTGAACCGGCTGCTCAAGAACGGCGATGATGTGTATTGGCTCAAGACGGCGGTGAAACTCGCCGGGCGCGAGGTCGGGGCGGGAACGATGTTCGTGCCGGCAGGTCCGAAGACGGCTGCTGTGATAAAAAGGGCCGCGTCCGAACTTGGCGTGATCGTGCAAGCCGTGGATCATCGCCCGTCCGGCGCGGCGTACAAATTGAAACCCGTGCGCATCGGATTGTGGGATCAATATGGCGGATCGATGACCTCCGGCTGGCTGCGCTGGATCTTCGAGCAGTTCGAATTTCCGTTTGAAGTGGTGTATCCGGCGGCGCTCGATCAGGGCGACCTCGCTAGCCGATTCGATGTGCTGGTTTTCCCGAGCGGTGCTACCTCCCGCGCGGTGAACGCTTTCAACCGGCAGCCGAATCCCGAGGAGGTTCCGGAAGAATATCGCAAGATGATCGGACGCGTAACCACCGAAACCACAGTGCCGCAACTGAAAAAGTTCGTGGAAGCCGGCGGAACGATTGTGACCATCGGCGATTCCACAGGACTCGCGCAACTTGTGGGATTGCCGCTCACCAATGGCCTGACGGAGAGAACGGCCGACGGCAAGGAGCATCCGCTGCCGCATGAGAAGTTCTATGTACCCGGATCGGTTTTGCAGGTGAGCCTGGATAACACCAATCCGGTGGCGTACGGAATGCCACCCACCGCGGATGTGTTTTTTGAAAACAGCCCGGTGTTCCGCATGGCTCCCGATGCCGAATTGAAAGGTGTGAGGCCGGTAGCATGGTTTCCCAATGCAACGCCGCTGCGTAGCGGGTGGGCCTGGGGTCAAGGATATTTAGACGGAACCGTCGCGGCCGCCGAAGCGCCCTTAGGCGAAGGCAAAGTGATGCTGCTGTGCGTCGAGGCGGCGTTCCGCGGCCAGCCGCACGGGACCTACAAGTTGTTGTTCAATTCGATTTACTTCGGACCCTCGAAACCGGCGACGCTCGCCCCATAGCGCGGAAAGAGCGGGAGTCCACGACGGCTGCGCTGGAAACTATGTCCGGCCAATGAGCGGACGCGAAACGGTCACTCGATCCCGTGGATGCGCAGGCTCACTAACTGATCCACCGTAAGGTTCTTGACCCCGCGCGCTTGTACTTTCTGAATGTAGTCCGGTGTCACTCCGTGGATTCGCATGGAGACAAGTTGATCCAGGGTCGGATTGTAGCCCAGATTCTTCACTTGCTTGACGAACTCGGAATTCGCGCCGTGAATCCGTAACGAAACCAGGTCGTCCGCGCTCGGGCTGTAACCCATACCCTTCAGGTCGCGCACGAATTCAGGATTGACGTCGTGAATGCGCATGGAAACAAATTGCTCCAGCGTCGGATTGAAGCCCAAACCCTTCATCTGCTTCATGTACTCGGAGGTCGCGCCGTGGATCCGAAGGGAAACCAGATCGTCCACGCTCGGGTCAAAGCCCATGTTCTTCACATCGCGGACAAAGTCGACGCTTACGTCGTGAATGCGCATCGAGACCAAGTGATCGGACGTCAGCTCACGAATGCCGAGATTCTTCATCTCACGCACGTACTCGATGGTGACGTTGTGGATGCTCATGGAAATCAGCCCGTCGGTCGAGTTCGGCGCCGCACCCAGCGATTTCAGATCGCGAACGTACGCCGCTTTCAAATCATGCACGGCCATCGAGAACACGGTCTCGGCGTTGAGCCCGTTGTATCCGAGCGAATGCATCTGGGAAACGAAGCTCGCATTCGGTGAGAACGAAAACGCGCCCGCGCCGTTGCCGGAACGGAAATAGCCATCACAAGCGAGAGTGCCCGCCTCGCGCGCGATCTCAAAATGCACGTTCCCGCCGGCCGCCGAATCCATCTGCTGCCGCGAGAGGCCGCGCAACTGGTCCAGCGGAAGCGCGGAGCTGCTGGTCATCTGCGAATGTTCCGATGTCCGGTGCAGCGTAAGTTCGATCTTGCCGTTGACCGGCAGCGGACCGATCATCCACTGGCCGGTGAAGGCTTCCTCCGCCGGAAGAGCGTAGACGAGTGTGAGCGCACTCAGAGCGAGCAGTGTGATGCGAGACATTTTTTTGTCCTCTTTTCGTCCTGGCTGGTCTAGTCGAGAATTCCGTACTGCTTCAGCTTGATCAGCTTGTCCAGGTTGAGATCCTTGAATCCGTGCTTCTGAGCTTTTCGGATGAACTCCACATCCACGCCGTGGATGCACATTGCGATGACTTCGTCGGCTGTCAGATTCGGATAGCCAAGCGCGGCGATTTGCTTAACCTGTTCTGGATTCGCGCCATGAATCTGCAGCGCCACCAGCTTTTCGAAATCCAGATCGCGCACGCCGGCCTGCTTGAACTGCTGTGCTGTTTCTGGAGTTACGCCGTGAATCTTGAAAGAGATCAGTTGCTCGAAATTCGGCGTCCCGTAACCGGCGGCTTTCATCTCGCGCGTAAACTCGGGCGTCAATCCGTGGATGTACATCGTTACGATTTCGCTGGGCGTCAGCTTGTAGCCGAGCTTCTGCATTTCCACCACATCCGCGGGTTGCGCTCCATGAATCTCAAGTGCAACGATCTCATCCACCTTCAACTTCAACAAAAGCGGCCAGCGTCGCCTTGGGAACGTGAATCACGCGCAAGGCGGCCGGACTCGGCTGCGGCTCGGCGCGCTCATACAACGCATTCGTCAGATGGATGCTTTGCGCGGCAATCATCGGCTGCAACCGCGCCGGAACATGCGATGTCGCCCAAATCGCGAAACCACACAAACCAATTGCAACGGCAGTCACCCAGTCCGAATGCGTGGCGGACGACGTAAACGCGGCGTCGCCCTGCGGCTGCAGCAACCTCCGAACGCGATCAAGCAAGGACCCACCCGTCGCCGCCATAGCCAGCCGCGGGGTCGCGATCCGGATCTTTTCCAATTCGGAAAGGGCTCGCGCGTAAACCAAAGCATCGCCGCAAACCGCCACCGCTAAATCGTCACAGCAATTCTCCCGCTCGGCGCGAATTTGACGGCCAATCCACCACACGGCTGGATGATAGAACAACAGCGTCTCGATCGCCGTTTGGAACAGGTTGACCAGATAATCGTGCCGTCGGATGTGCGCCAGCTCATGCGCGAGCAAGGCTTCGATTTGGCTGGGCGCCAGACCCGAGATCGCGCTCGCGGGCAATAGCACAACCGGGCGGATCCAACCGATCACCGCAGGCGTTCGCGCAATCGCGGATTCCCAAAGCCGAACCTTGCGCGAAATCGCGAGCCGTCTGGCGAGCCGGCTTAAAGTCTCCTGCCACCTCGCCTCCGCAACCCGGACATTGCGCCGTTTCCAGAGCTGCGTCACGATCCAACCGCCCAGGGAACGAATGGAGAGCGCCACCACTCCCGCGATCCAAAAATAAACCAGAGCGGGGAAATAATCCGGCACTCGGTCGCGCCAGGTGGATGTTCCTGCCAGCGGCTGCACCGCTCCGCCTTGCGAACTAACGCCCGGACTTTGGGTGACCGGCGCCGGCAGCGCAGCAACATTCCCTGAGTCCAGGTAAGCGAACGTCACTCCAACAGAACCCACCATCAACACCATCGCAGCCAGCGCTGCTATGTATCGCGACTGCGCGCTGCGATGGCGAAGCGCATAACGCACCGCTCCGAACAACGCCGCGATTCCCGCACCCTGCCACACAAAATGCAGAAGCGTCCATCCAATCGTATTGGTGAGATTCATTTGGTGCCTCGCTCATACTCGTCCAGAAGTTTGCGGATTTCGTCCAGCTCCTGGGGCGTTGCCGTCTTCGCCGAAAGCGCCTGCATCACTAGTTCGCTGGCGGATCCATCGAACACGCGACCCACGAAATCGCCCACAAGCTGCCGCTGGGTTTGCTCCTTCGGCACCTTCGCCTCGTAGATGTGTGCGCGCTGGAACTCCACCTCTTTGCGATTCACCAGCTCTTTATCCACCATGATCTGCGTCAGTTTCAAGACGGTGGTGTAGCCGGTGGGTTTGGCTTGATTCAGGATTCCGTGGATTTCGCGGACGGTGGAAGGGCCGTTGTCCCACAAAACGCGCAGGATTTCGAGTTCCGCGTCCGTGGGGCGATTCGAAGATCTCCGCATGGGAGAAGCTTACTACGAAGTTATTCGTAATGTCAACGAATTTTTTCGTAGTCGATACTAGCGGGTAATGACAACCAATAGCCCAACAGCCAGAATCGCCGTAAGCACAATCGCGATCACGGTCGGAGTCCAGTTCTTTCCGGATTTTGCCGCCTCCGGGACCGGAGCGGCCTCGGGATCGGGTGACACCGTCGATTCTGCGGAATCCTCAGCCGTCGCAGCCGCGAGAAGAGCCAATCCTTCTTCAGGCTGGATGCGGCCGTCCTCAGAGCCGTACTCTGCAAGTGCGAGCTCAATCAATGCACGCAACTGTTCGGGAGACTTGCCCAGCGACACCTTACCGCGCCCCGGCAACTCCGCCAAAACTGCGTCCATTTCCAATGGAACGCGTGGTTTCACCACGTCATAGCCCAACGCATCCGACAGACGGCAAGCCACGTGAATAATGGACAGCAGGTTGAGCGTTGTACCTTCGCACGGATCATGGTGCCGCCCGGCAACCTGCGCTAGACCCGCCGGCAATCCCCAACGTTCCGCCAGGATTCTGCCCGCCTCGGCATGGTCCATGCCGAATTCATCGCGCTCAAAGTCGAGCAGATCGAGACACCGCGCCGCAGCATCCCGGATGATCTGTTCATACTCGTTCGGATATGCGACCAGCAGTCCCAACCGCCCGATATCGTGCATGATTCCGGCGGTAAAGGCATAGTCGACATATTCCCCGCAAGCCTTTGCAATCAGGTCAGCTAGAACCGCCGTCGCAACGGTATGCTGCCAGCAACGCCGCAGTTCCTCCGCTTTCAAAGCCCCCTGCGCGTAGGCAGCCGTGGCGTGCGTCAGCACGAGTTTTCGGGTAAGGTCCAGCCCCAGCAACGACACCGCTTGCTGGACATTCGTTACGGGAGTTACCAATCCGAATTCAACCGAGTTGATGCGCTGCAGGATCCGCGCCGTGAACGTCGCATCGCCAGCGATGAGCTGGGCGACCTCGCTGGTCTCCACATCGGCCTTGGCCAATAAGGTAAGGAGCTTGGCTGCCACCGGAGGGAATGGCGGCACTCGTTTCAGCCCTTCGGTGACCGTTGACGCGGCTCTACTCATGGATTTAACCGCTAATCGTCAGGTATCGCTTGAATCTTGAGGGCTCGGCGGAAATTAACTTCTAATGCAGTTGACTAAAAACAAACCCGTGCGCCTTCGCGTTCGAATGGCACCCGAAACACGACGCTCCGGCATCTTTGATGGCATCCAGCGACTGGTCATTCCCCATGAATCGCTCGAATCGCCAGCCTCCGGTACTTTTGTAGAGGCTCGCATCCTTGATCATCACGTCAACCCTTCGGCGATCGCCCTCAAAAATCACTCCGTTCTTCTGCGGGGCCTCGCGCAGTTCGTAGACGATGACGGACCCGTCGGCGAAGTCGCCGCTCGCATATCCATCCATCGCCTTCTGATTCGCGAACACATGGTGCATCCCCTGTTCGGCCTCGGGCAATGTCCCGCCGGGGAGGATGATCCCGGTTCCAACGTGAGTCCAGCGCCGGAAGTTTTCCGGGTATTGCACGGATTCCGTTCCGTAGGAGACGGCCAAGGCCACGAGTAGAGACACGCTGCGGAGTAAAGAATTCGCCATGGACCATTCTTGCCGCGCGGCAAACGGCCCGTATTGTACAAATTTCAACTGGCGGCGCTGTATTGGCGGGGCGTAACGCCCGCGAACGCGCGAAAATCCCGGATCAAATGCGCCTGATCGAAATATCCGCAATCCACCGCAAGCGCAGCCCAATTCACCGGCGCGCCTTTTTCAATGCGCTCCAGCATCGCGCGGAATCGCCGGACGCGATAGAACAGCTTCGGCGTGAGGCCCACGTGCTCGCGAAACAACGTAATAAACCGGGTGTGGCTCAAGCCGGTCTCCAACTGGATTTTTCGAATCCTGCTCACCGCGCCTTCGCCCGACAACTGCTCCACCGCGTAGGGAATCGCCGGATGAATGGGATCGCCGTCCGCCAGTTTGCGGCACAAGTACCGTTCCATCAGTTGAAATTGCTCCTGCTCGCCGGCCATTGAGCACAAGTCATTGAGCAACCGATCCGCCTCGCCTGGATCGACATCGCTGAGCGGAATATCCACGTTCTGCAGTTCGTGCACCGGGATCGGGAAGAACGCCCGCGCGGCGCCCGGCCGGAAAACAACGCCAATCATAGCGGTAGACTCTGACGGATCGCAGTCGAACGAGCGCGAATACGGACCCGCGAGCAACGGCACTCGAATAGTCTGGGGCTTTCCGTCGATCCAAAAACACATCGTTGGCTTCTTCAAATGGATCACCAACGCCATGGCGCCGTCCGGATAGATGCGCTGGCGGGACGAAATCGTGGCGGGGTTGGACGCCCGCCAGATGTGATCCACGTATCGCGACAGCGGGAAGGCCGGATGATGGATTCGGCGCGCCATGCCTAAATTCTTGCAGATTGCGTCGAGCTGTGCGCCGAATCCGGAAACGGAGCGATAATCGGCACATGCAGCGACGTCAGTTCCTTGCAAGCGGCGCGGTAGCCGCGCTGGCTGCCCAGCGGATCCACGGTGCGAATGACCGTATCCGTCTAGGACTGATCGGCTGCGGCGGACGCGGCCGCTATGTGGCCGGATTGATGCGCGAAGCGCCCGGCGTTGAGTATGCCGCAACTGCCGACGTTTATCTTCCGAACGCCGAGAGCGCGAAAGAATGGGCCGGTCCGCAGGCTCAGGCTTATCAAGATTTCCGCCGCCTGCTCGATCGCAAAGACATCGACTCCGTTCACATCGCCACACCCGACCATTGGCACGCCGCCATTACGGTGCTCGCCTGCCAGGCCGGCAAAGATGTCTACGTGGAAAAGCCCCTCGCGCACAACGTCCGCGAAGGCCGTGCGATGGTCGCAGCGGCCCGGCGCTACAACCGGATCGTGCAAGCCGGCACGCAGCATCGCTCATCGCCGCACTTCCGCGAGGTGGAAAAAATAATTCAAAGCGGCGCCCTCGGAAAAGTGAACTGGGTGCGCGTCTGGAACTACGCGAATCGATATCCCGAAGGCATTGGGCATGAAGCGGATTCCGCACCCCCAGCCGGTCTCGATTGGGATTTCTATCTCGGTCCAGCGCCTGCCGTGCCTTACAATCGCAAGCGATTTCTGGTGACGTATCGCTGGTTCTGGGATTATTCCGGCGGCTACATCACCGATTTCGGCACACACCGCCTGGACACCGTCCATCAGGTAATGCACGTGACTGCGCCGCGCACAGTAGCGGCCAGTGGCGGACGTTTCAGCCTGCGCGACGACGGCGAGATCCCCGACGTATTGCAGGCGACGTATGAATATCCCGGCTTCGTGATGAGCTACGAGTCTTGTTTGCTTAACGCACACGGCGTGGGCGGACGCACGCCTGGCATGAAATATTACAACGCACGCGGCGCCGAGGATCGTCCGAATGGCATGGCGTTCTACGGAACGAATGGCGCGCTCTACGCCGATCGCGTGGGCTACGAAGTTTATCCCGAACCGAAATCGCCGCTCGAACGCACGCAGATGAACACAACCGATGCCACGCGCCTGCACACGGCGAATTTCATCGAATGTGTCCGTTCTCGCAACACACCGGCTTGCGATGTGGAAATCGGCCAGCGTTCGACCACGGTGGCGCATCTGGGCAACATCGCTTTTAAGACCGGCAGAAAACTACGATGGAATGCCGAAGCCGAAGATTTCGTCGACGATCCCGAGGCGTCGAAGTTACTATCACGGCAAGCGCGCAAGCCTTGGGATTTGATTTAGGCGTTTTTTCTTAACACCCAGGTCGTCATCGCCCGCTGATTTTGGACCACCGTCGTCTTCAACGGGTCGGCCAAGTCCCCGCCCAATCGCTCCGCGTGCGTCGCGAGCAGCGCTTCATCCACCAGATAGCGCTCCGCTCCATCCGGCGATTTGTAGCGCCGCCCCTCGGCATGCTCCACCTGGTTCTCCATTCCGATCGTCGAAGCCAGCCGGCAAAAGAACAGCCCGCCCGGTTTCAGAACTCGCCAAGCCCCGTTCAGTATCGCTTCAAACTGGGCGTCGTCGCGAGCAAAATGCAAAACCGCGCTATTGATCACCACATCCGCGCACGCATCTTCGAACGACATCCGCTCGATCGGCTCCACCCGGAAATTCGACTCTGGCAGCCTCCGCGCAAGCGCTCGAACACTTTGCACCGCCCGCGCATCCTGATCCACCCCGAAAACTTCGTATCCCTCCCGCAAAAAGTAGACGAGATTTCTTCCGCCGCCACAGCCCGCATCAAGGATCCGCATTCCCGGGGCGATGCGCCCTTTCAGAAGTTGATCGAAAAGATAAATGTCAATCTGTCCGAACTGCTCCTCGAGTTTCGTCATCGGTTCTTCAACGCTACCATGAGCGATATGCGCTTCCTCCTGCTGTTGGCCTGCTCCCTCACACTATTGGCGCAAGGCGATTTTTATTTGAAAGACGGCGACACCGTCGTCTTCTACGGCGACAGCATCACCGATCAGCGGCTGTACACAACCTTCACCGAAGCTTACGTCCTGACCCGATTTCCCAAGCTAAATATTCGCTTTGTCCATTCCGGATGGCCGGGCGACACCGTGGATGGCGGCGCCGGTGGACCCATCGACGTGCGTCTGGCGCGCGACGTCCTCGCTTATCACCCAACTGTCGTAACCATCATGCTCGGGATGAACGACGGCCGCTATCGCGCCTTCGATCCGGCCATCTTCAAGACGTACAGTACCGGTTATGAGCGCATTGTCAAAGTGTTGAAGGAAGGCCTGCCCAACGTACGGATCACAGCTTTGGAACCGTCCGCTTACGACGATGTCACCCGCGCGCCGCAATTCGACGGCGGGTACAATGGCGTCCTGGTGCGCTTTGGCAGCTTCATCCGGGAACTTGCCGAGCGCGAACACCTACTTCGGGCCGACCTCAACGCCGGTTTGGTCGCGATGCTGCAGAAGGCCTACGTAGCGGACTCCACGCTCTCGCAGAAACTGATTCCGGATCGAGTGCATCCGGCCGCGCCCACGCATTACGTGATGGCCGAAGCGCTGCTGAAATCGTGGAACGCTACGGCGCTTGTGTCGGCCGTCGAGATCGACGCGACCTCGCGCGCTGTCCGAACCGCGTCGAATACGTCAGTTTCTGTGCTACCTGGCGATGCGAACCTCGCCTGGACCCAACTCGACTCGGCCCTTCCCCTTCCCATGGAACGATTTCCTTCGAAAGAGCTGCTTCAGCTTGCGTTCGCTTCGTCGGACGTGATCGACAACCTCGATCGCGAAACCTTAAGCGTGGGGGGTTTGCCGGATGGCCAGTATACGCTTAAGGTCGACGAACAGGCCATTGTGACTCACTCTGCGGACGAATGGCGAGCGGGCGTGAATCTCGCCGAATTGGATACGCCGATGTCGAAACAGGCATCCGAGGTGCTGCAACTCATCTATCGCCACAATGTTTTGCACTGGGCGCGCTGGCACTTGATTCAGACTTCTTTCGATCCGCCGTACGAAAAGCCGCGCAGCATGGATTCGACGATGACGGCGCTCGATACTATGGACGCCGAAGTCGCCGCGATGGCGCGCGCAAGGGCACAGCCGAGGCTGCATCGTTTCGAGCTAGTACCCATGTAGCGCACGCACTCCTGCGTGCCGCGTTCCCACTCGTGGGAACGCTTTTAAAAGAGGTTCTTCCCTATTTCTATTTCTGTTCGCAAGCGTCTATGCGCGAGGAATCTTCCTGATAGCCGGCGCACTTCAGCACCGGCAGCCGCGGATACTTCGGATAGCGCGGATCCACCGCCGACAACTTGCAGAGATAGAATTTCGATCCGCGATCGGACGTGATCAGCCGCATGTTCCGGCAAGTTTCGCAAAGCCCAGCTTCCGAATCCTCGCTCACCACCCAAGTTTAAGGCCAAGTTTAAGCTTGACACACTCCCCTTTCCAGACTATATATAGATTGGACCAGGGAATGCCTCCTCTCAACTCGCCCGAACTTCTGCCCGGCACGTTATATCTGCTGGTACTTCGCACGCTCGCTCGCGGACCTCTGCATGGCTACGCCATCGCCCGCCGCATCAAGGAACACTCGGCCGAGACGTTGCAAATCGAAGATGGATCGCTCTATCCCGCACTAAACCGGATGCTGGTGAAAGGCTGGCTGGCCGCCGAATGGGGCATTTCGGAAAACAATCGCAAAGCGCGGTTCTACCGGCTCACCGCGCTAGGCAAGAAGCAACTGGATACCGAAGCAAAAGAGTTTGACAAGCTCATCCAGGCGATTCAACTAGTGATGAAGACTGTGTAAACGATGCATTCTTTAAAAGAGTTCTTCCGCAGGCTGCTCTATTTGGGGCGTCGAGAGAATCTGGATAGCATGCTCGATCAGGAAGTGGAATTCCATATCGAATCGCGTGCCGAGGAACTACAGCAGCAAGGTTTGTCGCGCGCGCAAGCGATGATTCAAGCGCGGCGCGAGTTCGGACCGCAGGCGCGCATGCGGGAAGAATCCCGCGGCGCGTGGGAGATCCGCTGGCTGGAAGAGTTGCTCTCGGATCTCCGCTACGCCTTCCGCGCACTGCGCAAATCGCCGGGCTTCGCCCTCGCCGCGATCCTTTCCCTCGCGCTCGGCATCGGCGCTAACACCACCATCTTCAGCCTGACCATGGAGTTTCTGTTCAGCGTCCCCTCCGCCGGTCAGCCGGAGCGCCTGATCTCCATACGGCTGGCCGGCAACAGCCATTCGCAAATGAAAATCTATCGCTTCGTGCGCGACGCCCATATCTTCGCCGGATTAGCCGGAAGCTTTGAGGAGCATTCCGTTAACTGGCGCAACGGCGAAGAAACCGCGCAGCTTCCCGTTTATTGGGTCACGGATAATTACTTCGAAGTTCTCGGCATCCCTGTCGCGATAGGGCGTCCCATTCAGGCCGGTGAACGGAACGTGGCGGTCGTCAGCTTCAACTTCTGGCAGACTCGTTTGTCCGCGGATCCCGGCGCGATCGGGCGCACCATGATCCTCGACGGAGAGCCCCACACCATCGTCGGAATCTTGCCGCGCGATCACCGCACGCTTCTCGGATTCGGATTCGCGCCGTCCCTTTATGTCCCCGTGCGCAATGAGAATGCCTATGTCGCTTTCGTGGCACGCCTGCCTGAAGGAATGACCCGGCAAGCGGCCTTTGGACCTTTGAAACGCGTTGCACAAGATTTGGACCGCGTGTTTCCCGAGCGCGATTTTCGGTATCAAGACGACCTGCAAATCGACGCAGTGGCGGGAATGGAACGGTTGAAATCGCTGAACATGATTCCGTTCACCGCATTCTTTGCGGTCCTGATGGTCGTGGTCGGATTGGTGCTGATGATCGCCTGCGCGAATGTTGCCAGCTTGCTCCTGGCGCGGGCATCCAGCCGCCGTCAGGAGTTGGGAATCCGGTTGGCCATTGGCGCCGGGCGCGGCCGACTGGTCCGGCAGTTGCTTTCCGAGAGCCTGTTGCTAGCGGTGTTAGGTACACTCAGCGGACTGCTGCTGAATTTCTGGCTCACCAGCCTCATCAGCCGGATCCAACTTCCGCTGCCGCTGCCCTTCCAGCTCCACATCGCCCCGGATTGGCGGCTGATCGCCTACTCTGCGGCTCTCGCCTTTGCGAGCGCGCTGTTTTGCGGCCTCTTCCCCGCCCTCAAGGCCACCCGCGCCGATCTCAATTCCGCTTTGAAGCGTGAGGATTTTCAGGACAACCAGCGCCGCTGGAATATGCGCAATGCGCTGGTAGTGGCGCAACTCGCTACATCCACGCTCTTGCTGGCGGCCGGATTACTCTTTCTGCAAAATCTATCCCGTTCCACGTCGATGAATCCGGGATTCGATGTGGATCACACCCTGGTCGCCACCGCGCGTCTGGTCCCCGCGAACTATCCAACCCCCGAAAAAACCCAAGCCTTCGTAACTTCTGCGCTGGATTCTCTGCGCGCGATTCCCGGCGTGCAGGCAGCCAGCATCGCCCACGTCGTTCCATTGAACGGCCAGCAGACCAACGGCATTGGAATCAAAATCGATGGAGTCCGGGCGGTTCACGTGCAATACAAAAACAACAACGTCGGCCCGGACTACTTTCGCGTGATGGGAATTCCGATCTTGGCGGGACGCGAGTTCTCCCCATCGGACCGGGCCAGCGCGCCGCACGTGGCGATCCTGAACGAGAATTTCGCTCGACAGCTTTTCGGAAACGCGAGTCCGATCGGACACCGGCTGGATTTTCCGTACGGAGAATCGCTAACAATCGTCGGCGTGGCCAGGAACAGCAAGTATTTCACTCTCGGCGAAGTGAACGCCGTGGCTCTTTACGTTCCATTCGCGCAGGCTCCCGCCGGAGAGAATCTGAGTTTTCTGATTCGAGCGGCGGAGTTTCCACCAGGGCTGGTGAAAGATGTCACAAAGACGCTGGGCGAATTGGATCAAACCGCCGCCGTCGATACCAAACCCATGCGCGACGCTCTGGTGCTTGCGCTGCTTCCCAGCCGCGCGGGCGCCGCCATCTTCGGCAGCATGGGCGTGCTCGGATTATTGCTGGCATCCGTTGGCCTGTACGGAGTGCTCGCCTACACCATCAGCCGCCGCATCCGCGAAATCGGATTGCGCATGGCTCTGGGCGCCGAACCGCGTGCCGTTCTCCGGATGGTGTTCCGCGACAGCTTTCTGCTGGTCGCCTCCGGGCTCGCCATCGGTTTGGGAATCGCGATTGTGGTCACCCGTCCGCTCTCGATGTTTCTGGTTCCCGGGCTCAGCCCCACTGATCCAGTCACGTACTTCTCGGTGATCGCCTTGCTTGCAACAGTAGCTATCGCGGCTACCGTGGGACCTGCTTTGCGCGCCTTGCGCGTGGATCCGATGGTGGCCCTGCGTTACGAATAGGAGTGGGACAAGCCGCCGGGCGACTAGTTGGTCGGCAGAAAACGAAAACCGGTAGCACCCAGTTCAACGGAACGAGGTTGGCCGTGAGCGCCCAGAGGTCCGACGGGTTTTCCGTCGAGTGTGATTTCCAACCCCTTCGCGTTGCCCACGCGCACGGTCGCTTTACCTAAAAAATCGAAATCCCTAGTGTCGTTCGCGACCATCTTCTTGTTCAGAATGCGTTTGCCATCGACAGTAAGCATCACCCAGGTGGTTTCAACCGCTTTGATGGTCGCATGCCGGACTCCTGAAACGGGCGCAGGCGCGGGCTTTTCCTTCGGCGTCACCAGCGACGCGATGGACGTCTGAATCTGCTTCGCGGCCCCACTCGTGCCGAACGACCAAAAGACCGCCGAAAGCCCCCATCCAAGAACGGCCGCCGCGGCCAATCCAGCGGGAATCCGCCAGCGGCGAAAACTGATCTTCTTGCGCGGCTTGGGCGCGGGTTTCGGAGTGGGTGCCGGCGCAGCGATCGCAACCGGCGCTGGAACTGGCGGTCGTAGCTTTTCCGCCAGATGAACCGTCAACCGATCGACGATCTCGCTTTTCCCAGAGGGCGGCGCGTTCGGCGTCTGCGTTTTATCCCAGTTTTCGACCACCCACGCGCCAGCCGCATCCAGCAACTGCTCACGGGTCGCGAATTGTCCGGCATTCGGAAGACTCTGGGGAGGTGCTGGTTTTTCAGGATCGGACGCGGATGGCGGTTCAGCGATCCCGCACTTCTCGGCGATATCGCGCTCCAACCTTGCTGCTTCCGCTTTGTCGGCATCCGGCCGCGGCGCCGCTATTCCGCCACTGATCCGATTCCGGTAATCTTCCACCAACAGCCGGACCTGTTCCACTTTCGTCTTCTCATCCGGCAGCGTTATTTTATTCAGTACGTGGATGCGCTCGCATCCAACCGTGAACTTATCGCCGCGCGGTTGCGAATAACGCACGTCCGCCAAGGCCAGGTGATCCTCGGCCTCCATCGAAATAATCTCGTCCACGTCAAAGCTTTCGGGTGAGACGATTTTGAGGCCGGTGGCGGAAATTTCGTTCAAGACGCACTCAAGGACACGATCCGGACTACTCAGTCTCGTAACCTTGACCGGTCCGTAAATAGCAAAGCGAGGCTCGCGGCGAGCTTCCACTTACATAAAATCGGTCTAACAAGGTTAGGGCATTATAGCCCTACTTAGTAAGTGGCCTAGAATCTTTCTCTTATACGGCCCCAGCCTCGCCTAGCTTCACGCGAATATTGATGGTTCGGCCGTGCCGGAAGACGGTCAACTCCAGGGTATCTCCGGCATGCTTGCGCGCGAGCGCCCGGCTTATGGCATCTTCGCGATCCACCGGATGTCCGTCGATGGCCATAATCAAATCCCCGCCCACGCTAAGCTGCGCGTTGCCGATCTGCACTGTTTCCGTGCCGCCGCGCAGGCCAGCCAAGTCCGCCGCCGATCCGCGTTCCACTTCCGTGATCAGCAATCCGCCTTGCGTGGGAAGATTCAGAGCATCGGCGTAGTCGCCCGCCACCGGCACCACCGAAACTCCCAGCCGCGGACGCTTTCGCCCGGCTTGCAAGTCGTCCAGCATGATCTTCGCCCGATTGATGGGCATCGCGAAACCGATCCCGATGCTTCCTCCGTTCGGGCCAAGGATCGCGGTGTTGATGCCGATTACGTCGCCGGCTGAATCGAGCAGCGGTCCACCACTATTTCCCATGTTGATGGCCGCGTCGGTCTGGATCAAGCCTTCCAGTTTTCGATCGTTTTCGCCGCGAATATCGCGCGCCAGCGCACTCACCACGCCCGTGGTCAAAGTTCCATCGAGTCCGAACGGATTCCCGATCGCCAGCACCTTTTGTCCTACCTGCAGACCTTCGGAATCGCCCAGCCTCAGCCAGGGCAGTTTCTTGCGCGGGACAATCTGCAGCAGCGCCAAATCGTTGGCTTCGTCGCGGCTCAGCAGCGTGGCTTTATATTTGGATTGGTCCGCCATCGTAACCTCTAGCATCCGCTCATTCGCCACCACGTGGTTGTTCGTCAGAATCTTGCCGTCGCCGCTGATCAGAAATCCGGAGCCTTGATCCTTCGAGGGATAAATCTCCAGGAATATAGTGCGCCGATAAATGGTGCTCGTGATGTTCACCGTCGCCAGGTGCGCGGATTTGTATATATCGATGTTGTTCAACTCATCGCTGCTCAATCCAGCGCCGCGCGTGACATCGGGCCCGCTCCAATAACGGCTGGCCTGTGAAATCGGCTGGATGATCCGGCGCTGGCCCCAATTCGTCTTGGATGTAACCAAAAGGAAGCCAGCCACTAAAAACGCAGTAACGTATAAAACGCGATATCTCATACCGATAAACTCCTGAGCGACTCGTACAGGCGTCGCACCTGTTCGAGCGTATTCTCCTTGCTGCCGGATGTATCGATCACATAATCCGCCACCCTCAGCTTCTCTTCGAGCGGCAATTGGCGGCTGAGCCGATCCGACACCTCTTCTCTGGTATACGCACCTCGCTTGAGCGCGCGTTCCATTTGTTGCTCCGGTGTGCAAACCACCACGACGAGCTTGTCGAACTTCTTATAACTACCAGTTTCAACCAGAATCGCCGCTTCCACAACTACAATGGCCGACGGGTCGGACTGGGCAATCGCTGCGATGGTTCGGGCCTGCCGCTCAGCCACCGGCGGATGTACCAGCGCGCTCAGTTTCGCCAACAACTCCGGCTTGCCGAAGACCATTTCGCCCAGACGATGCCGGTCGATGTGGCGGTCCTGATCCAGAATTTCCTCGCCGAACTCGTGGATCACCGCACTGTACGCTTCACCGCCGGGCAGCAACACCTGGTGGCCCAGTTCGTCAGCCTCAATAAGATAGCAACCGAGATCGCGCAGCGCGTGCCCAACGAAGGATTTTCCGCTGGCGAGTCCGCCGGTAAGCCCTACGCGCAGCATGGCACTCTTCTCACAATAAATGCTGTTCCGCGGCCTGCACGGTATTCGACATCAACATCGCGATCGTCAAGGGACCCACGCCTCCCGGCACCGGTGTGTATGCGCTCGATAATCGAGCCATCGCTTCCGGATCCACATCGCCGATCAGCTTGCCATCCGGCTTGCGATTCATCCCGACATCGATCACCGTGGCCCCCGGCTGAATAAAATCTTCGGTAATGAAAGCCGCCCGGCCGATGGCAGCAACCAGAATGTCCGCGCGGCGGCAAACGGCCGGCAGATCCGGCGTTTTGGAATGACAGATGGTCACCGTCGCGTTCGCATGCAGCAGCATCAGCGCCATCGGCTTGCCCACGATGTCGCTGCGGCCCACCACCACGGCATTTTTCCCGGCCACTGGAATTTCATAGCGGCGCAGCATTTCCATAATCCCGGCCGGCGTGCAGGCTCTCGGCCCAGGATGATTCGCCACCAGATTCCCGACGCTCACCGGATGAAACCCGTCGACGTCTTTATCCGGCCGCACGCTCACCAGCACGCTATGTTTGTCCACCTGCGCGGGCAATGGCATCTGCACCAAAATTCCGTCGATCTCTTCGCGCTCGTTCAAACCTTCTACGATGCCCAGAAGATCCTCGGTGGAAAGCGTGTCGGGCGGCGTGATCTTTTCGCTATAAATCCCCAGATCGCCGCACG
Source organism: Bryobacteraceae bacterium (assembly GCA_035295865.1). Taxonomy (GTDB): domain Bacteria; phylum Acidobacteriota; class Terriglobia; order Bryobacterales; family Bryobacteraceae; genus Palsa-89. The sequence continues at coordinate 30,256 of DATGIH010000541.1, forward strand.
CTTTGATCTTGTTCCGCACATAGATTTCCGATGCCGGATCGTGCCCCACCAGAACCACCGCCAGCCCAGGCGCGCGCTGCGCCTGTTTCAACCGGTCCACGCGCGGTTTAAGATCCGTCAGAATCTGATCGCGGACCCATTTTCCATCCAGGATTTTTGCGCTCATGCATCCGTGAGGATACCAAGCTGGTCTAGTGCGCGGCGTGTTTGCCTTTGGGCTTGGCTTCGGAAGCAGACTCGTTCACCAGCTTCTCCGCGTTTTCCCGCAGCACCTGCTCGAGCGTCGCGTCGGTCAGATCGCCGCCCGTGAATTGCGCACGAATCACACCCTTGCGATCGATAAACGCGATGTACGGGACAAACGTACGGATCATGGGGCTGATCTCCATGAATTGCAGTGCGTCCATCTGGTTGGCCGTCCCCACCGGAAATGTCGGCGAGAACTGCCGGATGAACAGGGGAAGGTTGGCTTCGGGATTAATCGCCCCTTCCAAAACTTCAAAACCCTTTGGTCCCAGCTCTTTTTGGATGCCACTCAGAACCTGAGTGGTTTTTTGGCAGTGCGGTCAAGTAGTAAGGATGAACACCAGGCACAGCACCTTGCCGCGATAACTCGACACCAACGCCGTTTTTCCGCCGGGAAGCTGTACGCCGATCTCGGTTGCCTTGCGTGGAACGTCGGCCGCGAACGCAGCAGTGGCCAGAAGAGCCGCTAATAAACTTTTAGGGCGTGTCACTGAATTTAGTATAGCTTTTGGCCACGGATGCACACGGATAAGAATCTATTTTATCCGTGTCCATCCGTGGCTAAACTTCTTTCGGACGGCTGGTACACACAACAAGGATCTCCCTCCAGATAGTCCCCCGTGAATGCATACGCCCGCGCCCGCGAACCGCCGCACAGCTTTCCGTACTCGCAGTATCCGCACTTCCCCACACTGGCCTCGGGCGTTCGCAGCGACCGGAACAAGCTGGAGTTCCGGTAGACATCCACAATGGAATCCGTCCGGACATTGCCGGCGGATACCGGCAAAAACCCGCTGGGAAAGATCGCGCCCGTGTGTGAGACGAACAAGAAGCCGCGCCCTTCGCCGACCGCAGTCGTTCTCCAAAGCATCCGGCCGTTCGTGCCGCCGCGTCCGCCATGCTCCGCCTTCAGACGCTGGGCCGTGTAGCGCCGGTAATGCAATGCCTCAGTGGTCTTCACTTCAAATGGGGCGACCTTGGAAATCTCATAAAGAAATTCGAAGATCTTCTCGTACTCCGCGCCGCTGAGTTGCTCGTCTCTGCCGACGGGGAAGAACAAGCTCCACATCTTAGACCGCACCTCGCCGACCCGTTCTGCAATGTGCGCCAGCTTCGAGAGATTCGCCCGGCTGACGTTGGTCAGGACCTGAGTTTCCAGCCCAATTTCGCGCGCATGAATCAGTGCATTCATCGCCCGATCATAGGTGCCTTCCACTCCGCGGATGCCGTCGTGCGTTGGGGCATCTGGCCCATCGAGCCCGATGGCCATGCGCGATATCCCGCTGGCTTTTAATTGGTCAATGGCTTCAAGAGTCAGCAACGGAGTAGCGCTAGGCGTGATATTGGTTCGCAATCCAACTTCGACGCTGTGCCGGATCAGATCGAATAAATCCGGCCGCTTGAATGGGTCCCCGCCCGCAATCACCAACAGCGGATTCCCAAACTCTTTTGTTTCTTCGATTAGGCGGTAGCCTTCGGCCGTGCTCAGTTCGTCCGGATTTCGATCACTTTGCCCGGTGGGGCGGCAATGGACGCAAGCCAAATCACAGGCCTGGGTGGCTTCCCAAACTACCAGAAGGGGAGACAGGTTAAAGTCCATGAATTCTCCGATCGTTCGCTAGTTCGCATTTCAGGGGCCGTGCTAGAATCCCTGGAACGCCCTATGCGACTCTTCCCGATCCTGCTTGTGGCCTGCGCCTTGGCCGCGCAAACCACTCCCGACCCGCCGCCCTTCGACAAGATCGAAGTCATGATCCCGATGCGCGACGGAGTCAAGCTGCACACAGAAATCTACGCGCCGAAAAACGCGCCGGGACCGCTTCCCTTCCTTCTGCATCGAACCCCCTACGGTCCCGGTTCTGACCCGCAAGGCTTCCGCCTCGCCCTCGGCGGCATCTACGCGGAGCTCGCGCAGGAAGGCTACATCTTCGTGTTCCAAGACATTCGCGGCCGCTATAAATCGGAAGGCAAGTTCGTCATGATGCGCCCGCCGCGCAAGAAGAGCGAGACCAACGGCATCGACGAAAGCACTGACGCCTACGACACCATCGAGTGGCTATTGCACAATGTGCCGAATCACAACGGACGCGTCGGTGTCCTCGGCATTTCCTACGGCGGATGGCTCACCGTCATGGCCATGATCGATCCGCATCCGGCGGTCAAAGCCGTATCCGAACAGGCTTCGCCCGCCGACATGTACCTGGGCGACGACTTCCACCACAATGGCGCGTTTCGTCTGAGCTATGGACTCGAATACTCAGCGCGCATGGAGACATCCAAACAAAACGAGGCTTTCGATTTCGACCGCTATGACACCTTCGACTGGTTCTTGCGCCTCG
>DATGIH010000542.1:0-10961 GCA_035295865.1 Bryobacteraceae bacterium
CACGGGGAACGCAGCCGCCTCTACATCGCTCGGGCGCTTTTACAAAATTCGGAACTCGTCGTTCTGGATGAAAGTTTCGCCGCGCTCGATCCGGAGAATTTACAACGCGCCGTCGAGTGCGTCATACAGCGCGCGAAGTCGCTGCTGGTGATCGCACACCGCTGATCCATCAAGATGTCAGCGCCAACCTTCGGCCAAGTACAGCGTGGAAATATCGCGCTGGTAGGAGTACGCGTACGAAGCGCCATCCGCCGTCATCACCACTTCGCGAATTTGGATGCCCACTGGATCCGGCGTCCTCAATTCTTTCCAAACTTCCTTGCGGCCGCTCGCGACATCCAACCGGCTGATGGTCAGCGAGGATGGATCCGGCGATTTCCGCAGGAACAGAAAGCGTCCGTCCGCGCTCCAGCGGATCACCGATTCGCCCGGCTCCAAATCCGCGATCTCCTTCGGCGAGCCGCCATCGATCGGAAACAGTTTCAACTTTCCGCCATCGGCCACCGTGACACTCTTCTGGTCCGGCGAGACCCGCGTTCCGCGCAATCCATCCGGCGTAATCGGCGCGGGATTTCCGCCGTTGCGGCTCTGTACGAAAGTGCGCGGCGGCTTGCCCGGTTCGTTGCCGACAATCAGCAGCCGTTGTCCGTCTGGGAACCATTCCACACGTTCGTAGTGCATTCCGTTGGACGGAATCGGCGGCGAAACACCAGCGCCGGTGGGCAGCAGAAACAGTGTGGTCTTCAGCCCATCGATCTGGATGCACGCCACAAATTTTCCGTCGGGCGAAAGTTGCGGCCGGATGCCATCGCCCAAATGCACCGCCGGCGAGCCATCCGTTCCACGCAAATAGATTGCGGTGTTGCGCCCCGTTCCATACGACATTTCGACGAAGAGGATCTTGTCGCCCTTGGCCGACATGTCGTAAATGCGCGAAGCGTCCATCCAGGAAAGATCGCGCTCCTGTTTGGCGCCCGGCGCGACGCCCGAAATTCCAACCCGCGAATCTTCCGCCGTCACCAGAACGTGTCCATCGCGCGTGATGTCCTTAAGCACCAGCGAGGCCGGCGCTTCCACCACGGTTCGTTCGCTTCCATTCATCTTGACGGCGCGCAGCGTCGGTTCACCGCCGGTTTTGGTTCCACCGAACCAGATTTCGTCGCCCTTGGGCGACCACGCCAATCCGGATCCCGCTTTCCAACCGCGCGACAATACGCGCTTTTTGCCGTGCGTGTCGAGCACGGTTACCGCGAAATCGCCCACCGCGTTGTCGTATTCAAAGAACGCAAGTTGATCGCCCTTTTGCGAAACACGCACTGGCATCGGAGGCATTCCGCTGGTTTCTTCGAGCACGTTCCCAATCGGATATTCGATGCGATAGCGCCGCCCCACCGTGTGCGACACCGCGAGATTGGCGCCATCGGGCGACCAATCCGCATCGTTGACGTTTTCCAAAACCTCGCGCGGAGCGCCGCCCGAAAGCGGAACGCGCGCCAGGGTTCCAGGCGCGAGGCTGGCCGCGCTGCCCAACAGAATCGCCATTTCTCCGGTGGAACTGATGGAGAGAATGCGAGCTTCGGGAATATCCAAGGGCCTGGATTCGCGGCTGCCCGGCCGCATGGAAAAAATGGCGCCGGGCTCCGTGGCCCATTGCGCGCTGAAGAGAACAGTCTGTCCGTCGGGCGAAAATCGCGCGCCCGAAACATCGCCGCGGCGATAGGTCAATCGCTCGAACGTGGGCTGCTGCTCTTTGAAAAGCTGCGAACCCAGATAGGCGCCGCCCGCTGTCGCGAGCACCACCAGTGCGATCCAAAACATCAACGGCAAACCACGATGCCGGGTTGCGCTGCGCGGGGCGAGCGGCCGGATTTCCGCTTTGCTCGAATCCAGATCCTCCAGAACATCCTCGAGCGCCACTTTCAAATCCGCCATGCTCTGCCAGCGGCGCTGCGGATCCTTGCGCAGACAGCGCTTGATAATACGCTCCACTTCTACCGGGATGTTGTCTTCGGCTTGGCTCAGCGCGGCGGGTTCCTGATGCAAAACGGATGCGAGCGTCGACAGTTTCGAGTTTCCGGTGAAAGCTCGCCGGCCGGTGAGCATTTCATAAAGCACCGCGCCGAACGAAAAAATATCGGAGCGTTCGTCAACCTTGTGTCCGTCGGCCTGCTCGGGCGACATGTAAGCAACCGTGCCGATGATCGTGCCCGCTTCGGTTTGCAGCAGCGCGTCGATGTGCACGCTCTCCGTCACTGCGTGCGCATCGGGTTCCGGCTCATTGAATTTTGCCAGGCCGAAATCCAAAATCTTGACATCGCCCTGCTCGGTGACAATAACGTTAGCGGGTTTCAGATCGCGATGGATGATCCCTGCAGCGTGCGCGGCGGCCAGTCCATCCGCGATCTGGATCGCGTAGCGCAGCGCTTCGGTCAGACGCAGCCCTTTGCGGCCGATCAACTTGTCCAACGTCTTGCCCGCGACGAATTCCATCGCGATGAATTCCACCGGCTGCCCGTCCACCTGGCCGGTGTCGACGTCGTAAATTGTAATGATGTTACGGTGACTCAGCGCCGATGCGGATTTCGCTTCCTGCGCGAATCGCGCTCTTCGATCCGCATTTCCCAGCGCCGCAGCCGGCAGAATCTTGATCGCAACTTGCCTGTCGAGGTGGGAGTCCAGGGCGCGATAAACAACCCCCATCCCCCCTGCACCCAACTTCGCGTCGATTCGATAATGCCGGAGAGTCTCGCCGATCATCGTCGTCGGATTACGCTACCGCGCGTCTATCTTAGCATCTCTTTCGCCGGATCGTTCCTTCGGATGTTCCTTTCAAATTTGTTACCGCAGTCGTAGTACGCAAGTAACAGGAGTAATAGGGACGAACTGTCTATGCGACAGACAAACTGTCGGGGACAGGATGTCACATCGCGCCGGATCTCCAACATTCTAAAGGCGAATTGTTTGGAACATTAGCTGCCCATTTGGGAGTCATGAAGAGCGCGGCGTTCCAGGGGACACTTGGGTTTTTACTGGTGGGCATGACGAGTTTAGCGGCGTTCGGCGCGGCACGGATCGCACCGGATATGCCGAAGTCGACGGCTTCGGGGAACGTCGACATCATCGTCCAATTCAAGGCTCATCCGACCGCGCAGACGTTAGGTCAGTTACACATGGGCGCGCAGTTGAAGCGGCAGTATCGCTCGCTTCCGGCCGCGCATATGACCGTGCCGCTGTCCATGATTTCGCGTCTTGCGATGAATCCGCAGGTAACGTACATATCACCTGATCGCACGGCGACGGGCACGCTCGACATTACTACGCAAACGGTGAATGCCAATCAATTCTGGCCGGCGGGTTTCGATGGAACGGGCATTGGAGTTGCGGTGATCGACAGCGGAGTCACCAGCAAACTGGATTTGTGGTCGGCCGATCGTTCGCATTCGCGCGTTGTATTTAGCGAGAGCTTCGTGCCGGGTCTCGACGCTGGGGACGATTATGGCCATGGTACGCATGTAGCGGGAATCGTCGCAGCGAATGGAGCTGCATCGAGCGGCCCAGGTTTTACGCACACGCTGAAAGGCCTCGCGCCGAACGCGAACATCATCAACCTGCGAGTGCTCGATGCGCAGGGCAACGGACGCGAATCCGAAGTGATCGCGGCCATCGATGAAGCGATCGCACTGAAGGAACAGTACAACATTCGCGTCATCAATCTTTCGATGGGCCATCCGGTTTACGAGAGCTTCCTGCTTGATCCGTTGTGCCAGGCGGCGGAAGCGGCCTGGAAGGCCGGCATCACGGTGGTGGTTGCGGCCGGAAATATGGGCCGCGACAACACGCTCGGCACCGATGGTTACGCGACCATCAATTCGCCGGCGAACGATCCCTTTGTGATCACGGTGGGCGCGATGAATGCGAATTACACGACGTGGCGCGGCGACGACAAGATTGCGAGCTATAGCTCCAAGGGTCCGACGCCCGGCGATCATATCGTGAAGCCGGACCTGGTTGCTCCGGGCAACGGAATCGTTTCGCTGCTTGCTTCGCGCAACTGCACGTTGGCCACGCAATATCCGAATACGCTGGTTACCAACGCGTCCTTGCAGACGGGCGCGCCGATGGGCACATCGTCCGATTACTTCAAACTGAGCGGAACCAGCATGGCTGCTCCGGTGGTGAGCGGTACGGTGGCTTTGATGTTGCAGCAGAATCCGAAACTGACGCCGGATCAGATTAAGGCGCGATTGATGAAGACGGCGAGCAAAGGCTTGCCGCGTTACACCAGCGCGACAGATGTTCTGAGCTCGACGACGTACAGCTCGCAGGAAGATATTTTCGCGGTGGGCGCCGGCTACCTGGATGTCGCGGCGGCGATGACGAATAACGATCTCGCGAATTTCCCGGCGTTGTCGCCGGTCGCGGTTTATCATCCGGACACCAAAACCGTCACACTCGCGGCTGCATCTGTCATGTGGGGTGACTCGGTGATGTGGGGTGACTCCGTCATGTGGGGAGACTCAGTCATGTGGGGCGACTCCGTGATGTGGGGTGACTCGGTGATGTGGGGCGACTCCGTGATGTGGGGCGATTCGGTCATGTGGGGTGACTCCGTGATGTGGGGCGACGCCGCGCTGAGCGGGTTCTCGGTGATCTGGGGCAATTCCGCTCCGGCTGCCGGCGGGTTGCAGTCGGCCGCGTTGAACAACGGGGACAAATAGAAAATTCGAATAGTGATATGCTTCCCCGATGGGGAACCTGCCTGAAAGTACCGAGGCAGAATGCCCGGTTTGTCTGGCCCCAATGGAGCCTGAGGACCGGGATGGGGTGGTGTGGCTGGTCTGCGCGAACGGTTGCCCGACGGAAATGGAAGCCCCGCCGCCTCCGCCTCTGCTGATTGTCAAATCTGCGGTGGCTTAGAACGTCCCAGTACCGTTAGGGCATTCTCCAGAGTGCGCGCGCGCTCGATCATGAGGGTGGATGGTTGCCACGCAAATCCACCACGCTCCCCGAGTAGCCGCTAAGACCCGGTCGGGGCTGATTCACGATACCTCTTCGTGGGTTCGGCTTCTGATCACTACGGCGCTGTTCAGCATCGCTACGTTGACGATTTTGATGGGGCTGGATTCCAGAGCGTCTGCTCCGGCTCCGGTGGCGGCGCCACCGTCTCAATTGGGTCTGAAGGTCAGCGCGCAAAAGCAACAGGTGGAAATCCGCTGGGATCACGTTGCGGTGGCGGCGCTGAATCCGGTGAAAGGGATGCTCAAAGTCAGCGAGGGCGAGAGCACGAAAGCAATTCCGTTGGACCCACGCGATCTGCAAGATGGGTTTGTCGCCTACCAATCATTGACGGGCGAAGTACGCGTAAGTTTCGAAGTCACTCAAGCGAGCGGGTCTACTGTGAGTGAGTCCGCAAAGGTGATCGCGATTCACTGACGGTGTGGTATAACTCGCTCAGAGATGAAACAAACGCTGAGCGCGCCCGCGGCTGCGGTGAAAGCCAATAAAGACGACGTCAACTGGCTCAATATCGGGTTGATGATCGCCGCGGCCGGCGCCGCGATTGCCGCGCCTTTCCAGGTATTCTTGTGCGCGTGGGCCATTCTCGGCCCGATTCATTACCTGACCGAAATCTCGTGGCTGCACGATCGTAACTATTTTGCCAAGCAGAATCTAGCGCGCCGCTGGTGGCTGGGATTGGTGGCATTCGCGGTGCTGACCATCGGTTTTGCCTATGCCGCGAACGATCCGATGCAGCGGACCGTTCCAGTGCCCTTTCAAGTGGCGCTGATTTATCTGGTATTCGCGGGAGCGGCAGCGGCTATCTTTGTGCGCGATTGGTTAAATGCGATTGGACTGTTTCTCGTGCTCTCGCTGGGGCTGTTCTACTTCAGCAGCTTTCGGGATTACGCGGTGGCAGCCAATCTTCTGGTCACCATTGTTCACGTGTTTTTCTTCACCGGTGCGTTTATTCTGCTGGGCGCGTTGAAGAGCAAGAGTACGGTGGGAATTCTGTCGCTCGGGGTTTTTATCTGCTGCGCGATCGCGACCGTTGCGGTGAGTGCGCCATGCGCGGTTCCGAGCGATCGGGTGAAGCAGCTCTACACCAGTTTCCAGTATCTGAATTATGAACTGCTGCGATTCAGTGGACGTCCGCTGAATGTGTACGAAGCGACTGGCGTGGGTGTGATGCGGTTGATTGCGTTCGCCTATCTTTATCACTATCTGAACTGGTTCTCGAAGACTTCGGTGATCAAGTGGCACGAGATTTCGCGAACGCGTGCGGTGGCGATTGTCGGGATTTGGATCGGAACCGGAGTCGCTTATTGGTACGACTATCGTCTGGGCTTTGGAATTTTATACATCCTGAGCATGCTGCATGTGTTTCTGGAGTTTCCGCTCAATCACTTCACGCTGGTGGAGATTGGGAAGTCGCTCAGAACTTCACGCGGAAGGATTTTTGGGTCGCAGCGGCTGAGTGGGGCGTAACTTCGGGGCTCGGGATTTGGGGCTCGGGGCTGGGGAAAGACCGTTCCACGCGCACTCAAGAGTGGCTCGGATTATGGATTCATCGAAGCGGCCGCCGTGGGCGCCTAGTTGTTCGAAGAAGGCGATGCAGTGGGCGATGGACCAGGCGACCAGCGCTGCTGCGCCGGGATTTACGGGCCCGATGGCTCCGGCTTGTTGCTGCGCGCTCATGAAATCGACCAGGCGGCGACGTAGGGTGACCATGGGGGAATCCGGATGGCGCTGGGCGAACTCTTCGAAGCGGAACGCTGGGTAAGACATCAATGGAATGAAGACTGGCAGGGTGGTGCGGAAGTATTCGAGCATCGAAAGGGTGACTTGTGCGAACAGGTCGAATCCGCTGGCGGCCGGATGATGGAAGATTTCGTTCAGATCCGCAGGCGGCGGGATCATGGCCGCGAAGAAGAGATCCTGCTTGGTGGTGAAGCGCTGGAATAGAACGCCTTCCGAGACTCCGGCGCGGCGGGCAATCGCTTTTGTAGAAGCGGAGAATCCTTCTTTTACGAATGCACGCCGGGCGACCTCGAGCAGCTTGGCATCGGATACGGTTTTGACTCGACCCATCGATATCCATGTTGGCACCTCACTGGGGCCCAGAGTGAGGCTCAGGGTTTTTGGGCGACGAAGTAAAGTGTAGCGGGACGAGTTCCTTGTTCGGCGATTTGAAATCCGGCGTCGTGCAGGAAATCCACCCAACGCGAGGAACGTCGCATTCCGGCGTGCATGAGAACCGGGCCGAAGGTGTATTTCAACCAAGTGTCTTTGTAGACGAGCATGAGCAAGAATTCGCCTTTGGGTTTCAGAACGCGCGAGGCTTCCGAAAGGGCGCTTCGGATTCCTTCTTCATTCAAATGATCGATGGCGTAGGCGCTGACGATGGCGTCAAAGCTCGCGTCGGGGAAGGGCAGCTTGCGCATGTCACCCGGTTGGATGGTGGCGCGGTTTTCGACGCCGGCTGCTTGTAGATTGGCCATCAGACGCTGTCGGCCTTCGTCGAGGACTTGAGCGGGCTTGGATTCATCGCCGCCGAAATGCTCGACGTAGGATTCGCCGAAGCTGTCGAGTGCGACGAGCGTGGTGTTGGGGCGGGCTTCGAGAATCATGATGGAGCTGCGGCCGGTACCGGCGCCCATATCGAGCACGCGGCCCGATCCGGATTTCAAGAAATTTTGGGTGGGCATGGTGGCGCGGCCATTGAGATCGAATCCGAAGCGGACCATCACGAACGCGGAGGCGGCCCAGAGCGTTAGGGCGGCGACCGGGACGATCAGGATCAGGGACCATTTCCGCCAAAGCGCGAGGGCGAGGATGGCTCCGGCGATAGCGGTGACGACGAGATGTCCGTAGACGAAGGGCCAAGGGTAGGCGAAGTTTATATGTGAGTGCATACTTATAATATAGCGCGGCGGAAGGGCCGCGCGGGATTCGGGATGAGGGATTGGGGATTAGCCTATCATCCAGCTTGGGCGGATCCAGCCTAGCGAGATGCCAGTCATGATCAGGCCGATCACTGTCACTACCGCTGCTGAGGCTACTGGGACGTAGCGGAAGAAGGCGTTGTGGGAGTGTTTACGTTCGGGGAGAAGATTGCGGGCGTAGAGGACGATTGCGCCGATCGCCATCAGGACGATCGCCAGGCCTGCGCTAAAGGAGACGAGAAGCAGGAGTCCGAATCCGACGCGTTGGAGGGCGACTGCGCCGAGTAACAGCACGAGCGCCGATTCGCATGGGACCAGGCCGCCGCTTGCGCCTAGGGCTACTAATCCGCCCCAGGAGAGTTCGTCCGGAACGTGAGAGTGGCCGCCGGGACCGTGGTGATGATGATCGTGGTCGTGATGCTGGTGATCGTGCGCATGGTCGTGATCATGGTGATGATGATGATCATGCGCGTGATGATCGTGATCGTGGTCGTGATCGTGATGATGGTGATGATCGTGCTCGTGGTGATGATGGTGCGACGCGGTGCGCCAGCGGGTGTAGGCCATCCACAGGCCGATTCCGACAATCGACAGACCCGAGATTACTCCCAACCATTGCGTAATAGTTTCGGGCATCACGAAGCGGAAGAAGAACAGCGTCGCGATACCGAGGATGAAGACGCTGATGGTGTGAGTGAACGTCACCATCGCGCCGAGGAATGCCGCGTGTTTTAGAGTGCCGCGCGAACCGACGAGATAAGCCGCGACGATCGTCTTGCCGTGGCCGGGCGTGAGCGCGTGCGCGCCGCCGAGGACGAATGCCAACGCGATTCCGACCAGCATCATCCAAGGAGTCAGCTCTTTTTCATGCAGCAATCTGGACAACCGGTCGCCGCGGACCACGGTGCCTGGAGGCGCGGCCGCTGCGGTGGTTGCAGCTGGAGCTACCGCGGCAGGAGCGATGGTGGGCTGGGGTATGCGGGCGATTACCGGTTTTTGAACGGGCTTGCGGTCGGATTGCCAGGTGAGTTCCGCGCGCAAGTCTTGCGGAGGCGCGACGGTTGGGTCGGGCGGATAACTCGTGAGTCCTTTGCTGACGTCGGTCGCGGGCTGGCTCGCCTTTTCCAATGTGGTTCCTTTGCCGGAAACGATGACGATTTCTTTCCATCCGGCGCGATCGGGGAAGTTGTGGTCTTCGTATTGAAGCGTTCCCACCGCAGCGTTGAGAGAGGCGTACGTGGTAATTCGCGTTACGGGAAGATTACCAGCGCCGTCACTGATTACCAGTTCCGAGCTCAGAAATTTGGGAACGATCGTTTTTCCGGCCGAAGTGAATTGTAATCCGTTGAGCCATGCTTTGGCTTGTTCGCGCGCTTTCGTTTCCAACTGCTCACGCGGACTTGAGCGTTCGAGTTTCCAGGAACGGAGCAAATCGAAGGTCGGGATTTCAGCCAGATCCAGAGCATAAATCAATTCGATATTCTTTTCGCGGACTTCGATCTTCGCGTAATGACTGACGCTGAAGTTTCCCATCGGATGCGCGACGACGATTCCGGCGGAGAGCGATAGCAGCAGGGTGGCGAACTTCATTTTGAATCGACTTGGATCTTTTTCAGAGTATCGCGCGCGATGGATGCCTGGCGGAAATCGAAGCCCGCGTTCAGGGCGAGCGCTTTGTCCAGATCTTTTCGGGCGGCGTCGTTATGGCCGAGCGCGTTCGCGATCATTCCGGCGTGGTAGTAGAAGAGGGCCTCGGGCGATCCGAGTTTTAACGCTTGGGCGGCGGCGCGCGCGGCTTCTTCGAAGCGCTGATTCTTGTAGAGAGCCCAGGCGAGGGCATCGTACGTATAGACGTCCTGCCGGACTTCGAAATCGGATTGCGCGAATTCGAGCGATTGCGCAAGATTGCGATTCTGGTTCGCGTAAATCAGCGAGATGGTACGGTTCGCTTTCTGATTGGCCGCGCCTTCGAGCTTCGTCACCAAGTCCACCATGTCGGCCTGCTCGGCGGCTTCGGAAGTTTTTCCAAGCGCGGTGTAGAGATCGAAGAGAGCGCCGGCGTATTGGATCATCGGCGTGATGGATTGCGCGCGCTTGTATTTTTCAATCGCTTTCGGCAAGTCGCCGCGCGCTGCTGCCACCGCACCGAGCGCCGCATAAGCTGCGTGCGAAGTGGGAAAAACTTCGATGGCTTTGCTGTAGGCTGCCTCGGCGTCGTCCCAGCGGCCGGTTTTGAAATAGATGTTGCCGAGCTCAACCAGGCACCAGGCATTGTTTTCGGGATATTTCGCCGCGGCGTCAACAGCTTTCTGCATCAGCTGGATGCCGCCATCCACGTCGCCGGTGATGAAGCGGTAGAAGCCCATGCGGTTGTAGCTCATGAGGCCGGGTTTCAGTTCGAGCATCTTGGCAAACGCTTCGCGGGCGGCGTCGTACTGGCCCATTTCCAACCGTGCGTCGCCCAAGGTTCCCCAGCTTTGCACGTCGCCGGGCCAGCGCTGGGTCATGGCGGCGGCGTACTCCGCGGCTTTCGAAAAATGATGCAGAGTCAGCTCGACGATGTTGCGCAAACGCTGCGCTTCGTAGTCCTGATGTTCTTTGAGAACGCCGTCCAGAATTTTGGACGCGCGATCGAGATAGCCGAAATCGGTGGTTTCGCGCGTTTTCTGAATGTAGGCGCCGGCCAGCAGAGTGCGTGCAGAAATATCCGTAGGGCTCTTGGTGACCCAACTTTGGTAAAGAGCGATTTGCTGGTCCGTGGTGACGGTGGGGACTTGCGCAAAAGTCCCCACCGCGAGGATGAAGCCGGAGAACCAAGGCTTCATTTAAAAGACCTCAGTGCGCTGGCAAAAATGGTAACAGGCACGAAATTTCGCGCCGGCCATCCTCGGGATTGGCGGGATCCCACTGCGCGAAAATTCGAGCCTGCCACCACATTTGCCGAACCGGCCATTCCTGCTCCGGTGCTAGTGCTGTGGGCCGGGAGCTGGGTGCGTGCTCAGCGTGGGGAAGCTCACC